>JACQYT010000082.1 GCA_016208085.1 Elusimicrobiota bacterium | reverse complement strand
AAAAAAAGCCTCCACGGGCAAAGGCATCTCTTTTGACGACGAGACCGGCAATTATATCCGCACGCAGCAGATCGGCCAGATCTTAAAGGAAGCCGGTAAAGTGGATGTCCTGGCTTTTGACGCCTGCCTGATGCAGATGGCCGAAGTGGCCTACGAGGTCAAAGATTACACCGAGGTTATAGTTGGTTCGCAAGAGGTCGTGCCGGGGTACGGCTATCCCTACAGCCTCTTCTTGGGGGCCATGGCCAAGAATCCGAATCTGACTACGGAAGAAACCGGCGCAATGATGGTGGAAGCTTTTAAAATGTTCTATGACGCGGTCAAAAAAAGCGCCCAGCTCTCAGCCATCAGGTCCTCCAAGCTCGGCGATCTGGCGACGAAGCTCTCTGAATTCGGCAAGCTGGCCAAAGAAGCCGGGGACGCCCAAGCGCTTACGGCCGCCCGCAACGGCGTCATCCGCTATGACATCGTAGGCGCCAAGATCGATCCGGCCATGACTATATCTTTCTTCGGCGATCTCTCGCAGTACGCCGCCCTGCTGGCCGCCAACGCCAAGCAGGCCGACGACAAAACCGCGGCTCTTAAGGCGAAAGCCGCGGCCCTGCAGGACTTCATCGCCAAAGAACTGGTCATCAATAATAAAGCCTCCGGTAAGAACCGCTTAGGCAGGGACCTTTCGGAAAGCGGGGGACAGGGACCTTTCGGAAAGCGGGGGACTCTCCATATACCTGCCGCCTGTAGAAACCAGGGTAGCGCAGGAGAAGCTGGAAGGCATCTTTGAGGGAAAATACACCGATTTCGCCTTCAATAAAGCCGCGCTCTGGCACGATTTTGTGACCTACCTGTACAGGAGGTAGTGGCACACGCGCCACCCGCTCCAGTGGGGCCACATCCTTATCCGCAAGCCCCGGGGTTTTCTTCTGGATGCTATACACAGCCTAATGGGCACGTTATATGTGAATGAATTAGGAGCCGTTAAGAAATAACTGATATATTTGGCTGACCGATTTTGTGGCGAAACAAGGAACGAGGAGCGCGACGTAGCAACGCTACGTAAGCGACGGGTGCGAAGCACAATTCAAGGCTACGAACAGGTGACGCAGTTGCAGCCCAAAAGCGGTCAGCCCCCGCGCCGTCGGCGCGGGGGAGGCGCATCTTTGGCCGGCTGCTGCGTTGCTCCTCCTCAATGTAGCCCAGCTACACCATCGTCGTCACGCATTGCATCCGACCTGTTCTACTGAAATGTGTCATTTATTTCCTAACGGCTCCTTAGCGGGTTATAGGAGATACGGCAGGGCAACACCCTGCCGTATCTAAAAAATGGTTACCGAAAAATTATCAGTAAACCAAGCAGACTTCGTTCCGATTATTGGAAGTGCTATACTTGTCTATTTGGTAGCGGCTATTTTTTTGCACTCAGGGCCGCCGGAAGTTCTTGAGTTTATCGCCAAATGCGGATTCCTTATTATATTGCTTCCTTTTCTAAAGAAAATAGGCATCACCACAAATGGTCTTAAAAACTATAGTTCAAAAAGAGTCACAAGCGATTTTATTAAAGCGACAAAATATTTTTTGATTATACTCATAAGTGTAATCGCCGTGATTTTCCTTTTAGCATTTGTATTCGGCTTAATTTCTTCTTTCAGTCATCCCGGTACTGTTTTTTGGGAACGCATTATCAACGGCGGAGGGAATCAGCTTGGCATATATACAGCAAATTACGCGTTTAAATCCCCCATTGCGACATTTTTTTATTTAAGCACAGTTTGTGTTGTCGCGCCAATCGGCGAAGAAATATTTTTCCGAAGATTTTTATTTGTCTTTCTGCGAAAAAAGCACAGCAAAGGTTTTTCCATGTTTATTTCAGGCATTGTTTTTGGAGGCGTCCATTTCGGAGGATTTATTAGTGCCGCCATAATGGGTTTTATCCTTGCTTACATTTATGAAAAAGAGGAAAAATTAGCAATTCCAATAATACTCCATGCCTTAAAAAACTCTACCGCGGTAATTATTGTGTTAATCCGTTCCTTTATTTGATCTTTGCCCCACCCGTTTCCGCGCGCACATTTACCCCTTGCGTGGCGTTGCTTTCTTTTGCTTTCTTTTGCTAATGTTAAATCAACGATGAAACGGATTCTGTTCGCTAATTTCGCGGAATGTCCTGAAAATCTGCATTTCGAGCAGGCTTTTATACGGGGGCTTAAAGATGGCGCATGCGTTTCCCTGGACATAATCCACGACTTCCGGTTCCCTTATTCTTTTATAAAAAACCTGCCTCCCCCCGGGGGCGGCCGCAGGATCAGGCCCGCCTCTCTGGCGGGCCTGAAGCGGGAGCTGGAGCGCTCCTATGACCTGCTGGCGCTGCTGGACTTCCCGAAACGGAAATCCTGCGCCGCGGCTTTTGTGTGGCTGCTTAAAAACCTGGAGTGTCAAAGGAAAGTATTCCTGGCCAATCACCTGCTGCCGATGCCCGGCCACAACCCTACCGCGGATATCGTCAGGAAGCTGAAGCTTTTGCGTGTTTTAGATGCGGCCCATATCCTTGAATTTGACGACAGGGATCTGTGGATGCACACGGGCCTTGAGGCCGCGAAAATATTCAAGCGGGGCTACGGCGTAGACTGCCGTTATTACAGGCCGGGCGGCGAAGCCGGCGGCGATTATGTTTTTTCGGCCGGCTCGGCCGGCAGGGATTTTTCGGAGCTCGCGCGGGCCGTTAAAAGAACGGGCCTGGCGCTTAAGATATTTTCGGACGCTAAATTACCGCCCTTCGGCACCGCCGTGAAAGGTTCCGTGGAAGCGCTCCCGTTCGCCGGGAACCTGCATAACCTTAAAAGCGCGGCGCTTGGCGCCCGCCTGGTGGCTTTGCCCATAGCCGATTCCCATATAAACGAAGCGGCGGGCAACTCCATAGCCTTTATAGCCATGGCGCTGGGCAAGCCGGTGATAATAAGGCGGACCCGGTATATGGAGCGCTTCATAGAAGACGGCAAGACTGGCTTTTTTTACGAAAAGCTTTCGGCTGCGAGCCTTGCGCGCCAGTTTGACCGGGCGCTCTCGCTTACGCCGGCGGCTTTAAAGAACCTGGGCCGCTCGGCCAGGGCCGTGATCCTGAAAAAAGCCTCGCTGGACGCAATCGCGGCGCGTTTCGCGGGCGAATTTGTTTTCAACCCGTAATTTGTTAAAATTTTTACAGCGCCGGGGACACACCTTGCTGCAAGGTGTGTCCCCCTATCCGGAGGCAGTGCATGTCCTACTTTATCGGCCGCAACAGAGAAGCGAGGCAGACCTATGGTTTTGACGAAGTCGCGCTTGTCCCGGGCAACATCGGCGTGGACCCCGACGATACCGATATCTCTTTTGGCATAGGCGACATGAAGTTCAAGATGCCGTTCCTCGCCTCCGCCATGGACGGCGTGGTGAACGTTAAATTCGCCATAGCCATGAACAGGCTCGGGGGACTGGCCGTGCTGAATCTGGACGGCATAAACACCCGCTACGAAAACCCGGAAGAAGCCGTGGATCTGATAGTCAACTGCGAGCCGCTCAAGGCCACCGAGGTTTTCCAGAAGCTCTACAAAGAACCCGTCAAACCGAAACTGATCTCCAGGCGCGTAGAGGCGATAAAAAAAGCCGGAACGCCCTGCGCCGTCTCCTGCATTCCGCAGAACGCCGGCGAGTTCGGCCCCATAGCCAGGGAGGCCGGCGCGGATATTTTCGCGGTGCAAGCCACCGTCATCACCGTCAAGTTTGAATCCAAAAAACAGAAGACGCTGGATATAGCCCGGTTCGTCAAAGAGATGAATATCCCCGTGATAGTCGGCAACTGCGTGACCTACCGGGTGGCCCTTGAACTGATAGACACCGGCGTGGCCGGCCTGCTGGTGGGCGTGGGCCCCGGCGCGGCGTGCACGACCAGGGGCGTGCTGGGCATAGGCGTGCCGCAGGTCACGGCGACGGTGGACTGCGCCGCCGCCAGGGATTTCCATTACAAGAAGACCGGCGGCTACGTGCCCATTATCACCGACGGCGGCATGCATAACGGCGGCGACGTCTGCAAATCCATCGCCTCCGGCGCGGACGCCGTGATGATAGGCTCGCCTTTCGCCAAAGCCTCCCAGGCGCCGGGCAAGGGCTACCACTGGGGCATGGCCACCCCGCACGCCAACCTGCCGCGCGGCACCCGCGTGCATGTGGGCGTGACCGGCTCCCTGGAAGAAATACTTTTCGGCCCGGCGCGCGTGGATGACGGCAGCCAGAACCTGGTCGGGGCGCTCCGGACTTCCATGGGGGCTTTGGGCTGCCATAACATAAGAGAGATGCAATTGGCCCAGCTTATCATAGCCCCGTCCATCAAAAGCGAGGGCAAGCTGCTCCAGCGGGCACAGGTGGTGGGGATGGGGAAGACGAAGTAGCGCGACAGCAGGAAAGCAAGAAAGTTAAAAAACTTTACTCTCGCGCTCTCTGACTATCACGCTCTATTACTCGCACGCTGATATTATGCACCAAATCCTGATCCTGGATTTCGGCAGCCAATACACCCAGCTTATCGCAAGGAAACTCCGCTCCCTGAAAGTCTACTGCGAAATCCTGCCCTTCCACGCTCCCGTGGAAGCCATACTGGCCAAAAACCCGAAAGGCATAATACTCTCAGGCGGCCCGTCCAGCGTCTATGACAGGAACGCTCCCAAACCCGGCCCGGCCGTATTGAACCTGGGCCTGCCGGCGCTCGGCATCTGCTACGGCATGCAGCTTATCGCCGTCGGGACGGGCGGCAGGGTCCATAAAGCCGCTACAAGGGAATATGGCTTCTCCAGGCTGAAGATACGGGGCGGGTCAAAGCTGTTCAGCGGCGTACCGGGTGAAATTAAAGTCTGGATGAGCCACGGCGACGAGATTAAAAGTCTGCCGGCCGGGTTTAAAGCCCTCGCGCGCACTGGCGATGTGCCGGTGGCGGCCATGGAAAACCCGGAGCGGGGCCTTTACGGCGTACAGTTCCACCCGGAAGTCCATCACACGCGCCACGGCGTTAAAATACTCCGGAATTTCGCCAGGGATATTTGCGGCTATAAAGAAAACTGGACGCCCGCCTCTTTCCTTGAGGAAACCGTCTCCGGCATAAAAACCCAAGTGGGCGCAGGCTCCGTCATCTGCGCGCTGTCCGGCGGAGTGGATTCCTCGGTCGCAGCCGCGCTGGCGCACCGGGCCATAGGCGGCAGACTTCACTGCATCTTCGTGGACACGGGCCTGCTGAGGAGCGGCGACCGCGAAAGAATGACGGAAGTGTTCAAGAAAAAATTCCACTTTAATTTAAAGATAGCCGATGCTTCAAAGCTGTTCCTTTCAAGGCTTAAGGGCGTGACTTCTCCGGAAAGAAAAAGGAAGATAATCGGGCATACTTTTATAGAAGTGTTTGAACGCGAAGCGAAAAAAATAAAAGGCGCCGCTTTCCTGGCGCAGGGCACGCTTTATCCGGACGTCATAGAATCCGTTTCGGTCAAGGGGCCTTCGGCCGTCATCAAGAGCCACCATAACGTCGGGGGGCTGCCCCGGAAGATGGGGCTTGCGCTGGTAGAGCCGCTGCGTTTCCTTTTCAAGGACGAGGTCAGGGAACTGGGCCGCAGGCTTGCTATCCCGGAAGAGATCTTGATGCAGCACCCTTTTCCGGGGCCGGGGCTGGCCATCCGGGTGCTGGGCGACGCGACGGAGGAACGCCTGGCTGTTTTAAGAAAAGCCGATCTTATAATGCGGGAAGAAATAAAAAACGCCGGCTGCTACGGCGGGATCTGGCAGGCATTCTGCGTGCTGCTGCCCATAAAGACGGTCGGCGTCATGGGCGACGAGCGCTCATACGAGAACGTAATAGCGCTCCGGTGCGTGGAATCGGTGGACGGCATGACGGCGGACTGGTCAAAACTGCCTTACGCCCTGATGCGGGATATCTCTTCCCGGATAGTCGGAGAAGTCAAAGGGGTGAACAGGGTGGTATACGACATCACCTCCAAGCCCCCGGCGACCATAGAGTGGGAGTAGCCGCCTTGTAGCGGCGCCATTCATGGCGTGAAAGGACGTCGGATAAATCCGACCGCTACAGGTAACAGAAGGTAAAAGGGGACATTTATGATAGACATAATCATTGAATTAATAAAAAGGGCGTTTGCAAAGGAGGAAAAAAGCAGGAAGTTCGCCGTAAGTCTGGCCGACAGCTACCTGCGCAGGATAAGCCTCTTCCGGGACCAGTTGGTGCTTCTGGGTATTGTGCTGAATTTCCTGGCCGCCGGATACGTTTTAACCTGCCCGGAAAACTGTTCCAGCCCGGCCCGCGGCCTGACGGCCGTCCTGATAATCTTCCTGGCCAACCTGCTGCTGGCGAAGCTCTATTCCAACGAACATCGGGTCACCAAGCTGCTGTTCGCCAGGTACCCGGAGCTTGAACTGATAATGGAGGGAGATAAGAGCTGGAGCAATTCCAGGATGCTGGTCCGCGTGTATAAATACGTCCAGTCGGCCTGGGCGCTGTATGCGGCTCCCCGAAGGGGCCAGCCGCTTTTGGCCTGCGCCTTTGCGCTGTTCGGCTTACAGGCCTTCAGGCCTGCGCGCCTCACATCGCTTCGGCTCGGCTCAAAATCGACAGGCCAAATGTCCAGTTATTTACGGGACACTACACTAGGCTTTTGGACGAACCGGTAAAACTTATGGACCTGAAACTCATTCACAAAGGCAAAGTGCGCGACCTCTACGGGGCGGGGGATAAATATCTTCTTATCGTCTCCACGGACAGGCTGTCGGCTTTTGATTTCATACTGCCTACCAGTATCCCGCGCAAAGGCGAGATCCTGACCAGGCTCAGCCTCTTCTGGTTCGACAAAACCCGCCATATCATAAAGAACCATGTCATTTCCGGGGATATAGAGGAAATACAGGGAATTATCAGAAGCCGGAGGTCAGCGGTCGGAGGTCGGAAGTCGGCGGAACTGGATTGGTCATATCTGAAAGGGCGCGCGATGCTGGCGCATCGCGCGAAGCGGGTGGATTTTGAATGCATCGTCCGGGGCTATATAACCGGCTCCGGCTGGAAAGAATACCTTAAAACCGGCGGCATCTGCGCCGTAAAACTTCCGGTCGGACTGAAAGAAGCGCAAAAACTGCCCAAGCCGATCTTTACCCCCACAAGCAAGGCCGACCAGGGCCACGACGAAAACGTCACTTTTGAGGAACTGACCGCGGCCGTTGGAAAAGAAAAGGCCGGATATATAAAGGCAAAAAGTCTTGAGCTTTACAACTTCGCCGAAGCCCACGCCGTTAAGCGTGGCATAATACTGGCGGACACCAAATTCGAGTTCGGGGAGCTGGGCGGCGAGATAATACTGATAGATGAGGCGCTCACGCCCGATTCTTCGCGTTTCTGGGACAAGGCGGCCTATAAGGTCGGCACAAGCCTGGTCAGCTACGACAAGCAGTTCGTCCGGGACTGGCTTGAAAATTCCGGCTGGGACAAAAAGTCCGCGCCTCCGCCTCTGCCGCCCGAAGTGGTTAAAGGCACGGTGGAGCGTTACCGCGAGGCGTTTGAAAAGATCACCGGAAAGCCGCTGGGCCGGAAAAGTTGATAAGTTGACTGGTTGATAAGTAAGGGAGTAATTTTCTTTGTTCGCTATCAACTGGCGTTTCTTACTTATCAACTTTATCAACTTATCAACTGTTTTTTCAGCCTTCAGCCTCTATGCTCATTGAAGTCTGGACCAAAGAAAAACACTCCGCCGGCGAGGAAGCGGGCCTGATCAGCCGCCTGGCCCATGCCGGGCTCCCGGTGAAAGCGGTCCGGCTGTCGCGCCTTTATAAGATAGAAGCGCCTTTCCCCAAAAACGATTTTGCCCGCATAGCCGCCGAGCTTTTAACGGACAAAATAACCGAGCGTTATTCGCTCTCGGTCCGTCCCGGCCTTAAAAAACTCTACCGGGTGGAGGTCTGGCTTAAAAATTCGGTCACCGATGTGGTGGGGGAAAGCGTTAAAGAGGCCATCCACGACGTTCTGGGAAAAGCGCCCGACAATACCCGGTTCGGCCGGGGTTATTATGTCGCGTGCGGCTGTGAAAGCCGGCTGAAACGCGCCGTTTCAACGGTTTTGGTCAACGAAATAGTCAACGTTTACGGCGTGACAAGGGGAAAGGCCAAAGGATGAAGGATAAAGGCTAAAGGACGGAAGGGCGGGGGAAAACAAGAAATGGCAAATTTTGAGACGTTACTGAAAAAATTCACAAAGCTTAGTCCGAAAGAACTTGTTCAACTTGACAAGGCCTGCGGGTGGTCGCTGAACGCCGCGGAGCTTACGGCGGCGCAGGCGTGTTTTCGCAGGATACGGCGCGAACCGGTCCGGGGCGAGCTTGAGACCATCGCCCAGACCTGGTCGGAGCACTGCAAGCATAAGACTTTTTCCGGCCCGGTCAGGTTCAGGAGCAAAGGTAAAACGAAAAGATATAAGAATCTTTTCAAAGAGACCATCGTAAAAGCCACTAAAGCCCTTAACAAGCCCTGGTGTCTGTCGGTCTTCAAGGATAACGCCGGCATCGTGGAGTTCGGCAAAAATAAAAAATGGGGTCTGGCCTTCAAGGTCGAGACTCATAACCACCCCTGCGCCGTAGAGCCGTACGGCGGAGCCGAGACCGGGGTGGGCGGCGTCATCCGCGACATCCTGGGCGTGGGGCTCGGCGCCAAGCCCGTGCTTAATACGGATAATTTCTGCTTCGGCCGGCTGGCTTCAAAAATGAAACTGCCTCCGCGCGCGCTGCCGCCGGAGCGGGTGTTCAGGGGCGTGGTGGAAGGCGTGCGCGATTACGGCAACCGCATGGGCATACCCACCGCGTCCGGCGGCATATATTTTGACGACGGCTACCTTTTAAATCCGCTGGTCTATGTCGGCTGCGCCGGGCTGATCCCGGTAAATAAAATAGACAAAAAGGTCCGCCCGGGCGACCTGATAGTTTCCATAGGCGGGCGCACCGGGCGCGACGGCATACACGGCGCCACGTTCTCCTCCGCGAATATCAATTCGGAGACGTCGCCTGGAGCCGTGCAGATAGGCCATGCCATAAACGAGAAAAAAACGCTGGACGTGCTGATGAAGGCCCGCGACCTTAACCTGTACGACGCCGTAACCGACTGCGGCGCGGGCGGGTTTTCCTCGGCCGTGGGGGAATTGGGCGCCGAAACCGGCGCCCGCGTGCGGCTTGAAAACGCCAGGTTAAAGGACTCTGCGTTAGAACCCTGGGAAATATGGGTTTCGGAATCGCAGGAGCGCATGATACTGGCCGTGCCGCCGGGCCGGCTTCCCGCGCTGGAAGACATCCTGAACGCCGAGAACTGCGAATACTGCGTGCTGGGCGAATTCACCTGCGACGCTCGGCTGCTGGTCACTTTTAACAATGAGACCGTGGCGGACCTCGGGATGGCTTTCCTGCATGAAGGCGCGCCCAATCATGAAAAAGAGGCCGTGTTCACTCCGTCGGCCGCCCGGCGCCCGGCCAAAAAAAATAACAGGCCGCATCTTCGGACATTAAAGGAATTGCTGGCGCATCCCAACATCTGCTCGCGCCATTCGGTGATAACCCAGTACGACTACGAAGTGCAGGGCGGCACGGTGATAAAACCGCTGCAGGGCAGGTCCGGCGACGGGCCCGGCGACGCCGTCGTTATCTGGCCCCATTCGGTCACCGGCGACCTGAACGATTTCGCCGGGTTCGCCGCGGCGCACGGGTTCAACCCCCCGGTAGGCAGAATTGACCCGTACCAGATGGCGCTCTATTCGGTGGACGAGGCCGTCAGGAACTTGTTATGCGTCGGAGCCGAAGTTTCAAAGGCCGCCATCCTGGACAATTTCTGCGCGGCCAGCCCCAAAAACCCCGAAGTGATGGGCGGCCTGGCGCTGGCCGCCGAGGGCTGCCATGACGCGGCCATGGCCTACGGCGCGCCGTTCATCTCCGGCAAGGACAGTTTCTACAACCAGTCCAAAGACGCCGCCGGCCGCCAATATCCGATACCGCTCTCGCTGTTGATCTCCGCCTTAGCCCCGGTGGAGGATATCAGGAAAGCCGTCACAATAAATTTTAAAGAGGCGGGCAACCCGGTTTATCTTGCCGGCATATCCAGAAAGGGCCTGGGCGGCTCGGTATATGAAGAAATTGCCGGGACCGGCGATAATTTAATAAGCGCAGTGTTGATGAAAGAAGCCGTCCGGCTTTACGCCGCCGTATTGAAGGCCATGAAGCGCGGATTTGTCGCGGCGGCCCATGACGTGTCGCAGGGCGGGCTGGCCGTGACGCTGTCGGAAATGGCTTTCTCCGGCGAACTCGGCGCCAAACTCTATGCTGGGGGAGCCGCGGCGGAAAAGGAGCTTTCGGAAACGGAACTGCTGTTCGGCGAATCGCCTTCGCGCCTGGTCATGGAAGTGGTTAAAGAAAAAGAACAGGAATTTTTGAAGCTTGTCAAAGGCCTGCCGATAAGGAAACTCGGTTTTGTGCGTTTGGAGCCGGTCCTGGATATCCAGCTCGGAGATAAGCGGCTTTTACGGGAAGACATTAATATTCTAAAAGGCCTTTGGAAGAGGGAGCTGCTCTAGCAACAGGTAGAGGCATGGGTATATGGGGATTTCCTCTATTCTCTATGAAATCACACGTTAATGGTTTCCGCGTTTTGTGGATAGCGGTTTCGCTTATACTTATAATTAAAATTGACTGCGTTTCCGATTCGGGTGGTCCGCCGCGGGAAGAAACATATTATTCAGAAAATAAGGTGTATTATTTTAAAGTGATTCCAGTGGAAAACTGGGGTGACAAAGGTTATTACATAAAATATATTTTTGGCAAAACAAACAAGAAAATATTTTGGGAACAAAAAATTGATTTTCCGACCGATGTTCATATATCAAATGATGGCAAATATATCGTCTTTATAGGAAATTATGTCCACAATATGAGTTGGGAGTATGAAGGTGAAGGAATAAGATTTTGCAACCACGATGGTAAATTAATAAAATTCATAAATTCCAAATATTTTCCCGCTTCTTATTCTGTATCAACCCGTAATTGGTATCAGATGAAGGGATTTTCTATTGACAAAGATAACAAACGGTATAGCGTTGGAAGAAGAGGCGGCGAAATTTTATCTGACAATAAAACCTTTTCTCTTTTTTTGAAAAATGGTTATATATTAAAATTTGACCTTGCTACTGGAAAATTAAAAAGTTTTACCTTGGATTTAAAGCGGCTTTTCTCTTCCGAAGGGCTGTTAATGTGTTTGGATTCATTGCCAGGACTGGTAATGGTATTGCTTTTTTTTATAAATATACTATTCGCGGTTGTTGCAGTAATTGCTTTTCTTATAATAAGAAAATTTAGCCATCGAAAAACAATTTGTAATTTTAAAAAAACCAAATATCTGTTCATTTTGAGCGGCGCCAGTATTATTATAATATGGTTTTCTGTGAATCTTAAATGGCTATTACTGTTTTTGATTTAACAAATCCTTCCTGCAACTTATGTCCAAACCCAAGGCGATAATCTTAAGAGTAACCGGCACGAACTGCGACATAGAGACGATGAACTCGTTCAAATATGCCGGCGCAGAAGCTGAACTCGTGCACATAAACGAACTCCTGTCCGCTAAAAAGAAAGTCCTGGATTACGACATCATGGCCTTTCCCGGCGGTTTTTCCTACGGGGACGATATCTCGGCCGGCAAGATCTTCGCCGTCAAAATGGCGAAACTCGCCGAAGATTTTGAAGCTTTTATAAAAGACGCGCGGCCGGTCCTCGGCATCTGCAACGGCTTTCAGATACTGGTGAAGACCGGGTTCCTGCCCCAGAACAGGGGCAATAAATTGGCGGCCACGCTCTACACCAACGACTGCGGCCATTTTATGGCCAAATGGATAAAACTTAAGGTAAACAAAAAAAGCCCGTGCATCTTCACCAGGGGCCTGCCTGACGAGATAGAGCTTCCGATAGCAAACGGCGAGGGCAAGTTCATAGTGGAAGATAAAAAGGTTCTGGACGGGCTCCTGCGCCTTAACCTGCACGCGCTGAGCTACTGCGATAACCCGAACGGCTCCATGCGCGATATCGCGGGCGTCACCAATAAAAGCGGCGCGTGCCTCGGCCTGATGCCGCACCCTGAGAGGAATTTATTCGCTTACCAGCAGCCGGATCGCCCGGCCGGTTTTAAAGAGGCGTTGGCCGCCGGGTACCGGTTCTTCAGGAACGCGGTGGAGTACGTTAAGTAGGGGAGGGGGAAGGGGTTTAGGGGGTGAGGAATTGAGTGAGGAAAGGAATCTGCTATGTGTGGAATATTCGCCGTTACCGATAACAAGAATGCGTCAAAGCTCGCCTATGTGGGTCTGTTCACTTTACAGCACCGCGGCCAGGAATCGGCCGGGATGGCGGCCGACTCCAGCGGCAGGATCCTGTATTACAGCGCCATGGGCCTGGTCAGCGAGGTCTTCTCAAACGAGGTGCTGGCCAATCTCAAAGGTCGCAGCGTCATAGGCCATATAAGGTATTCCACCGCCGGAGCGAGCAACCTTAAGAACGCCCAGCCGCTTTTTTTCAATACCTGCCTCGGACCCTTGGCGGTGGCGCATAACGGGAATCTCACCAACGCCGGCCGGCTCCGCGCCCAGCTGCAAAAAGCCGGGGCGATCTTCCAGACCACGACCGACAGCGAGATCATAATCCACCTGATGGCCAGGTACCGGGGCAGGAGCCTTGAAGAGACCCTCGCCAAAAACCTCCGGCGCCTGGAAGGCTCGTATTCGTTCCTTTTCATGACGCCGGGCCGGGTTATAGGCGCGCGCGACCCCAACGGCTTTAGGCCGCTGGTCCTGGGCAGGCTGGGCGCCTCGCACATCCTTTCTTCCGAGACCTGCGCCATAGACGTGGTGGGCGGAAAAACCGCGCGCGAGATAGCGCCCGGCGAACTGGTCATCATAGAAAAAGGCAAAGTGCGGTTCAAGAGGTTCGCCAAGCCCGGCAATTTCACCCGCTGCATATTTGAGACCGTCTATTTCGCCAGGCCCGACGCCGAGATAGCCGGCCGCACCGTCCAGTCGGCCCGCTACGAGATAGGCTCCATGCTCGCCCGCGAGATGGCATACATGAAAGCCGATCTCGTCTCCGGCGTTCCTGATTCGGGCGCCGCTTACGCGCTGGGGTTTTCCAGGGAATCCGGGCTTGCGTACCAGGCCGTGTTCATGCGCAATCACTACACGGGCCGCTCTTTCATGCAGCCCGACCAGGCTCTGCGGGAGTTTACCGCCCGCCTGAAACTGGCGCCGATAAAGGACCTTATCCGGGGCAAGTCCATAATTTTGATAGACGATTCGCTGGTGCGCGGCACCACTTCAAGGAAGATAATCGGCAGCTTGAAGAAAGCCGGCGCCAAAAAAGTTTATATGGCCATAGCCTCGCCCGCCGTCATTTCGCCCTGCTATTACGGCATAGACACGCCCACTAAAGAGGAATTGATAGCCAATAATCTTTCAATTGATGAAATACGGCGGTTCATAGGGGCCGACGGGCTTTATTACCTGAGCCTTGAAAGCCTTATAAAAGCCTGCGGCAACGGCCGGGACAGATGTTTCTGTACCGCATGCTTCACGGGAAATTATCCGGCAAAGATAAAAAGCGCCATGTAGCGGCGCCATTTATGGCGCATATGATATAGCCGTGCTGTTTTGGCGCAAACAGCCTTGTCGTCGGATAAATCCGACCGCTACAGGACAGGAAAGAAGCAGAATTCAAAAGAGGAGAATTGTGAACGTTTTAATTATCGGTAGCGGCGGCCGGGAACACGCGCTGGCCTGGAAGCTCAAAAAAAGCCCGCTGTTAAAACAGCTCCACGCCATACCCGGTTCGGCGGCCATCTCGGAACTGGCCGTGTGCCCGGCCGTGGCGCAGGCCGATTTTGAAGGCATCCGCAAATACGCCGTGGAAAATAAAATAGACCTCGTCGTCATAGGCCCCGAGGAGCCGCTGGCCGGGGGCTTGAGCGATCGGCTGACAGCCGCCGGTTTAAGGGTTTTCGGACCTTCCCAAAAAGGCGCGATGCTGGAAGCCTCAAAACAGTTCGCCAAGGAATTCATGCGCCGGCACCAGCTCCCGACGGCGGATTTCCAGATTCTCTACGACGCCGATGCCGCCAGGGAAAAGATCCGGGACAACAAAAAATACCCGGTGGTCATAAAGGCCGACGGCCTGGCTGCCGGCAAGGGCGTGCGCATCTGCCACGACGAGGCGCAGGCGCTTGAGGCGGTAGCCGATTTCATGGAGAAGCGCATTTTCGGCTTCTCCGGCTCCAAGGTGCTGATGGAGGAGTTTTTAACGGGCAAAGAAATTTCGGTGATGGCTTTAGTGGACGGCGGCTCATACCTGCTGCTGCCGGTCTCGCGGGACCATAAACGGCTGAGGGACAACGACGCGGGTCCCAATACCGGCGGCATGGGCGCTATAGCGCCGGTAGAACTGGCCGCCGCGGCCATGGAAACGGTGAAAAACGAGGTGCTCCAGCGGTTCGTGGACGGCGTGAAAAAGGACAGGATACCTTTTTGCGGGGTTATTTATGCCGGGTTGATGCTGACGCCGGAAGGACCCAGGCTGCTGGAATTCAACGTGCGTTTCGGCGATCCGGAAACCCAGGCGCTGCTGCCGCTCGTGGAAGAGGACCTGCTGGAACTGCTCCAGGCCTGCGTCAACGGGAAATTAAGCGGGCAGAAAATGGAAACCTTAAAGGAAACCTGCGTGACGGTGGTCTTGAGCGCAAAGGGCTATCCGGAGAACCCTGAAAAGGGGAAAGAGATAAGCGGTCTTGACGCGGCGCCGGCGGACGTGCTGGTGTTCCACGCCGGAACCAGGAAAGAGGCCGGAAAATTCCTGACCGGCGGCGGCCGGATCCTGAGCGTCACCGCCAGGGCCGCCACGCTGGAAGAAGCCCGCAAAAAAGTCTACTCCGCCATAGAAAAAATAACCTTTGAAGGCATGCACTACCGCCGGGACATCGGGCTGTAGCAAGGCTGAAGACAGGCGCAGAGATTTGAACGAAAATTTGGTGGCAATTTTAAATATAAAGGGGTATAATTATTGCCAAGGAAGCTGAACGCGGTCTTTTGACCGCTTTAAGGATAGACGCTGATGAAAGGATCGGCCTGATGGAGACTAATACCAACCGCATGCTTGAGGAAATAATCGCCGCCGGCATGGGACGGTGCATGGACAAGCTGTCCCGCAGTTCGGCCGGGAAATGGAGCATGGCCGGCATCAGCGTGTTCCGGCGCAGCCTGGACGAGGTTTTAAGCGGCCATGCCGCTCCCCCCGGCGCCAGGGCGGTCGTGTATTTTGAAATCAGCGGAGAGTATCCTTTTACCTCCCTGGTGGCGTTCAGATCGGAGGATCTGGAGATCATTTCCCGCGGCTTCCTCGGTATTCCCTTCTCAAAACTGCCGACGCTTAACCAGCCGGAACTCCTGTTTTCGGAGCTGGGGAACATTATTTTAAACGCGTTTATCGGCGCTCTTTCCAATGCGCTCAGGCACAGTTTCCTGCCCCCCGCTCCCAAATGCGTGCTGGGCGAACCGCAATACCTGCTTGAGGCCTTGTGGATGACTTTGGACCCGAAACAACTGCACAATGTAGCGACCGTAACGCTGGATCTGCGCTGCGACAGCGTCGTAACGCGCATTGAGGTCATAGCGGTCATTTCGGAGAGCCTTGAACGGGCCCTGGTCGCCGCTGAAAAAACCCGGTAAAACCGGAGCGTTCTTATCCCGCAAAAATTTTTAAAGACTTTTCTCCAGTCGCCTTAAGGCCTCGTCAATCTCTTTCCCGCTTATGTTCAGCGGCGGCCTGAAGCGCACCGACCTCGGCCCGGAGGATAGGGCGGCTATGCCGTTGTCAAAGCAGCGCGCCCTGAATTCATCCCTCGTCTTTGAATCCGTCAGGTCCAGCGCCGCAAAAAGCCCTCTGCCGCGGACATTGGTTATGCGCCCGAGCGCCGCTCTCTCAAGCGCCGCAAGGTTTTCAAGGAAGTACCTGCCAACCTCCCCCGCGTTTTCAACAAGCCTGTCCTCCATGATTGTGACCGACGGGAAGCGACGCCCAGTAAGGAGCCGTGGCTTTTTTCCAGATCCACAATGACATGAAATCCGCCCATCGGGATGTATTTTTTAAGCGTGTCGGCGACTTTGTTCGCGGAAACTTTATAATTCAGCATGTTATGCCACAACTGCCTGTTATGCAATGCGCGGAGAAGATACTGCGCGCGGCCTCGCCCGGCCGCCGCCTGATAATCTCCGCGCCGCCCGGCTCGGGCAAATCCACCAAAGCGCCGCAGCTGCTGCTGGACAGCGGGAAGTTTAAGGGCAGGATAGCGGTGCTTGAGCCGCGCCGCCTGGCCGCCAGGATGCTGGCCTCTCGCGTCGCCGCCGAACGGGGCCAAGCGCCGGGCGGCGAGATAGGCTGCCGCGTGCGCTTTGAGGACCTGACCGGCCCAAAGACCCGCGTAATATTCGAGACCGAGGGGATCCTGCTGCGCGAACTGGTGTCGGACCCGGGGCTGTCCGCTTATTCCGCTATAATACTCGACGAATTTCACGAGCGCCATATCCAAAGCGACCTGGCCCTGGCGGCCTGCCTGGCGCTACAGCGCGGACCGCGGCCGGACCTGCTGGTTGTAGTAATGTCAGCCACGCTGAACGAGCGGGCGCTGGCGGAGTATCTGTCTCCCTGCGAGACCGTGACGACGCAGGGCAGGCAATATCCGGTAAAGATAACCTACTGCGGGGAAGCCTTCGCCAGACTCCAGCCGTGGGAAGCTGCGGCGCGCGCCTGCGAGAGGCTCCTGCCGGCCATGCCGGAGGGGCACATACTGATATTCATGCCGGGCGCGTTTGAGATTCACAGGACGGCCGCCGAACTGGCCAAAATTTGCGCCCTGTCGGACTTCGCCGTTATGCCGCTGCACGGAGAAATGCCGCCGTGCGAACAGGACGCCGCTGTTGCGCCCTCGTCCCGGTGCAAAATAATAGTCGCCACCAATATCGCCGAAACCTCGCTGACCATAGACGGCATCGCCGCGGTCGTGGACAGCGGCCTGGCCAAAACGGCGCGCTTTGACGGCGCGCGCGGCATCAACACGCTGTTCACGGAAAAAATAGCCGCCCCCTCGGCCGCTCAGCGCGCCGGCCGCGCCGGCAGGACCCGGCCCGGCGTCTGCGCGCGCCTGTGGACTCAAGCGGAGAATTACAGCCGAGCGCCTTCGCTTGAGCCGGAGATACTGCGCCTGGATCTCAGCGAAGCCCTGCTGATGCTGAAAGCCTGCGGCTTCAAAAATTTTGGCGCGCTGCGCTGGCTTGACCCGCCGAACGCCCGAACCGCCGACCGCGCGGAGAACCTGCTGCGCGCCCTGGGAACAATGGACGAGCGCGGCGCGCTTACCGCCGAAGGGCGCGCCATGGCGCAATACCCGCTGCACCCGCGCTATTCCCGGATGCTGGTAGAGGCCGCTCGACTGGGCTGCGTCTATGAGTGCGCGCTGGCCGCGGCCGCCGCGCAGGGCCGGGGCCTGCGGCTTAAAGAGGGCGCATCGGACGCGCTTTCCAGCGCGGACTTGCGCTCCGACCTGGCCGCGACGATCAAGGCGCTTGAGTTTTGCGCCGCGGCAAACTTTGATCCTTACGCCTGCCGGAGCGCCGGCATAAATAACGCGGCGGCAAGAGAGGCGTGGAAAGCGGCGAAACAGCTTGCCGGCAAAGCGGAGCCGGGCGGCGCGCAAGCACATGAGCGCGCCTCGCAATGTTTCTTGCGCGCTTTCCCGGACCGCGTGGCCGCGCTGGTATCGGCGCAAAGCCGCCGCTACCGGCTGCCGGGAGGCCAGAGTGCGCGGCTTGACCCCAAAAGCGCCGCCGCAGGGGCGGACTTGATCTGTGCCGGT
The DNA here is from genome assembly GCA_016208085.1 of Elusimicrobiota bacterium. Classification (GTDB taxonomy): domain Bacteria; phylum Elusimicrobiota; class Elusimicrobia; order Elusimicrobiales; family UBA9959; genus JAHJSU01. The sequence continues at coordinate 2,468 of JACQYT010000082.1, read as the reverse complement.
CAAGCGCTTGAGAGCCTCGGCCGGACAGGCGCGGACACAACGCTTTCTTTTGCCGCGGAGATTCGGGAAGACTGGCTGCGCGAGGCTTTCCCCGGCGACATTAAAACCCTTTCCCGGCCCGCGCTGGACAAGGATATGCTCAGCCCGGTTACCGAAACACTGACGCTGTACCGCGATCTCGTCATCCGCACGGAAAAATCCTTCGCCGCGCGCGGCAAATCGTCCTCGGATCTTATAGCGGAAGAATTCATAAATGGCCGGCACAAATTTACGGCCTGGAACGAGGAAGTGGAGGAATGGCTGGCGCGCGTGGAGTTCCTGGCGAAGGCCTGTCCGGACCTGGGCCTGGAACCGCTCGGCGAAGAAGATCTTAAACTGGTCATGGCCGATATCTGCGCCGGCGCAAAAAGCGTGGCCGACGCAAAATCACGGCCGGTGCTGAGCGCGCTGCAGAACTGGTTCGGCCTGGAAAAGACCCGTAAGCTGGAAAAATATGCCCCCACCAGGCTTGAAATGCCCGGCGGGCGCAAAGCGAAAATAAACTATCCGCGCGGGCGCGAGCCTTACCTTGAAGCTAAAATACAGGATCTGTTTTCCGTCACGGAAACGCCGCGCATCGCCGCCGGACGGGTGGCGCTGGTGGTGCACATCCTGGCGCCGTCAATGCGCCCCGTGCAGGTTACAAAGGACCTCAAAAGTTTCTGGGCCGTAAGCTACCCCAGGCTGAAGCCCCAGCTCGCCCGCCGCTACCCCAAACACAAATGGCCGTAGCCGACACGGAACCCGACAGGGTTTATCTATTCACCGACAAAATCTTGTTTTAATCCCGACATTATGTCGAAGCCAGCCTTGTATTAACAAAACATCAATTACTTGAGAACATCTTTTACGTCTGTTCGCTGACCTGTGAGTTTAACAAGATATGTGATAGCTTCTGATAAATCCATGAATTTTTTAAGGAAGTATTCGTTTTGATTGGTTTTGAGAAGAATTTCAATTTGCTTTACGTTTTTGGGCGCAGTCTCCTTTGTTTTGACAGCGTGAAGGACCAGTTTTTTTCATTGTCGGTATCGTTCACTAACATCAGTTTCGTGCCCTTGCGCACTCCGGGCCGCTTCCCGCCTGTATCCACAAAATAACCCAGATGTTCCACGGTAGCACGAATAATATTTTGCACCCCGGCTTCAATCAGGTGCCCGACTGCTTCTCCAAGTGCGCTGGCTGGATTGGGCATTTTAAGCTCCTATTTGTAGAGCGTAAGCAGGGATTCTTGGAGCGCAACATGATGCCGCTGCGTATTGCCGCGCCATTTATCGCCTCTTGTGCGGAGTTGTTGAACGGTAAACGTTGAAAATCCTAAACCGCAACCAATCCGGCCCAGCCAATTTTCTGTAGGAATGTGGACGCCATATGGAGCTGAATCACCCAGGATTAACACGAATTTTCCTTTTGGCTTTAATAGGCGATAAGTGTCGGCGAGCACGGCAGCCATATCGTTGAAATACTGCCCCACCAAAATATCATAACTCTTCCTGCCGCCCTTGACCAACCGTCTTTGCGATAATTCTGTGACACTTTCTTGAATCGCTCCGGCGAGGCAGGGCTCGCAAGCTTTCAATTGAGGCGAAATGATATCAGAAACCTTAAAAACATTACGGTTTACCTGGGTGGTGGCCGACATAATCAGTCGGGAACGCACTTTATCCGTGATGTCGCCCCAGGTGGAGGCATAGCCGCTGAAATAAGTTTCCAGGCGCGCGCGATCCGCATAATCATAATTGTTCAGATAAGGCGGCGAGGTAAAGGCTAAATCCGCCAGCTTATCCGGGAGATGACTATCGCGGGCATTCCCAAGAATGATGTGTGTCGGTGTCATCCGATTTTCAGGATTGACGGTTTTCAAGTCATCAATCATCTCAAAAAGTTGTTTCTTGAAACATTCAAAACCATCCCGTTCCTAGATTCTTTTTTTGGGAGCAATGTACGGCCATCCTGTCGCAGCGGCAGAGGCTTTGCGCAGGGCGCAGAACAACGCTGTTTCAAAGAAAGGTCGGCTGGACGACGACAACCTCTTATTAATATAGTCCCTGATATAAACCAACCTTTTCAAATTTGGTTCGGAAAAACATTTCTGTACCAACTCGGGCATCTTTGAAATGCTTATTTTAGCGGAAAACTGTAAATTCCTGCCCAGATCAGATAAAACTTGATTGGCGAGATCAATAAGCGCTGTTAAATCAAAGTCCCAAGAGGTTTTGACGTTTGCGATCCTATACTTGAGAGTACCGAGTTCTTACTATGATTTTACCTCTTTTTGATAGCAATCTTAATTTTAAGTTTTGAGTATTTCATGGCCAAATCAATCCACCGTTTAACCAGATTTTTAAATCTCCTATAGTTATTGATCTGTTGTTTCAAGTCGGCAACAAATTCCTTTCTTATATAATCGGTATGGCTTTTCATGTTGC
>JACQYT010000081.1:2138-7341 GCA_016208085.1 Elusimicrobiota bacterium | reverse complement strand
TTCCGCAATATACTATAGCATATAATAGTCGGGGAAAATCCCTTGCAGCCAAAATTGATTCATTCGTAAAAAGCCATTTTGTGGTTCTGTAGCGGGCGAATTACTATTCGCCTCCATTGGGCGGGATAGTAATCCCGCCGCCACAATTTTCCGGAATATGGCCTTTTTACGGGAGAGTCAATCCTTGCACCTGTATTATACAGGGGTAGTGCGCTGGAATTTCCGGGCTATCTCGGAGCGGGAGATGTAGAACAGCGTGGGTCTGCCGTGCGGGCAGTGGAAGCTGTCTTTGGCGGTCTTCAAGTCCTCTATAAGCCGTAAAGCTTCCTGGGTTTTTATAAAGTCGTGGGCTTTGACCGATTTTTTGCAGGCCATCATGGCCACGATATTGCGCTTCAGGTCCTCGGCGGCTTTTTCGGGCTCGCCCAGCACCTCGGCCAGGTAGCCTAAAAATTCGCTTAAGGCCTCCGGCGTAAAGTAAAAAAGCGCCGGCGTGGAATGCAGCAGCATCGTCGTCGTGCCGAAGCGTTCTATCTCAAACCCCGCCTTATTAAGCCAGTCTTTCCACTTGAGCACGGTCTCTATCTGCGAGCGGGGCATCTCCACCGACACCGGCAGCATCAGCGGCTGGACCTTGGTCGCCCCTTTGGAGAGTTCCTCAAGATATTTTTCAAAGAGTATGCGCTCCTGCGCCGCGTGCTGGTCCATCACCAGCAGCCCGCCGCCGGATTCAAACAGCAGGTAGCTCCTGGCTATCTGGCCCAGGTAGGATACCGGGGGGGTGTACCAGTTCGGGGTTTCGTCATTTTCCCGCGAAGCCGGTTCAAGCCGCAGGGTGTCGGGGGTGAAAAGGGCTTCCGCCGGCAGGGGGGAAGGATGAGGGATGAGAGATGAGGGGGGGGAGGAGGAATATTGGGCGGCGGGTTCATGGGAACCCTCCAAATTTACGGAGGCGGTCTGTCTTTTAAGGATCTCGGTGTAGACGTCGCCGGAAACCTTTTTGAATATCTCGTTTTCGGCCGCGAATTTAACGTCTTTTTTCTGCGGATGGATATTCACGTCAAAATCGGAGGGTTTCAGGTCCAGGAACAGCGCGCAGGCCGGGTGCCTGCCGCCGCGCAGGGTGTCGTAGCCGCGGTATAAAGCAAGCTTGAGGACGCGCGAGGAAACAGGCCGTTTATTGACGAAGAAATGCTGGTTTACGCGGGTGGCGGAAAGCGAGTCGGGCCTGGAGATAAGGCCGTAAACCGAGACAGCGGGGTTCCTGCCCTCCATTTTTATAAGCCCCTGATACACGTTCCTGCCGAAGATAACGGCGGCGCGCTCGTTCAGCGCGGCCCAGAAATCGTCGCCGCCCGGCGGCAGGGAGAACGCTTCGGCCCCGTCTATGGTAAGCGTGAAGCCGATATTAAGGTCGGCCAGCGCGGCTTCTTCAACGGTCCGGATCAATTGGGCGCGCTCGGAAGGCTCGCTTTTAAGGAATTTCAACCGGGCGGGGGTATTGAAGAAAAGGTCGGCCACCTCTACCGTCGTGCCTTTAACGGGGGGGGTACTGATCTCGGAAATTATCCGCCCGCCTTCGCCCGAAACGGAATGGCCGGTCTCGGTGCCCGGCTTGAAACTGGTCAGCGTCATCCTTGAAACGGCGAAGATGGAATACAGGGCTTCGCCGCGGAAACCGAACGTGCTTATTGAGTCCAGGTCTTCAAAAGCGCGGAGCTTTGAGGTGGCGTGGCGTCCCACGCAGAGCTTTAAGTCCTCGGGACCCATGCCCCCGCCGTCGTCATGCACGCGGATCAGCTTTTTGCCCGCTTTTTTAATGTCTATGGTGATTTTAGCCGCGCCCGCGTCCACGGCGTTTTCCAGCAGTTCCTTTAAAACGGAGGCAGGCCGCTCTATAACTTCCCCGGCGGCGATCCTGGAGATCACTTCTTCAGGCAGTATCTGTATTTCAGGCATAAACTGGTTTTAGAGGGATTTTTGCGGGCCGGCGGAAACGACTTCAGCCGGGCAGTTGTCCCTGAATTTTTTGAAATTCTCAAAGAACAGGGAGCCCAACTGCCGGTATCTGGAGAAGTAAAGTTCTTTGTCCGGCCAGGAATTTTCAGGGTTTAAAATTTCAGCGGGAACTCCGGGACAGGTTTTCGGAACCTCAAATTTAAAAACAGGGTCGTGATAATACTCAGCTTTGTCCAGACTGCCTTCCAGCACCGAGTTTAAAATAGCCCTTGTGTGTTTGATGCTTATTCTTTTCCCCACGCCATAAGGCCCGCCTGTCCAGCCTGTGTTCAGCAACCAGCAATTGCTGCCGTATCTGAGGATTTTTTTCCTGAGAAGGTCCGAATACACGGCCGGGTGGTGAACCATAAAAGGCCCTCCGAAACAGGCGCTGAACGTTATTTCAGGCTCTTTTCTCATGTCAAGTTCCGTTTCGCTTATTTTAGCGGTGTAGCCGGAGATAAAGTGATACATTGCCTGTTCCGGGGCAAGACGGGCGATCGGCGGCATTACGCCTGTGGCGTCGCAGGTAAGCATGATGATGTTTTTGGGATGGCCGCCCATTTTTGATTGGACCGCGTTTTCAATGTAATTCAGCGGATACGCCGCGCGGGTGTTTTCTGTTCTTGTAATATCATCCAGGTCAAGAGCCCTCGTTACCGGGTCGTAAACCACGTTTTCAAGAATGGTTCCGAATTTTCTTGTGCAGGCGTAAATCTGCGGTTCGGCCGCCGGCGAGAGATTGATGACTTTGGCGTAACAGCCGTCTTCAAAATTGAATACGCCCTCGTCGCTCCAGCCGTGCTGGTCGTCTCCTATCAGGAATCTGAGCGGGTCCGCCGAGAGCGTGGTTTTTCCCGTTCCCGAAAGCCCGAAAAACAACGCCGCATCGCCGGCCCTGCCCGTGTTTGCGGAACAGTGCATCGGCAGAACGCCTTCAAGAGGGTGAAGATAATTCAGAATCGTGAAAACGGATTTTTTGATTTCTCCGGCGTAGCCGGTATTGCCGATTATCCCGATATTTACCCCGAAATTGAGAATAATAAAAGTTTCGGAACGGGTCATGTCTATTTCAGGCGCGGACTTGAAACCCGGAACGCAGATTATCGTAAAATCAGGGGCAAACTTTATCTTTTCTTCATTTGTCCCAGGCACGAGAAAAAGAGTTTTGGCGAACATCGCATGCCAGGCGTACTCGGTAATCACCCTTATAGCGAGCCTGTATTTGGGATCCGCGCCTGCGTAGAGGTCCTGGACAAAAACATCCCTTCCCTCAAGATAGCCCTGCAGCCTGTTGGTAAGCGCGCCGAATTTTTCCGGGTTAAAAGGCCTGTTATATTCGCTCCACCAGACCTTTTCTTCGCTGGAAGGCTCTTTAACGATGAATTTGTCGCTGGCTGAACGCGCGGTGTGTTTGCCCGTGTCCGTGACAAACGGGCCCATATCCGCGATTCTTCCTTCCCTTCTGAACAGCGCCTCTTCATAAAGGGCCGGCGTTGAAAGATTCCAGTAAACATGGTTCAGGTTTGTCAAGCCGTGATTTTTAAGCCCGAAATCGCTTTTAAGAACTTTTGCTTGGGCCAAAGCGGGAGTTTTGATGCCTAAATAATCCATAAAATTAATTACCTCCAGTTTCTTGCATATTTTCTGTCGCCGATATAAATTTCCTTCGGCGACGAGGAATCAAGAACCCATTTTATTCTCTGGACGCCTTCCATTATTTCTTTGAGCGTTCCGCAGTAACTCAGTCTCAAATGACCTTCCATGCCGAATTCTTTGCCCGGGACCGTCACGACAAGGGCTTTTTCCAGCAGCTCTCTGGAAAGGGCGACGGAGTCGCCGGAATAAGCCCTGAAATCAGGCAGGCAGTAGAAAGTTCCTTTCGGAGTCGCCAGCCTTACGCCGTCAATTGAAAGAAGTTCTCTTGCCATCACATTGGCATTGTTTTCAAGCGTAAGTCTCAGGGCTTCCACATAATTCTGGGAACCGTTTAAGGCTCCGACTGCCGCCATCTGCAATAAGGCTGAAGGGCAGGAAACGGTCTGGGCCTGGATGTTGATCATTGTTTCTATAAGTTTTGTGTTTGCGACCGCCCAGCCTATCCTGAACCCCGTCATCCCATAAAGCTTGGAAATGCCGTTTATAACCACGAGTTTTGAGTTTTCGCCGTGGTCATGGGCATATTTGTAGCACGAAACGGGAATTACCGAACTGAAAACCAGTTTGTGATAAATGTCGTCCATTATCAGGTAAAGCCCTTTCTTTTCGCAGAAGCCGACCATGTCGGCTATAAATTTTTCCGAATAAACCGCGCCGGACGGATTATTGGGGCTGTTTATTATCACCGCTTTTGTATAAGAGGTTACGGCTTCTTCTATCTCCCTCAACGCGGGTTCAAATCTTCCGTCTTCGGGAGTCACGATAACGGGCCTGGCGTAACAAAGTTTCACCATTTCAGGGTAGCTTACCCAGTAAGGCGCCGTAATAATAACTTCGTCCTGAGGGTCAAGTATGGACAGAAAAAGAGCGTAAAGCGCGGCTTTTGCGCCGGGTGAAATCAGAATATTGCGGGCTCCCGCGATTTTCTCATAGTTTTCCTCGGTATAACGGACAACGGCTTTTTTCAGTTCAGGAATGCCGTCAGTGGGAGTATATTTTATTTCCGCGCTTGTCAGTTTTCCTGAGGCCGCGACAATCGCGTCCATCGGGGTCTTTGTTTTCGGCTCTCCGCCGCCCAGATGGATCACTGCTTCGCCTCTTTCTTTCAACAGGGCCGCTTTTTCATTGAGTTTTAAGGTCGGGGATTCCTGCACTCCTTTTGCCAGCTGGCTTATTGTTGATTTCATATTAACCCGAAAATCGACTGCCGATTTTCGGGTCCTCCTTCGCTTTTCGGCAAAATTGCCCGATCGCCTGTTGCCTGTCCGCAGACTATATCATACTAAATTTGTTTTTGTGTTACGTCCCACCTACTTGACTCGGGTGCATTACCTCAATCTCGGTTGCTTTTTTTATATCTGTATGCTATAATAATATGTATTATGCAGATTAAATCACATCAACTACTAAGCAGGTTGCGTCAGAAGCTGAAGCAGTTTCCGGAGATACCGGAAAGCGCGCTTTCCGCATTTCTGGGAAGTGCGTCTATGACCAGGGGCACTGTTTACACGCTGCGCCGCAAGTGTTCCAAGCCCAATTGCCGATG
>JACQYT010000081.1:0-2082 GCA_016208085.1 Elusimicrobiota bacterium | reverse complement strand
AAACGAGGTTTTAAACATCGTGAACGCAATCAGGAAAATACGGTTGCAGGAGCCGCAGAAATGAACGAGCATGAATTTCTGGCTTCATGCCGGAACGAATTTGGAGGGACACGCTATCCTATGACCAAAGATATGAATATGCGACACCGCTCAGATAAATTGACCAGGCGTGCTCAGATAAATTGACCACCTGGGCGCACGCACCCTTTCCTCAGTTGTTTGGATAAGCCGAATTGCCCCCCCTTGATAAGCAGATATAAAAAGCGTAGCCTCTTGGTGGAAGTAACCAACAACGCCAGTATAGAACTGGCGGACCAGGAGGCTACGCTCATATGTATAATACCAAACTCGTTGCCGTTAAGCGAACAGGTAAGGCAGACCACATCAGCATCATTAGCGAGAACCTCGGTTTTTTGTCGTAAGGATCGGACGGTATTTTGAGTTTCGGCCGGACTGGTACCGCCGGGGCGGGGCCCGCGGCCTCGTCCTTGAGTACGGTCGGTTCTGCGATCCCATCCCCGCCTGCGGCAGTGCCTGAAGCGCTGCAAGCATTGCCAAATCTTCTTCCTTACCCATCCCCGTAACGCCGGCCGTGAGGACCTGCGTTGTCCCTTTGGCTGCAAAGAGGCACACCGCAAGCGATGTTCCACGCAGCACAGTGTCGAGTACTACCGCGGAAAGTGCGGCAAGATAAAGAAGAATATCCAAAACGGCAAACGCAGGCGGCAAGGAAGGGAACCGGATCCGGAGAAGCCTCCGGATGCCGGCGAATGGCAGTGGAATGCGCGGATGGTGGAGCATGTGCGGATGGTGACGAGCCTAATCGAGGGGCGGAAAGTAAGTCTTGATGAGATCCTAAAAATGCTCTCAAGAGTTTTGAGACAACACAGCATAGGACGCGGGAAAAGAATTGACTATATTGTTAGGTATCTGAATAAAAACCCTCCATAGAGGTTAAACATGGCGCGGGAAGTGGAACTTTCAACTTTGGATCTGCGATACGAGAGCTTCCGGATGAGGAACGAGGCGCTCGAAGCGAGATTACTGTCTTCGATTGCGCAAAGCGGCATTGAGTAGCCCCTGGAAGGCGTGGATCGGCAAGAGGGCAGTATATTACTCAACGGGTTCAAGCGGTACCGGTGTGCGAGAAAGTTGGGGATCGGGATGGCGCCGTACACGTCGCTGGGCGAAGACGAAGCCGTGGGGATCATGAGCCTGCTGCGGACTTCGAACAACAAGACGCTGAGCATTCTCGAGCAGGCCGGGTTCATCGACGAGCTAAAGAACCTGCACCGGATGAGCGTGACCGAGATTGCGGCCGAGCTTTCCAGGAGCAAAGCCTGGGTGAGCATGCGGCTTGGGTTCATCGGCGAGATGAGCGCCACGGTCCGCCAGAAGCTTTTCACCGGGGCCTTTCCCGTCTACCCGTACATGTACACCCTGCGCCAGTTTATGCGCATGAACGGGATTAAGAAGAGCGAGGTGGAGGCCTTCGTGGTGGCGTTGAGCGGCAAGAGACTGAGCGTGCGGGATATCGAACAGCTTGCGCATGGCTATTTCCGGGGGCCGGAGTCTTTTCGCGAAGAGATCCGCAGCGGCAACATCGCCCTGCCGCTGGACCGGCTGAGACAGGCGCCAGCGGGTTCCGACGGGTGCAGCGACTTCGAGCGGGCGCTGCTCAAAGACCTGGAGATCACCCAGAAATACATGCAGCGGGTGATTGAACGCGGCGGTCTAAGATTCCTCAGTTTCCGGCGGTTTGGATTCCCCGCCTTTTGCGACTGGACAAGCACCGACAGTCCTCTGTGAAAGAAAACAAGCGTTTCAAGAGGTGGACGTTTGGCTTTTGGTTGTTTACTGCGTTTGCGTCAGACTTTTTGTTTTCCTGTCTTTGATTCTATAGCTCTCTCCTTCAATTTTAATCACATCCGAATGATGGATGAGCCTGTCAATAATACCCTTGGCGCACACCGAATCCTCAAAGACTTTGCTCCAGTCGCGGAATGCCCTATTTGTGGTTAAAATAGTTGAGCCCCGCTCATACCGGGCGTCAATGACGTTGAATATGTGCTCGCCTTGTTT
>JACQYT010000080.1 GCA_016208085.1 Elusimicrobiota bacterium | reverse complement strand
GGAATCTAACCCCCCACGGCCCCGGACACACCGTGGGGCGGAGCGCCCCGAGCCTCCCACCGCGGGGGAGGCTCGGGGCGCGATGGCTTTTAGCTTAAATGATTGGCAGTGGGCCTAAATGAGGGAAACAGGCTGCGGCAGGACAGACCTCTCTTGTCTATTTATGAAATTCCGTGTTCCTTCTTAAAAGCTTCAGGATCGACGTCTGACCATGGACGAAAGTCTTTTGGAGGCTTGCCCAGCAAAATTGCAAATTCTTCCAGGTCAAAAATCCCAAAATACTCATCGGTCATGATCATCACCTTGGCGTACGTCTGGTGAAAGGTCTGCATGCGGAATCTTCGAATGCCCCGTTCCGTGAGCTCTTGTCCCAAGTCGGTTCGATAGGCGTTGGTGAAGTTGTACATGCACAACGTCAAGATCGCGTGCGCCGTTACCGCCCGCTCCGTCTTCTTCGGAATCTTGTTGATGAGCCAGCCCTGTTTGAGCTCACGGAAGGCCGTATTCTCAATTAGGCTTCTCAGATCATACTTATCCAGGATTCCCAGGGGTTTGGACACCGGCAGGCTCGTCAAGAATACCTTCTCTTTGGCAGGCGGGTAATCCTTGCCGTCCCAGCGCGTGACCATGACCGCGTTGATGGGGTTGGCCTTAAAGTCCCTGGCGTTGACGTCCTTAAGCTGATGGGCATCATCACCGTATTGATCGTAGCTCATCAATCCCTTAAGTCCCACGACTTTGAGATCTTTGCGCTCATCCCGGAATATCCTTGTTGCGTCTGTCGCTTCCCGGAGTCCCCGCGCATCTTTGGTGACTGCCATGTCGGTGCGCGCAGGGATGACCCAATCGATCCCATGGGTATACTTCAGTGTCCACAGGGTCAAGCCATCAAGATATCCCCGATCGATCAAGAGCAATTGGATCTTCCCCGGGCCGATGTTCTCAACAGCCTGCTTGACCAGGGCCAACGTCCAATTCTTTTCCGACTCCTGGATCTGCGTTACTTTCGCCGCTATCACGATACGCGAGTCGAGGCTGCGTATAATATGCAGCTTGAAGCCATGTGTGGTTTCCAGGACCTCAACGATTTCCTTCTGCCGCGTCAAAACTTTCTTGATGACTGTCCTTCGCCCGGCTCCATTGCACTTCTCGGTTGTCTCCAGGTCGGTGGCGTCCATCAGGTAGATTTTATCTTTGATAAAACCCTTCTTCGCCAGCAGTTTTACCCCGCCGTTTAAGATGCGTTCCATCTCCTCCGGTAAAAAGCGATCCAGGGCATCGGCCAGGGTATCCTTATGTATCGGCCCCTTCTTTTTTCCCTTACCCCTCTTGCGGTGTCCGTTCTCAATCTGTTCGGCGGTGTAGCCCAGCATCATCAATAATCCGATGTCCCCAAAAAGCAACTGCGGCACCTGGTTCATCGAACTGATCCCCATGAGAATCTTCATCTGATAGGTCAACAGTAGTTTCGCGATGGTGATCATCCGCCGCACATACCCTTCCCCGGAAACGTCCAGGCACTCCATAAAACCTATTGTCTTGATGAATATCAGGAATTTGTCCAGGAATCCCCACCCCGCCGGCCCAATCCGGCGGTAGTTCCCGGCCATAATCCGTTGGGCCACTTCTTTCTGGTTGCGGGTCAAATGGTTCCAGGCCAGGTATTGGCGGTTTTTTCGGATGGTGTATATTATACTATATTATATACACCAGATACAACAACAAAAACAGCGGGGGCGGCAAATCCCCCGCTGGCAGCGGGTTTTACTCCGGCGATCTCGACGGCAACTCCGCGAGTGTATCCTTATGGCAAAATTTCAGTCAATCTCGCCTTCCACGAAGCCGGACATATATTCCTCGGCTTTTTCGGCGAATTTATAAGGACTCTGGGCGGAACTTTATCCCAGGTGCTTATTCCCTCCGCATGCGCCGTCCACTTCCTGCGCCGGGGCAGCCGCCTGGGAGCCCAATTATGCCTGTTCTGGGTCGGAGAGAATTTACTGAATATCAGCATTTACGCAGGCGACGCTATAAAACAGGAACTGCCGCTCGTCGGCGGCGGCTGTCACGACTGGACGTATCTACTGACTGAAATGGAGCTGATAGCGCACACGGAGGGAACTGCCAGGGTGATCTTCTGGGCCGGGTCCGCCGTGATATTCTACAGCCTCTATCTGATAGGCAACGACGCCTTCAAACCGCGCCCCCCTAGAGGCTGTTGCATAAATCCCGGATTTACACAAGGCTATACAGTATATTGTAGCGGTCGGATTCATCCGACACTGCATATGGTATGCGATAAATCGCATCGCTACTTTGTGCAACAGGCTCCCTAAGTATTATGTCGCTGGATTTCCATCAGAATGGTTGCGACCTTGCGGACTGGTGAGGTTGTACCATCGGGGCGGGGATATTTATATAAAAGCGAAGGACTAGGTGATTGGCTGCACGGGTGACGACGGGGTCGGCAGGCCCTGCGCCGATTGTTCAGCCAGCGTCAGCGAATCAGTTCGGTTTACCTTGTCTGACGGAGGGCTTCGTACAGGACTACGCCGGCGGCGGTGGACAGGTTCAACGAGCGGGTGTGGTCGGAGGACATCGGTATGCGGTAAAGTTTATCCGCGTATTTCCCGTACATCGCCCGTGGAAGGCCGGTGCCCTCGCTGCCGAAAATAAGGCAGGAATCCTTTTTATACGGCGCGTTCCAATACAGCTTTTTGCCGCGGGTGGATAAAAATATAAGCGAAGGGTTTTCCCCGAGCGTATCCAGGAAATCGTCAAAATTCTTATGGACGGAATATTTCAAAAACCGCCAGTAATCCAGGCCGGACCGTCGTATCTCTTTTGAGTTTATCTCAAAGCCCATTTTCCCCACAAAAACCAGCGCCGTATCTGTAGCGACGCAGGTGCGCCCGATGTTGCCTACGTTCCAGGGGATGTCGGGGTTTATCAGGACGATTTTCATAGGGAATAGAAGTAAGAGGTAAGATGTCAGAGGTAAGATTCTGTGGAAACCGCACTTTATAAATCCAATAGTTTGCTTTATCGGTTTTAAGTTTTGCTTTTCTTACTTCTGATTTCTTACTTCTACAGCTTAAAATCGTCGGCGAATTGATTATGCCATAGTTCAAGCATCAGCAGCGCCCACAGGTGATAGCCGTGGTCGCGCGAGCCGTTCTGATGTTCGTCCCAGATCCTGAACAGGTGCTCCCTGTTGAAATAGCCGCGCGAGAGCGCCTTCTCGGACAGGCAGGTCCCGGCCCAGCGGTCTTTCAGCTCTCCCTTGAACCACGGGCCCAGCGGTATGCCGAAGCCCATCTTGCCCCTTTTGTAAATCCGCGCCGGAAGCATATCCTTAAAAGTTTCCTTAAGTATCCACTTGGTTCCCCTCAAGCCCCTAAGTTTCAGGCTGCCAGGCAGCCTGAAAGCGAACTCTATCACCTTCTGGTCCAGGAAAGGCGATCTGGTTTCCAGCGAATTCGCCATAGAGGCTATGTCCATTTTTGTCATCAGGCATTCCGGCAGATAGGAACGGAAGTCGACGTATATGAGCTTATTAAGCAGGTCCTGCCCCGCCGGTATTTCGAACAGACCGGCTATATATTTTTCCGCGTAATCGGCGCTGCCGCAGCGCGCGTTGATGAATTCCCTGCTGAACAGCCCTGCCTTGTCGTTCGGGCCGAAAAACGCGACCGTCGAGAGATAGCGCAGGGGCAGGCTTTCGAGCAGCGACGCTTTCATGAACTTTTCCGCGCGCCAGAACACGTTGTAAGGGGCCTTCTTCGGGAACAAGTACGTGAAGTTCAGCAGCGCTCTTTTCAGGGCCGCCGGCGTGCGTCCCCAGACGGAATCTATTTTTATGGCCATATAGCGCAGGTAGCCGCCGAAATTCTCGTCGCCGCCGTCGCCGTTTAAAGCCACAGTGACGGCTTTGCGCGTCTCTCTTGAGACAAAATAAGAAGGCAGAGCGCTGGCGTCGGCGTAAGGTTCGCCGTAATGCGCGACCAGCTTCTCAAAGACGTCCGCCATATTGGCTTCCACTATGAACTCGGTGTGCTTTGTGCCGTACATCCGCGCGACCTGCCTGGCGTAGCCGAGCTCCGAGAACTCCGCCTCCTTGAAGCCTATTGAGAAGGTTTTGACCGGGTCCGGCGAACTCTTTGCCATAAGCGCCGTCACGATGGAGGAATCTATCCCGCCGGACAGGAACGCCCCGAGCGGCACTTCAGAGATCAGCCTTATCTTTGTGGCCTCAAAAAGCTCGCTGTAAAGCCGCTCCTTTATCTCAGCGAGCGGCATATAGTCCAGCTTCTCGGCCGCAAGCGGCAGGTCCCAGTATTTCTCGCTCTTGACCGCGCCGTCCGAAACCACCAGCATGGAGGCGGGCTCGAGCTTCCTGACGTTCTTAAATATGCTGAGCGGGCTCGGTATATACTGCAAAGTGAGATAGGCGTCCACGGCTGCCGGGTCCAGGTCGCGCATGAACCATTTGACGGTCGTAAGCGGGCGCAATTCGGAAGCGAAAGCTATTGAAGAGCCGTTCACGGCGTAGTAAAGCGGTTTCTTGCCGACCTGGTCGCGGGCGAGCGCCAGGCGCTTTCTTCGGGAGTCCCAGAGCGCTATGGCGAACATACCCCGCAGATATGTGACAAAGGCAAGCCCTTTTTCCTCGTAAAGATGCACTATGGTTTCAGTGTCGGACTTTGTTTTGAACCGGTGGCCCGTGGCCAGCAATTCTTCGCGCAGGGTTTGAAAATTGTATATCTCGCCGTTAAAGACAATCCAGACGGAACCGTCCTCGTTCGGGATCGGCTGATGCCCGCTTGAAAGGTCTATTATGGACAGGCGCCGCATGGCCAGGCCTATCCCGTCCTGCTGGTAAAAGCCCGCGTCGTCCGGCCCGCGGTGGACGAGAAGACTGTTCATTTTTTCAAGTTCTTCGCGCTCGACCGGTTCGTCCGTTTTGTAGTTATATATTCCGCAGATTCCGCACATAACTTCCTATTTCTGACCTCTGACATCTTACTTCTGACTTCTACAGCCTATGCCTCCTCGTAAATCTTCAGCAGTTCTTCTGTGACTTTGGCCATGGAGTATTTATTTACCGCTATCTCTCTGGATTTTTCGCCCATCTTAAGCGGCATGGTCTTATCCGACATCAGTTTTTTGATGCAGGCCTTTATTTCCTGGCGGCTTTGCGGGTCAAAAAGACAGCCGTTTACACCTTCAACCACGGCCTCCCTCGCTCCGCCCACCCGCCCCGCCATGATGGCGTCGCCGCAAGCCATGGCCTCAAGCATGGAGTTGGACAGGCCTTCGGAGATGGACGGCAACACAAAGACATCGGCTGCGCCGTAATACGGCTTAAGGTCGTCCCTGGCGCCGGCCAACGTCACGGTTTCGCTTACTCCCAGGTCATTGACCGCTTTTCTTATATTTTCGCTTTCCGGTCCCTTGCCCACTATGACCAGCCTCATCCTGGGCTTTACACGCTCTTCCAAGAACACTTCCGCCCAGGTCTCCACGAATTCCTTTATCCTTTTCTCGGGAGACAGCCGTCCGACGAACAGGAAAATGGTGAAATTTTCAAAGCCCAGGGCGCTTTTAGCGCTTATCTTCTCCTGATAGGAGAGCGGCGAGTATTTGCCCGTGTCCACGCCGTTCCGGAAGTGCCGGAGCTTTAAACCCGAAAAAGCGGGCTCGTTTTTAAGCCAGTTATAGACTTCGTTGTTCATTACCAGCAATTCAGGCCCGGCAAACTGGAAAAATTTGAGCTTAAGCCGGCCGAGCAGCGTCTTCATGGACAGCGTTATCTCGTCCACCCCCCTGCCCCCGCCCAGTTTGACGACCGACCTTTTGCCGGTTACCATGGAAGCCAGCGACGCCGCCACGGCGGGCGAGGAGGCCAGGTGGACGTGCACGACATCGTAATCGGCGGCGTTCTTCAGCAGATAGAAAAAGCTTTTTATCATGAATACGATGGAATCCACGGCCCCGGAACCCAGCGTCCGGAGCCTGCGGACCGCCACGCCGTCGATCGTTTCCCGCGGCGGCGCGTTCTCTATGCGGCGGGTCAGCACGACGACCTTGATGCCCCTGGCCGCGAGCGCGCGCGAAAGCTCCAGGGCCTGTTTTTCCGAGCCGCCTATGGCCGGATAAAAAGTCTGGCTGAGCATCAGAACCGAATTTATTTTGCCCATTATTAAAGCGTTGATACGTTTATACGTGAATACGTTAATACGGAGTTTTTCTGTATCACCTTATCAACAGTATCTACCTATTTACTTCCTTACCGCACCGCTGTTTTCCCGCGGAACTGCGCCCACACCTTGCCGAGCGACTGGCCCATTTGATAGACGAATATCAGGCCGAGAACCGTTACTATCAGATACGTAAGCATATGGATATAGGCGGCAAAGGCGAAGCCGACTTCGTCCGCCACTCCCCAGGTATTCAACACCCTGGCTACCGCGAACTCAAAATTGCCGAAATAGCCCGGCACTCCCGGTATTGAAGCCGCCATCGCCGTGGTGAACAGCACAACAACGCATTTATACAGGTTTATGACGCCCTCTATGCCGAAAGCCAGGGCCACCAGGTAAAAGTTGAGGGCGTCCAGAAGCCACTGCAGGATTGCAAGGGCGATAACGGCGCAGCCGGTCTTAAAAGAATGAAAAGCCTTTATGCCCAGCGCGAGATTGGCAAGGCCTTTTTTAACGCGCGGAAATTTCCCGAAAAAACCGGAAAAAAAGCGCTGGGCCGTTATCTCGTCTATAAAGATCAGCGCGGCTATGACGGCCGCCAGGCCTCCCAGAAGGGTCCAGAAATATCCGCTATAGGCGCCGAGCCCGCCCGTGACGCCGCCCAGCCCGGCCGCCGCCGCGAACAGGGCGAAAAGCACGATGGTATCCAGCGCGCGCTCCACCAGGATGGTCGCAAAAACCGTCATCATCGGGATCTGAAAGAATCCCGCCCCGGAAGTGCCCCTCATTATCTCGCCGAGGCGCAGGGGCAGGATATTATTCAAAGCAAGGCCGGCGGTCTCAAGGCGGAACGCGTCCCAGACCCGCACCGCAGGGGAAACCGCTAGTGCGGTGTCCACCTGTGGCTTAATCCCCCGGAAGGGGTGCCGCGCGCCCGGATCAAGCAACAGCTTCCATCTCAACCCCCTCAAAAAAAGCTCCAGCATGATCACCGCCGCTATGGGGATGATAAAAATATTATTCACGCCGCCGTAGATAACGCAGAGTTTTCTGAAATCCACGTTCCTGAAAGCGAAATAGAGGAGCGCCGCGCTCACCAGCAGGCCGATAAGTATGGATAATTTGGTTTTCATAATAAAAAAGACTTCGTCTTTTTTGCCGTAGGCAATATGCCATATGCCATACGCAGAAACCGATATCTTAAGCCGTAAAGAACCTTTCTTAATAAAGCTTATGGCTTACGGCTTAAAGCTTATGGCAGCCTTTCTGCCTATGGCCTAAAGCATACGGCTTATGGCGGGCGCGGCGCCCTTACGCCGCGCCTATGCTTTTTAAAAACGCGTCTTCAGCCGACGCTCGGCCGAGGAATTTCTCCACTTGCCCCGCCTCGTCATAGCTCCGGCCGGGCGCCAGTATCAGTTCCCGGTAGCGGGCGCCGGTTTCCGGGTCCATAACGCCTTTTTCCTGAAAGACAGAAAAGAGATCCGCCGCTATCACTTCGGACCACAGGTAGCTGTAATAGCCGGCCTCATAGCCGCCCATCAGGTGACCGAAGCTTGCCTGCGGATGGGTGCCCTCGCTCATCGGAATAAGGGAGATTTTCTTCATCATCTTCCCATAAAGCCTGGTGGTGTCCGCCTTGCCTTTGGCCATGTGGTATTTCATATCCAGCAGGCTGAAGAAGAGCTGCCGCAGGTAAACCAGCCCGGAATCCATATTTTTAGTGTCTATAAGTTTCTTTATCAGTTTGTCCGGCAGCTTCTCGGCCGGGTTTTTGTAATGCCCGGAAACAGCCTTCAGGACCTCTCCGTAATAAGCCCAGTTCTCGAATATTTTGGACGGCACTTCCACGAAGTCCCGGGAGACGCTGGTGCCGGAGAATTTGCAGTATTTGGCCTTTGTAAGAAGCTGGTGCGTCACGTGGCCGAATTCATGGAAAAGCGTAACCACATCGTCGAATTTCATCAGCGACGGCGCGCCCCCGGAAGGGCCGGGAAAATTGGCCACGATGGCCGCTGCGGGCAGCGCATAGGAGCCGTCGCTCAGTTCGCGCCCGCGGCGCAAGGCGAAGCAGGCCGCGTGCTTGTACTTGCCGTCGCGCGGGAATAGGTCAAAGTAGAAATAAGCCGCCAGGGAGCCGTCCGCATTCCTGACCGAAAAGGCGCGCACGTCCTTGTGCCAGACGCTCAGATCCGCCGGCTCGAACTTTACGGCGAGCACGCGCCCGAAAATGCCGAACATCCCGCCGATGACGGTCTCAAGCGGAAAATATTCCTTTATCTTCTCGTGGTCCAGCGCGTACTTCTCTTTTTTGAGCTGATTGTTGTAATAGCGCCACTCCCAGGCGTTCAGCGTAATGTCGGCGCCGCCGGTTTTTTTGTTTTTAAGCTTTGCCCTCTGGCGAAGCTCCTTGCGGCCCTTCTTTTTGAGTTTGGCCCAGGTTCGCCCCAGGAAATCCATGACGGTGGCGCTGTTTTTGGCCATGCGGTCGTCCAGCATGTAATCGGCAAAATTCGGATAGCCGATGAGTTTCGCTGTTTTGCGCCGCAGGGCTATGGCGTCTTCCATCAGCTTCAAATTCTGGGCCGCGCAGCGGTTGTTGAAGACGGCCTCAAGCCGCTTGCGCGCCCCGTCCGATTCGGCGTTGTCCATGAACGGAATATAATCGGGATAGTTCATCGTAACCGTATATTTCCCGTCCGGGGTCTTCTTGAGCCGCTCGATGTAATCCTGCGGCAGGCCTTTAAGCTCTTCCTCCGTCACTTCAACGCTGTCGGTCACTTCGCGCAGATTTTTGGAAAACTGAAGTTCCAATTCAACAAGCGCTTTAAGCAGTTTTTTTACCTTGTTTTTTTTGCGGGGTTCCAGACCCAGCCCGTTTTTTTTGAAGTCAAGCAGGGTTTTGGCCAGCAGCCGGCTTTCCACTTCGCCCAGTTTTTCGTTTTTCGCGGCGTATCCGGTCAAAGCGTTGAATATATCTTCTCTGGTGTAGATGTCCACCGAGTACTGGTTGATCTTGAGTTCAAGCTCCTGGGCGGCCTTGCGCACTTCGGCGTTGTCCGAGACATAGGCTAAAATTACGGGGATATTGACCGCTTCGCTCAAATTCCCGACCGCGCGCTCAAAAGCCAGCACGGTGTTGGCAAAAGTGCGTTTTTCTCCGGGCAGGTCCGCCAGATTTTTAACGTCCGCTTCAAAATCGGCGATAGCTTTGCCGGCCAGGGTTCCGATATTTTCAGCAGTATAGTCAAAAACAGGCGCTTCCTTGTCCATAAATCCTCCGTCCGCGAAATCGTACTTAATATTATACATTGTAGCGGCAAAGCTTGCCTTGCCTTTTTGGACAGAATAAAATGTTGAAGCAACATTTTATCGTACCCGGCACGGGGTTTTCTTCAACACCTTGCCGGGGATGAGGGAGAAATTTCTTTCTCCCTCAAACTCCCTCTTGCCCTAAGGTTACCCCGACCAAAGGTCGGGGCATTATAAAAATTTTTGCCGCAAAAATTTTTAGTAAACTCTGCCGCTACAGTCGGGGGGCTTCCGGGTTTGCTCTCGTAAATAATGCGGGATTTACCGATGAAAGCGGCGGGTCAAGGAGAAAACAAAGAACAATTATTTAATCAAGGCTATCTTGCCTTTTCCTTTCACGCTTCCCTGGCCGGCTTTGACAGCCTTCACCAGGAAGATGTATATTCCGCTGGGAACGCCGGCTGTGTCCCATTGATATCTGTAGACATACTTACCATCTACAATGGAAGGAAGAGAATTTATGTCTATGGAGTGAATCAGATCCCCTGCAAGGTCATGAATCCGGATTTCCAGCCGGTCCGCCTTTCCGGCTTCTATATGCAAAGTCGGCCGGTCATTGCCCCGGACCGGGTTCGGGTAGACATACAGCTCGCCTAACCGCAACTCCTCCGAAACCAGCTGTTCCTGGAACAGACCGAAAAGCGTAAAGTGATCCACCTGAACGGAAACAGATTTCTGATTCTGCGCAGGAGATGCCGAAGTTACGACAGCCGACAAAGGCGCCGGAGTATTTGAATTCAAAGATTCCACGGCAACCCATTCTCCTTTGGATTCTGAAAAGAAATAAACCTTCAGCAAGCTTATCTTGATGTCCGTCCCGTCCACAATGCCGTCTCCATTCCCGTCGGGCACAGGAAGGGTTAGAGTCAGTTTCCCTTTGAATTGCGTGGCGCCGCTGATGAACGTAAACCTGCGGAATACGCCCGCAGGTTTTAAAATCTTGCCGCCGGCTTGAAGAGAGGCTTCAACATTGCCGACAACCTGGATCTGGATTTGTTCGCCTTCCGGCACTGCTCCCGGCGGAATGACAATATTCGTGCCGTCCAGAGTCTCGATTTTCTGCGCGTTATTGTCTGAGATGAGTTTTTCCATCTTCCTGTGCTGCGCATTTGGATCCACTTCCGGGTTTCCGTCTTCCACAATGTCCGCATTTGCGTCATCCACGAGTACGCGAATCTCGGGAGGAGACAAATCCGGCAGGCCGTCTGAGTCAAAAGCCACCGCTCTCAGATAGTAAGTGCCGGTGCTGATCCGGGCATCGCTCACATTCCAATAAACGGCATACGGCGCGTTTGAGTCGGCGGACGAGATGTCTGTGTAAACAGCTTCTCCTTCCTTCCGGCACTGGAACTGAACTTTGGAAGCGGAATCCGTAGCGTCAGCCTTAATGGTCACTGCATTGCCCCAGATTTTTTTGCCGTCTTTAGGTACCCCTATAACGGCCCTGGCTGAACCGTTCACAGGCGTTGTAAATGAAACACCGGCTCGCGGGCTTTCCAGTCCGGTTGCATCCACGGCGCTTACATAATAAGTATAGCCGGCGCCATAGGTCAGGTTTGTCAATTCAAAAGTTGTTGTCGAAATTGTTGCAATTAAATTCCCGTCTCCGGAATAAATTCTATATCCTGCAATATCCGCTTCAGACACAGGGTTCCAGCTAAGTGTTGCTGAATTGCCGGTTGCATGTACGATTGCTGTAAGCCCGGTTATTGCGAGCGGGGGCAGAATCACATTGAACTGAACCTCAACAGGCGTCTGTTCCCGGTTGCCTTCCCAATCCTCAGCCCTTGAATCAATCTGATACGTGCGGTTATCCTTTAAACCAGTCATTTCAAAATTAAATATGGCAGATGTTTCAGATGCCAAAAACCACGTGGCGCCCTCCTGTAAATCAAATATGCGGATTTCAACCTTTTTTACCCCTGCAACGCCGTTATCCCGGGCTGTGCCGGAAATAGTCACGCTTGCAGCGGAAAGTTTTGTCCCGTCTGAAGGCGACACGATCCTTGAAACAGGCGCTAATCGGTCCTTTGGCATGCCGGATACCGAATCGGACTTCGGCCCTTCATTGCCCGACCTGTCAACGGCGCCGACCTGATAGGTGCAGGTCGTTCCATCGACAAGCCCCGTGTCCGTGTATGATAAGGAGCTTAATTGAATTTTAAATTCCCCGTTCCGGTAGATTCTGTACGAAGCGATGTCGGGCTCGGCATTCGCGGTCCAGAGAAGTTCAAGCCTGCCGCCCTCGGCCGGAGCGTTCACTGAAAGACCGGTGACTTTTGCCGGAGGCGAATCAGGCAAAGGATAGACGCCGGTATGTGCTGAATCCCGCCTGAACATGGGCCATTCCCGCGCATACGGAGAAACCGAGGAATTTACGTCCCGGACCGCCCAGAACCTGTCGCCCGACATTACAGAGTTGGTGTCCCCTTTGCGGTCATGGAAGAATATCTCCAGTTTTCCGTCTCCGTCTATGTCTGCTACGACAGGCGAGGACACCACCTGGGCATCCACCTGAAATCCTCCCAGCAGGAACCCGTCAGTTCCCCTCAAAATAGCCAGTCTCCCGGCCAGGGTGGTTATATAGATATCCAGTCTCGTATCGCTGCCCCGCCGGGCCAGAGCCGGTGAAGAGTAAACCGGGCTCCCAAGGTTCGTCTTCCAAAGCAAAACGCCTTTTCCATCCAGAACGTAGAGGAAACCGTCGGTAGAACCGAATACCACCTCCAAATCCCCGTCTCCGTCCAGGTCTCCGATAGCAGCCGAGGAAACGATTTCGCCGCCTGTCTGGAAGGTCCATTGAACCGCTCCTGTCTTGCCGTTCAGGCAATAGAAAGCGCCGCCGGCCGAGCCGATCAATACCTCTTTGATGCCGTCGGAATTCAAATCCGCAATGCCTGCGGAAGCCCGCGCTGAACCTCCGATGGACGCGCTCCATTTCAGGGCCCCCTGAGATGCGTTTAATACGTATAAGTTCGGCGCGCCTGTATCTGACGCAAACACCACTTCTTTGCCTCCATCGCCATCCAGATCCGCCACAGCGGGAGAGGACCAGATCCAGTTATAAGCGGGGAATGCCCAGTTCAAAACCCCGGTTTTCCCGTCAATGGAACGTAAATACCTGTCAAAACTGCCTGCAAACACCGCAGGAGTTCCGTCAGCCGTCAGCCGTTCAACCGCCGGTGTGGAGATAGCATGACTGCCCAGTATGTATCTCCAGACCCACCTGGCAAAACGGTCAAAGGCCTGTATCTGGTTGCCGGAAGTAGTACCCCCCAGCATCTCCGGCCTGCCGTCTCCGTTCATTGTTTACTGTTTTAACGGGCAAATGAGTTGCCCGGCCGGCACGGCTCCAAGAGGCAATTGGGGAAAACCAACCCGAAAAATTCGTAAACTTTCAGTGAACCCGTGTATCCTTCGTGGGTTCTCCGCCCGGTATGTAGTCGCAGAGCTTGCTCTGCCTGTAGCGGGCGGATTTATCCGCCAGGAAAGGGTGGAGCAAAGCGACACAATTGGAGTGAACAGGTCGCATAAATGCGACCGCTACAGGGAAAAGAGGCAAAGCAAGCTTTGCCACTACAGGAGCAAATGATGGGTTCACCGAATATTTACAGAAATTCAGTTGAGTTTTTCAGGCTGGTGTTCTGCGGGAGGCTCGCTGGAACCGGCGGAAATATACACATAACCGAAATTTTTAACATTTATAATATTTTTTGATACCTCGTTGGGGAGAGCCTTCCTTAACCGGTTCAAAAGAATATCAAGCGCCTTTGACAGGCCTGTGTTATCCACGCCTTCCACTAATTTATAAAGATCGTTCGTATTGACCGGCTATAAGGATGCGCTCTTTAGCCATAAAATTCAGCTATCATTATACTTTATTTTTTTACCGGCGCGCGCCATGAGAGGCAAGGCGGTAGACGGAACCACTTTTCCTGAACCCGGAACCGGCAATTTTTTGCGCCTCGCGTTTTTTTGGCATTATATCTTCTTATGGCGCCGAGCAACCGGGAGTGACAAAAGGGCCTATCCCCGTATAGGCCTAAATTCTTCCCCCCTCTGGGCCGCAGGCCCCTTACGGAACGGACAAATACTTACTATCATGTATATATTGATTTATATTGTTACGGAGGGATTAATGAAGAAAACAGCCGCCGGACTCGCCCTGTTTACCGCGTCCTTTTTATTTTTTAACGCCTTATCCCTTAAAGCCGGAGAACCCTTCAACCTGAACTCCCTTAATGCCGAAGATATTCAAAATTCGTCCGCCTTAGGTGGACAGAAGGGCATCCTGGACTGGATAAAGCCCGACGAACCGGCCAAACCCGCCGCCGCTAAAGAATGGACCGTCATGGTCTTTATGAACGCCAAGAACGATCTGGCCGACAGCGCCCTTTTCGGCCTCGCGGGCAAATGGGCCGAGAAAGACCTGGCCGAGATGAAGAAGGTCGGCACCACCGATAAGGTCAATGTCGTCGTGGATTACGGTACCGCGGGCAAAGGCGCCAAGCGGCTGCTTGTAGGCAAAAAAAGCCTGCTTTCAAACGGCGAGACCGTCTACAGCCAGGACCCGAACGCCGACATGGGCGATTATAAACGGGTTATAGAGTTCGCCAAATGGGCCAAGACCAATTTCCCGGCCAAAAAGTACATGCTCATCCTGTGGAACCACGGGCTCGGCTGGATAGACCCGAACCTTCAGAACCATTCCGCCGGCACCGGCACAGGCGGGAACAAGGGCATACTTTTTGACGACGAAACCAAGAATTACGTGCGCACGAAGCAGCTCGGCGAGATCCTGCGGGCCTCCGGCTACATGGATGTGTTCGTGATGAATGCCTGCCTGATGCAGATGGCGGAAGTGGCCTACGAGGTCAGAGACAACGCCGGGCTTATAGTCGCCTCCGAAGAGAGCATGCTGGCCTACGGCTTTGATTACCAGAAGCTGCTCGGCTTCATGAACACCGAGCCCGCCGCGACGAACGAACGGATAAGCGATTTTTTCATCAACTGGCAGAAGCAGTTCTTCTCCGAAGGCGCGCCGGTGGGCCCCATACACATCCCGCTGGGCTCAATAACCGCTACGATGTCCACGGTGAGGCCCCAGGCTTTGAATGAGCTGCCGGGGTATCTTAACGCTTTCGCCGGCGCGGTCATGGAAAACAATGAGACCGGGGCGGTCAAGATCGCCATTGAAAAAGCCGTCAGGTTCTCAAGCCTGGACCCGAAGAACGACAAGAAAAAAATGCTGGCGCCCTACGTAGACCTGTATGATTTCGCCGCAATAACGGGCGCCAACGCCGCGTCCCGGGCGGCCAGACAGGCGGCTGAAGAGCTTATGGGCTTCATAAAGTCCGGGCTGGTCTTCAGGAGCGTCGGCCTCAACGCGGACTCCGAGAACGGCTACGACTATTCCAGGGTCGGCGGCATCGCGATAAACATGACCATGAAAATAAAGAAACCCCCGCCGCAACTGGCCGATATCTACGAGACGAAGTATTCCGACCTTGAGCTGTCGCAGACCTCGCAGTGGGACGAGTTTATGGTCTGGACCGACAAGGTCTGGCAGAACTGATTTTACCCCGCGCCTCAATAAAGCAGCCCGGAATCCCTCCGGGCTGTTTTTATTACGGATGTTTTATAAGGCCCAGAATATTTTCTTTGGTAAAGATCTCCCGGTCGGACGGGTTTTCCAGAAAATTTTCCACATCGCGCCTGACTTTTTCCCAATCGGTCCGGGCCGTTTTTTCATAAAGCATATCCCGCCAGTTATTTTCCCCCGGAAATTCGCCTTTCCAGCCTGTCTGCGCCAGGGCGTTATTCAACAGGACAATGTTCGGCTTGAGCCCGGGCCATTTGGATAAGTACCAGCCGATATCAAAAAAATCCCTGCCTTTAATATACTTGCGCGAGAAAACGCAATGAACCTTGCCGGCAAACAGCGAGGGCACGTCATATGATTGAAAGGCGATAGGGAAATACTTGTTCACTACGCGGACCTCAAGCCTCGCGCCGGCGGGAGGCCTGGAATCAATTTCGATTTTAATTAAAAGCCGCTGGTTTTTATGCCCGGAAAGCCCCGCCGCCAGCAACAAGCCGGCAAATTTCACAAAGGCGCTGCGCACGGTTTTTTCGTCATCATAATCCACGGCGACATCATACCCGGCCAGGACAAGTTCCCCCTTGATTTTTTTGAGAAGCACGGGAAAAGGCATCCCCTCGCCTTCAACCGCGGAGAAATCAAGGTCTTCCGAGAACCTCGGCAGGCCGTATAAAAACCGCAGGGCGGTTCCCCCCAGAAAAGCGGTAGACCGGAAAACGCCGGCGTCATGCATTACGCGCAGGATGTACGCCTGCAGATATTCTCGCAGGAGGTTAAGCCGCGCGTTATGGCCGGCCTGCTTTAAAACCAAGTCAACAATATAGTCTTTCATAATGATTTTCTTTCGCGGCCGCGCGTCAGTACGTATTCGGCAAGTTTTTGGGCGGCCCGCTTCACTCCAGGCTTGCCGAACCTGTCGGCGAAAGCGGCCAGGCGCGGCAAGTCAATATTATCCAGATTCTGAAGCCGCAGTTCCTCCAGATAAGCCGCCGTAATATTAACCCCGTTAAGATAAAACATATCCAGAACGGCTTTTTCAGGCAGGGCCATAAAGGTCGCTCCGCCGCCGGCGGCAAGCCGCTCGTAACCCCAGAACAAATTTCGCGCAAGATGCCTGTACGAATACCTGCCCGCCGGAGTTTTCAGCTCAACCGGCCTTCGCGTGGTTACTGAAGTGTAAACAGCTACGCCCTCCGGGATAAGGCCGTGATGTTCCAGCGCTTTTTCCAGGCTTAAATAAGAGGGAGATTGCAGCAGCGCGGCAGTATACAGGTCATAGCCGGGAAGCAGTTTGGCATATGGCGGGTTTACCATATACACACCTCTTCTGAATTGTGTGATTTTGCCCGCCTTTTTCCAGCGGCTAAGCTGCACATTTACGGCTCCGGGGGCGGCCTTCCCGACACGCAGCATTTCCGCCGAAAAAATCGGTTGCTCAGCTACCAAACCAAGAAACTCTCCCCATTTCATAGCATTTTGTTATCTATAGTGATAACTTATCGCATTATAGTGTACCACTATTTTCTCCAAAAATCAAGCCTATGCTGTCGCGGACAGCCTTTATAATATGCGCATGGACACGGCGGAAACCCCGCTTTTCGGACCGGATTTCCACGCCGCGCAGACAGGCCGTATCTGTTCTCCGGGCGTGGAAATACGCGCCGATTCGTAGGTTTGTCAAAGGCTGTTTTCCGGGTTTTTGACTTGGTTGGTTATCTTGATTTTATTTTTTTTATCACGTAGGGCGGGACTAGCTTGGAAACGTCGCCGCCGAAATGGGCTATGTCGCGCACCACGCTGGAGGACAGGTAGGTGTAACGCTGGCGCGGCATGAAGAAAACCGTTTCAACGCCGCCGTAAAGCGTGCGGTTTATGGCCGCTATCTGGAATTCGTACTCCAAATCGGAGATGGCCCGCAGGCCCCTTATCACCACGTTCACCTTCTTTTTCCTGAGATAATCCACCAGCAGGCCCTCAAAGCGCTCTATCTTCACCTTTTTATTTCCTTTGAGCGCGCTCCTGAGCATGTCCACCCGCTCCTCCACCGTGAACATCGGCTTCTTGGCGCTATGGGTGAAAACGCTTACGATAAGCCGGTCAAAGATCTTTCCAGCCCGCCTTATTATGTCCAGGTGGCCGAACGTGATCGGGTCAAAACTGCCGGGGTAAATAGCTGTTTTAATTTTCATAAAGCTCCTTAATCCTTAACCCCCATTATACAAAAACATTATAACGGTTCATCCGGCAACCGCCCGCCTAGTGTAGCGTCCCGCAAATGTCTAGTTATTTGCGGGACGCTACACTAGCTGAAATTTCAGCCCGCCTATAAAAAAATCCCCCTCTTTCCCCCTTTTTAAAAGGGGGATATTGCTTAAAACCCGATAAAGGCATACAATAACCTTACCCGGCATATGCTAAAAAAACTGTCGCTTTCGCTTCTTTCCGCGGCATTCTGCCTTTCCGCCGCGCCGGCCCAAAGCCCGGACAAGGAACTTATTCCGTACCGTGCCGGCTCAAAATGGGGCTACGCGGACCAGGACGGGAAAATAATTATTTCCCCGCGCTATAACGCGGCCAAGCCGTTCAGCGAAGGCCTGGCCCTTGTTATGTCCGGCGGCAAATACGGCTACATTGACGTTTCGGGGCGGTTTGCAATAAAGGCGTCTTACCAGTCGGCCGGGGCTTTCAGCGAAGGATTGGCGCCGGCTAAATCAAAAGGGCGCTGGGGCTACATAGATAAAGACGGGGCATCCGCGATACCGTTTGAGTATGAAGAAGCGTTGACCGTCAACGACGGCATGGCCGCTGCGAAAAAGGACAAACGCTGGGGCATAATACCGCTTGGAACCAAACAGTTCATCCCGACGAAGTATGACGAAATATACCCTTTCAGCGAAGGCCTGGCCAGGGTAAAGTCCGGCGGGTTCTACGGCTATATAGACAAACAGGGCGCGGAGGCCCTGCCGCCGGTTTATGAGGCGGCGTTTCCCTTTGACGGCGGTTTCGCCGCCGCGCAGTTCCGCCGGACTTTCGGATTTATAAACAGGGAAACAAAAATTTTTAAGGCCAGGGAATTTTTTAACATCGGGCCTGTCAGCGAGGGGCTGGCCCATGCCGAAAAGCTGGCCGGCGACCCGGGGCGCTGCGGCTATATAGACGTGAATGGCGCCGGGCGGCTGCCCTTTAATTACTTCATGTGCGGTTCTTTCAGCGAAGGCCTGGCCCCGGTATTAAAGACTTTAAGCGGCAAATGGGGCTTTATAGACAAGACCGGAAAAGAGCTGATACCTTTCAAATATGACGAGGTCGCCTCGTTTAAAGGCGGCATTGCCAGAGTCGTCCTGAAAGGGAAAGTTTTCTATATAGACCGGCGTGGAAAGGAATATTTCAAAAAATAACCGCCCTAAGGAGGCTACTAAAAGCAGAACCCGCGAAATCTCCGTTTAATGGAGCCGCGGGCTCTTGTGCCGGGCCCGGAGGCGCGGCGACGTTTATAGTATAGCAGACGGTTCCCGGTTGTCAAGACCCAAAAAAGACCTATCCCGAAAATTGCGGAGCAATTTTCGGGTCTTCGTTCGCTTGTCTATCAACCTGGGGCCAATAGGTTTTACCGGCTAAATTTTACGGGTTATTGCCCCTTTTTCTTCTCCAGCTGTTTTTTAAGGATCTCCCCCAGCGTGCCCAGGCTTTCCGCCTCCGGCGAATCCGGCTGCTGATATTTTTTTACGGCGGCGGCGTCCTCGTCTTCTTCCCGCGCCGCGGCCGCCGGAACAAGCGAGATCTTTTTGTTTTCCCGGTCCACCGCCTCCACCTTCACCTCTATAGCCTGTCCCGCCTTAAGCGCTTGCTCCGGATGCTGTATCCTTTTATCCCCTCCCAGCCGTGAAATATGGATAAGCCCCTCCACCCCTTCGCCAAGAGCGACGAACGCGCCGAACGGGGCAAGCCGGGTAACCGTCCCCGTATGATAGGAACCGGGGGGCCAGGTCCGCTCAGCGCTGTCCCAGGGATTGGGCAGGATCTCCCTCAGGCTGAAAGATATCCGTTCGTTCTCCCAGTCCAGCTTTTTGACGACCACTTCCACCGCCTGGCCGACCGAAAGCCTGTCGCCGACGTTCTCGGTCCGGTCCCAGGCGATCTCGGAGACGGGAAGCAGGCCTTCCACGCCGCCGATGTCCACAAAAGCGCCGAATTTCCGGATGGAGGTCACAATTCCCTTTATCCTCGCCCCCTCTTCCAGCGCGCCTTTCAAAACCCGCGCTTTTTCCTGCCGCTCCGCAGCCAGGATGCCCTTGCGGGAAAGGACTACGTTGCGCTCGGCGCACTCGATTATCTCGAACGCCAGGGACCTGCCGATATAGTTTTCTTTATTGTCTTCCCGCCGGAGGCCCATCTGCGAAAAAGGACAGAAGGCGCGCGCGCCGCCGCTGATGATGATCTCAAATCCGCCCTTCAGCTCTTTGGCCACCGTCCCGTCCACCAGGACGCCGCCGCGCATGGCCTCCGCCAGTTGGACATGCGCCGAAGGACCGGAGCCGATCTTTGAGGTAAAATGCATTTCGCCGTTTTCCGAGAACACAAACCAGGCCCGGAGCTTGTCGCCCTCTTTGGCGGTCAGGTTACCGCCGGCGTCCAGCAGTTCCGCCTTGTCCAGATACCCCTCGCCTTTGCCACCCACTTCGATCAAAACCCAGTCCGCCGTTATCTTGACGATAGCCGCCATTATGCTCTGGCCCGGACAGAGTCTCGCTGGTTCTTTGTAATTGGCCTCCAGCATTTGCGCGAAATTTTCTTCGTTCCCTGTCTTATCCGGCGAATGATCGTTTTTCATATGGTTCCTTACCTATATATTAAAATACTTCGCTTTCGGATTATGCAGCGCGAAAGCGGAAACGGATGCCTCCGGCTCCATCATGTAATGCTCCGTCAGTTTTATTCCCACATCGCCTTCGGGCTTCAGCATATTGAAAAGCTTCCTCTGGCCGGAGAGGTCCGGGCAGGGCGGCCAGCCGAACGAATATCTTCTGCCGCGGTAATGCGAGCGGTGCAACGGCCCGCCTGTTTTTGGTTCGGCAAAGCCCCAGTCGGCGCGTATTCTGTGATGCAGGACCTCGGCGAAGGCTTCCGTCAGGCTCAAGGCCAGCGCCTCGACGATATATGATTTTAAATAGTTGCCTTTCTCCCTTTCGCCGCGGGAAAATTCTGAGATCCCTTCGCCGCAGGATACGGCCAGCAGGGCCACGTGGTCCTTTTGCCCGCCGTGAAGCGCGATGAAATCGGCTATGCAGAGCCGCTCGCCGTCGTGCTGCCTCGGAAAATTTATCGTCTCCATGGCCCTGCCGTCCGGACCGTAGAACAGCAGGCTGTCTCCGTCCGCGGCCGCCGGGAAGAACCGGTACACGCCGCGTGGTTTTATTATCCCACCCTTTATTATTTCGTCCTTTATACCCGCCAGAAGCTTTTTTGCGCCGCCGGCCTTCTTCCCGTCGGTCTTTTTAAGCTTCAGAAACCGCAGGTTGAAAAGGTCCTCGTCCAGCCAGGCGAACAACTCCGGCAGGGGGTATTCCCCGAAAAAGTGCCGCGCGAGGTCTTTGGGCTCGGGCAGTTCCTCGGGCCGGAAACCGGCGTTGGCCCGCGCCCTTTTCAACTTGATTTTTTCGTCTTGTATCTCCGGTCCCTTCCCCTGCCATCCGCACCCTATACCCTCTACCCTATCCCCTATACCCTTATCCATGATAAGTTTCAGCGCGGTGTTAAGGCCGTCCATCGCGTCCGGCGCATAAAACACCGGCCCCTTATACAGCGGCGCCATACCGGCGGCGACGAACTTTTCGGTCAGCGCGGCCCCGCCGGCCAGCAACGGCGCCGAAACGCCGGCTTTGGCCAGTTCCCTGGCCGTTATCGCCATCTGCTCCGTGGAGCGGACCAGCAGGCCGGAAAGCCCTATAAAATCCGGTTTTTCGGCCAGGGCCGAAGCCGTTATGGTCTCGGGGGCGGCTTTAACGCCCAGGTCTATCACCTCAAAGCCGTTGGATTCAAAAATAATATGGACAAGATTCTTCCCTATATCGTGCACATCTCCCTTCACGGTGGCAAGCAGGAGTTTTCCCCGCCTGGGGACATTCCCCGCCTTCAGCGCCGGCCCTAAAACGGACACGGCGGATGCAGTCGCTTCGGCGCTCTGCAGGACTTCGGTTATTATCAGCTCGCCTTCGGCGAATAATTTTCCCACTTCGGCCATGGCTTTAAGCACCGGGCCGTTTATTATCTCAAGCGGGCTCCGGGCGGCCAGCAGTTCGCGCACGGTGTCCTGCACCTCCGCTTTTGAACCGTCCATTATCAGCCGGTAAAGCTTTTCTTGGGGGGAAGAAGGCGCGGCCTGAGCTCCAAAGTGAGGTATGAGGGATGAAGGATGAGGGATGAAGCCGAAGCCTGGCGGCGCGGCGGCGCCTTGAGCGGGCGCGCGCTTCTTTTTCTCCCTGAAATAGCCGGCAAATACCGCTGCTCCGTCCTGCGCGCGGGCGAATATCAGGTTTTCGGCCAGTTCCAGCTCGCGCGCGGGTATCAGGGAATATCGTTTATGTTTCTCGACATTGACGATGGCGATGTCCAGCCCGGCCTTTATGGCGTGATGCAGGAAAACGGCGTTCAAGATCTCCCTGCTTTCGGGCGGCAGGCCGAAAGACACGTTGCTCACTCCCAGCGCCGTTTTTGTAAGCGGGAATTCTTTTTTTATCAGTTCCACGGCTTTAAGCGTTTCGCCGGCGCTCCGGGCGTATTCCCCGCCGACCCCGACCGGGAACACCAGGGCGTCGAATATTATGTCTTCGGGACGGAGCGCGCACTTGTTGGTGAAAAAGTCATACGCCCTGCGCGCTATAGCGAGCTTGCGTCCGGCGGTCAGCGGCAGGCCTTGTTCTTTAGCCTCGTCTATAAGCCCAACGACGAGTTTCGCGCCGTAGAGTTTCACAAGCTCTGCGGCCTTCGCGGGCTTTTGGGGACCGAACTCAAAATTGACCGAATTTAATACGCACTTGCCCGGCGCCAGCTTCAAAACCTCTTCCATCACTTTGATATCCGTGGTATCTATCATCACCGGCGCCCTTACGGCGCGGAAGAGCATCGGCAGGAATATTTTGACGTCCGCCGGCTCGTTCCTGTCGGGGTTTGAGAGGCAGACGTCCAGGATATGCGCGCCGGCGCGCACCTGCGCTTTCGCCATTTCCACGGCCTGGTCCCACCCGCCGGCGGCCACGACGTCGCGGAATTTTTTTGACCCTATGGAATTGTTGCGCTCGCCGGCCAGGAGCGGCGGGTCAATCTCCGAATAGAACAGCGGCTCTATGCCGGAAACCGCCCAGGCCTGGCCGCTCTTATGACGCCGGGGCGCAACGCCCTTCAGCGCTTCGGCCAGCGCTTTTATATGAGCGGGGGTGGTGCCGCAGCAGCCGCCGGCGATATTGATAAACCCGCCAAGGGCATAATTTTTAATGGTCCGGGCGAATTTCTCCGGGGTTTCATTATACCTGCCGTTCTCATCAGGCAGCCCGGCGTTGGGCATGGCCAAAACGGGGAAGCCGGACATCCCGGACAGTTCTTCAAGCCGCAAGGCCATGTCTTCGGGGCCGGTGGAACAGTTGAAACCCAGCGCGAAAAGCGGGAAATGCTCCAGGGCCACATGGACGGCCCGGGGGTCCTGGCCGCTCAGCATGGTATTTTTCCTGTCCATGGTTACCGAAACTATCACCGGCAATTTGCGGCAGGCAGCCGCAAAAGCTTTTGAGGCGGCGGCCAGCGCGGCCTTGATGTTCAGGATATCGTGCGCGGTCTCTATTAAAAGCAGGTCCGCCCCCCCTTCCAGCAGGGCCGTTATCTGCTCAAAATAGACTTCTGTGAATTCGTCAAAATCGGTTCCGCCGGTCACGAACAGCGCCTTGTTGGTGGGGCCCACCGCGCCTGCCACGAACCTGGGCTTGCCCGCGGTCCGACAGCGCGCGACGGCCTCTTTAGCCAGTTTCACCGAGGAGATATTGGGTGTTGGTTTCCACGACGTCGGCGCCCGCGGCGAGGTAATCGGAATGTGTTTGTTTTATGACCTCGGGCCTTGAAACGGAAAGATATTCGTTCAATCCCTCGTGGCCTTTAAAATCTCCGTGGACAAGTCCGAACTTTCCCAGATAGGTGCCCAGCGCCCCGTCAAAGATCAGGATGCGCTCTTTTACCGCTTTTTTCAGCTCCTTGTTCATTGTGCGAGTATTCCCCTCTTTTGAAAAGAGGGGTTAGGGGAGATTTTTGCAATTCCGGAAAAACAGTTCAACCGCGTTGGCGGTGGTGGCAACAGCCAGCGCCTCAACTTTAATATTCAGATATTCTGCCGCGGCCCGGGCTATCTCCGGTATATATGACGGGTCGTTCCTTTTGCCCCGCATGCTCTGGACGCTCAGGTACGGGCAATCGGTCTCAAGCACGATATTTTCAAGCCCGGCCTTTTTCACTATCTCGCGCAGCGGCCCGTTGTTTTTATAGGTGAACGTGCCGTTTATGCCCAGCAGCAGGCCCAGGTCCAGAGCTGCTTTGGCGTCTTCCCAGCCGCCGGAAAAGCAGTGTAAAACTCCGCGCGCCTTTTTTTTATTATTGAACGTCCAATCTTTAAGTTCCTGCGCCAGCTCAAAATATGCGTTGCCGGTTTTCAAATCCCGGCCGTTGCGCGTATGAAAAACCACCGGCTTTGAGAATTTTACCGAGAGCGGCAGCAGCTCGGCCAGCAGGCGGAGCTGTTCGGTTTTCTTTTCCGGCTTCCACCAGTAGTCAAGGCCTATCTCGCCCAGCGCCACGCAGCATTTCTTCTCAAGCCAGGCCGGCAGTTCTGCCAGCTGCCGGGGCCCGGCGTCTTCAATGTTTTCCGGGTGCAGGCCGAAGGCGCAGAACACGGCCCCTTGCCGCGCGGCCGCGAGTTTTTCCCCTGCCCCCCATTCCCCCGCGGCGCAGGCTATTTCCACCAGCTTGTCCACGCCGGCGGCGCGGCATTTATCCAGCACGGCGTCCCGGTCCGCGTCAAACGCTTTGTCGTTCAGATGCGCGTGCGTTTCAATGAACATTATCAATATTAAATCATTTCCCGGCCCCCCATGAAAGCCTAACAGGCTTTTATTTAAAAAGATAACCTGTCTACTTGCAAATAAAATATGGAAAAGGCGGGAAACAACTCTCCGCCCCATCCATAGACGCTCGCAAGCGCGCCCATCCTGCAGGCTGGAAGCGGCCGCGCCAACAACCGCGGCCCCTTGTAAAGGCAAATCTTTATATTCTAAGGTGCTCCTTGACAGGTTAAATACGTAATGCTTATAATGTAGTTGCGAAACTACGCAACTATATTACGGAGGGGCGTCATGACAAAGAAGGAAACCCGGCGGCTCATTTACGGTATGCACGCGCAGGTCTGTTCCGTGCTCTCCAACGCCAAACGCCTTGAAATCATCGACCTGCTGCGCTCGGGCGAAAAAACCGCCGGCGACCTCACAAGGGAGATGGAAATCCCCAAACCCAACGTCTCGCAGCAACTGACCATCCTGCGGCACAAGGGAATCCTGGCGTCCCGCCGCGAGGGCCAGCGCATCTACTACCGCCTGTCTTTCCCAAAAATGCTCAAAGCTTACGACCTGTTAAGGCAGGTCCTCATCGAGCGCCTGCGGGAGCAGGGGAACGTGGCGGATCGGATAGGAGGCAAACCACATGCGTAAGCTGCGGGACTTCTCCCTGGTTCACTTTTCCGTAGACCATCCCCTGCGGGTGGTGGCCGTCACGCTCCTGGTGACCGCTATCGCCCTGTCGGCTTTTCCTAAAGTCCGGACCGACACCAATCCCAAGAACATGCTCTCGGCCGACTCCGAGGTCCGGGTTTCCAACGACGCGGTGGAAAAAACTTTCGGCCTCTACGAGGACATGATTGTGGTCGGCATCACACACAAAGACACCGTCCTGAACAGGTCCACGCTTGAGAAAATAAAGCGCATCAGCGACGGCATACTCCTGATCCCCGGAGTAGCCGCCCGTGACGTAGCCGGCTTCTCCACCATAGACAATGTCACCGTGGACAAAGGGACGCTCCAGGTGGGCCCTCTCATGCCAGAAGCGCCCGGCGACCCGCTCGCTCTGGAAGCGCTGCGCAAACAGCTTTTCGAGAACCCGATGTTCGTCGAACGTATTATTTCCCCGGACAGTAAAACAGCGGCTATCTATATCCCCCTGGAAAAGGGCGCCAACGGCAAATCCATCGCCGACAAGATACGCGAGCTAGTCAAAACCGAAGGCGGTCCGGAAAATTACCACGTTGCCGGCGATCCCGTGGCGCGGGACACCTTCGGCGCGGAGATGTTCAAACTGATGGCCATCTTCGCGCCCATGGCCGGGCTGCTCATGTTCGCGGCCCGCTATCTTATGTTCGGCGACCTTTTCCTCTCCGCCGCGCTTATGCTGGACGCCATGATAGCCACCGTCTGGAGCATGGGCCTGCTTATCGCCCTGGGCTACCCTATCCATGTCATGAGCTCCATGGCCCCGGTGTTCCTGATGGCCATCGCCACGGATTCTATCCACATCTTCAATGAATTCTACTTCCGTTACCGCGAAGAGAAGGACAAAAAGACCGCCATCATAAAAACCATGGAGGCGGTGGGACGCCCAGTGCGCTATATTGCGCTGGCTACCGCGGCCGGGTCCTCCGTCCTGCTGTTCATGCACATCGTCCCGGTCAAAATTTTCGGCGGCCTGGTGGCCTTCGGCACCGTCCTATTGAGGATACTGAGCTTCAGTTTCATCCCGGCCATGTTCACCTTCGTCGGGGAAAAGTCCATCGAGAAGGCTTCTCGCAGCGAAGACGCCCAGTCCAGCCATATCTCCCGGTTTCTCGCGCGCCTCGCGCGGCTGGGGGCGCATAAACCGCGGGCCGTTGTGTTTACCGGTCTCGCTTTATTCGCCGGGGCGGTTGCCGGCACAGCCCGCATCACGGTCAATAATAATAAAGACCACCTCGCGGAAGTTTCCTAGTTACGTTGGTCATGTAAATATCCCGTCCAGTATAATTGAGACAGAGCAGCGTCTTTCATTCTGCGGTACGAATTTTGATCGGATAAGGTTAAGGAGAAACAAATGAAGAACCTGTTCATACTCAACGAGCAGCCCTACGGCGGTGAAAGAAGTTATAACGGTCTGCGGCTGGCCGTGTCACTCGGCAAAAGCCAGGATGAAAAGATCCGGGTATTCCTTATGGGCGACGGCGCCCCCTGCGGCCTTAAAAACCAGAAAACTCCGCAGGGCTATTACAACATAGAGCACATGCTGAAACTTGTGGGCAAGCAGGGCGGCGAGATAAGCGTCTGCGGTTCCTGCATGGACGCCCGCGGCATAGCCGAGGACATGCTGGCCGAGAGCGCCAGGCGCGGCACCATGGCCATCCTTACCGAATGGACCGCCTGGGCTGACAAGGTGCTGGTATTTTAGTAAACAGTAATTGGTAAGAATTAAGTTTGATCCCTACAGGAGACACTATGACAGAGCAAATCATTCAGGGAATTCCTCTTGGCAACCACTCAGCTTGCCTTCACACTGCGGGCACTTGCGGGTTGTTACATTTACCGTGCGGTCTATGTGATCGGGTAAGGGACGGAAAGACCCCTTATGTCCTTTCTTCCTGCCCCATCGCCACCACGGTTTACTTTTATTCTTCTTAGATTTTTTGCTTCTGTAATTGTTCAGAACGGTAAATTTCTTTTTGAGTGCGGCATTTTCTTTTTCAAGCGCGTCAACCTTCGCGCTCAACTCCAAAAGCTTCTCCACTGTTATGTCCTGGCCGCTACGGTAGAATTGAATCGCCTCGCTTCTATCCATGGCAGAGGACTTCCTTATAATCCCGACGCAGGGGATAGAGGTAAATGTTTTTGACGGGAACATGCAGCTTCCGATTACGATCCTGCCGGCTGCGTCCCTGAGTTTGTCCAACGCATGTCCAGTTGGCTGCGCGGTAGCAGGTTCCTTTAAAACGATCGCGCTCCACAAAGGTTTCAATCAAATAGATGCCGTGGCCATACTTGAGTTCCCAGTCTGCGCTTATGCGCCGGGCTATGCGGCCTAAGATGTGACTGGCCAGATGGTCCACTCTGACCCAGGGTAAAATCAAGAAGCGGGTGTTATTGGCCAGCCAATGGAGGCCACATGTCCGTACATCGGGAGTCCAGCCAATGTAATTGTCACGATCGGCTACTTTCCAAGCCGCGGCGCCGAAAAGGACGCATGCCAAGTCGCGTCCATATCGGTCACCAACAAGGTAGGCCATGCTTTCTCCGACCGGCCCATGATAACCGAGATAATGATGTTGCTTAAGGTGTCGAGAGAATATAGTGTGATTGGGGGCTACTATCTCAAAGGAGAGTGGAGTCAGATCTCTGAGCTTGGCTGTGACAGAGGCTTCGTACTCTGGGAAGACAAGCTCGGGCGCATGGGGAAGGCGCTTGGAAGCTTTATGACGACGCGGCGGCAGGACAATCAAATTACATCGCTCCAGCTTGAGCAATAAGCTCCGAGCAGCCATATCCTTTAGCTGCCCAGTTGGGGTTCGCCAGTTCCAAACCTGTGCTAATTCTATGGAAAGGCGATTGCGGCTCCAATCAGGATTGTCGTTTAGAAAACATTTGATTTGGGCAATATCCTGTTCCCGCAAGTCCCGGCCCTGAATGCGATAGACGCTGTCCATACATCCAGATTAGCAAAAGGCAGGCTGCCGAGTCCAGCAAAAAAGAATTTCTTTGGGCAATCGCGAAAAATATCACCGGCGAACTTCAATTGGCTAAAGAGATTCCCATTTTGCTTGTAAAATCCGGGTTATTTCTTTTTATTCCCGGCGGCGCGCCAGGTCAGGTAGGAATGCATGAAGCCGTCGAGATTCCCGTCCATGACGGCGTCCACCTGGGAGGTCTCGTAACCGGTGCGCAGGTCCTTTACCAGTTGGTAAGGCATGAAAACATAAGAGCGTATCTGGTGCCCCCAGCCGATGTCGCCCTTTGCGTCGTAATGGCGCTCCATCTCGGAGCGCTTTTTATCCATCTCCACTTCATACAGTTTGGCTTTCAGCATCTTCATCGCCGTTTCCCGGTTCTGATGCTGCGACCGCTCCACCTGGCAGGCCACCACTATGCCGGACGGGGCGTGGGTGATGCGCACGGCGGTCTCCACCTTGTTCACGTTCTGGCCGCCGGCGCCGCCGGCCCGGTAGGTGTCCACTTTCAGGTCTTTATCCTCTATCTTTATCTCCACAAGGTCTTCTATGTCGGCCAGCACGTCCATTGACGCGAAAGAGGTGTGCCTTCTTTTATTGGAATCAAACGGCGAGATGCGCACCAGGCGGTGCACGCCTGTCTCGCTTTTAAGGTAGCCGTAGGCGTATTTGCCCTTGACGAGGGCGGTCACGCTTTTCACGCCGGCTTCGTCGCCCTGCAGGATATCGGTTATCGCAAACGGAAATCCCTTGGCCTGGGCCCAGCGGGTGTACATCCTTAGCAGCATCTGCGCCCAGTCGCAGGCCTCGGTGCCGCCGGCGCCGGAGTGGATGCTGATTATGGCGTCGTTTTTATCCAGCGGTTCGGACAGCTTCAGCTCAAAATCAACCCCGGACAGTTTCTTTTCTACTTCTCTGAGCCCCTCCATGACAAGGGCGAGCTCCGCGGCGTCGCCGGACTCCCTGGCCAGGACGAAATGCACTTTGAAATCTTCCAGCTCCGCCTTTACGGCGTCCATCAGCGATACGTCTTTTTTGATATCGTTCACTATTTTAAGATGAGCCTGGGCTTTTTCGGTATTGTTCCAGAAGTCCAAAGCCGCGGAAGCGTCCTCTTTCTTTTTCAGCTCCGCGCGCTTGCTTTCAAGGCCGTAAAGCTCCGCTATATCCGCTAAAAATTTATCAAGCCGATCTATTTTATTGGCTATATCTTTTAATTCAAGCGTTTCCGCCATAGCTTTATTTTAGCAATTTCCGCCGGGGGGACAATGCTTCCATAGATATATACGGGAAAATTTAATAGAATTAGGGTTGCCATGATAAGCGCCCTTGAGAAAAAGAGGAAAAAGATAGACGCCATAGATTCGCGCCTGGCCGGCCTGTTGGTTAAAAGGTTCGGCTTGGTAAAATCGCTGGCCGGGCTTAAAAAAACCATCCGGGACCCCAAACGCGAAGCGGCAGTGCTCAAAACAGCCGGCGGCCTTGCCGGAAGCAAAGAGCTAAGGTTCGCCGTCGCAGCCGTTTACAAAGAAATCTTCAGACAGGGCAGGCGCATGCAAAAATGATCATACGGTTTAAGCCGGGATGCCGGGCCGCGGAACTTAATAGAATTCAGGATAAAATCGCAGACCTGCTGCCCGGGGCCGCGCTGGCGCTCGGCCGCGGTTTTATTTCAGTGCGGACCTGCCGGCCCGAACTGCTGGGCGAGCGGCTGGCGCTTATAGAGAACCTGCCCGGCGTTCACAAGACCGAGCTCAGCCTTAAAGAGACCTGCCCGCGGACGCTCGCGGCCCCGCCTCCCGAACTGGCCGGGCTCTTCAAAAAAAATGCCGCCAAAAAATTTATTATTATAGCCGGGCCCTGCGCGATAGAAGACGAAGCTTCGTATCTGGCCGCCGCGGTCCGGCTTAAAGCCGCCGGCGTCGGCGCCCTGAGGGCGGCCCTGTTCAAGCCCCGCACCTCGCCTTACTCGTTCCAGGGCGTGGGCGGGAAAGGTTTCGCCATAATCAAAAAGGCAAAGTCCCGCACGGGGCTTGCCGCCGTCACCGAAGCCACCTCCGAAACCCAGCTTGCGGATATCAGCCGTTTCTGCGACGTCGTCCAGATCGGCGCCCGGAACATGCGCAATTACGAGCTTTTAAAAGCGGCGGCCGTCTCCGGAAAACCGGTCCTTTTAAAACGCGCGCCCGGCGCGACGCTTAAGGAATGGCTGCTTTCGGCGGAATACCTGATCAAATACGGCAATGAAAACATCATACTTTGCGAGCGGGGCGATTCTTTCTCCAAGCCCGACCCGCGCGGCCTGGACCTGAAAATGATCCGCCGGGCTCTGACAGCCGCCGCCTTGCCCGTGATAGCCGACCCGAGCCACGCCGCCGGCGACAATGACCTCGTGCCGGCGCAGGCCCTGGCCGCGGTAAGGGCCGGCGCCGACGGCCTTATGCTGGAAACCGCCTTAAATCCCGAATCCGCCATTATGGACGGCAGACAGACGCTTACAATACCCGCGTTCGCCGGACTGCTTAAAGAAATAAGGAAACTGAGGTAGCAGGCGGAGGCTCCCAAGTGGCCATTAAAACAGGTCTGATAGGCAAACCCCTTAAAAGATCCCTTTCACCGCGGCTGTTCAACATATTTTCAGGCCTGCTGGACGAAAAATTCAGCTATACCCTTAAAGAAGTCGGGCCGCCGGGCCTCGGAAAAGCGATAGAAGAAATTAAAAAATCCGGCTGGCGCGGGTTCAATGTCACTTTGCCGCTGAAAGAACGCGTCTCCCCCTTCCTGGCAAAAGCGCATAAAGACGCCGAGGGCATAGGCGCGGTCAACGCGGTGCTGATCCGGGACGGCGCTCTGGAAGGCTTCAACACCGACGCTAAAGCGCTTGAATACTCGTTAAAAGAAGTCAAAGCCGGCGTCAGGGGCGTGACTTGCGTCATCTGGGGCGCGGGGGGCGCGGCAAAGGCGGCAGCCTGGACCCTGGCGGCCAGGGGCGCAGGGGAAATACGCATATATAACCGTTCTTACGCCAAAGCCCGGGCGCTGGCCTCGTATTTTTCAAAACAGTTCCCGCGCGTAAGATTTAAAGCCGGAAACTTTTTTTCGCCGGTTCCCGCAAAAGCCGCGGTTTTCATAAACGCCACGCCGCTGGGCATGTATAAGCCGCTTCCGCCGGCCCTGAAAGTCCCTGACCTGAAAACAGGACTGTATTGCGATTTCGCCTACGCCCCGGGCGGCACGCCTTTTTTGAAGGACCGGCCGGGGAAAACGATAACCGGCCTTGACCTGCTGATTTACCAGGCGCTGGCGAGCGCGGCGCTTTGGAGCGGCAGGCGTTTAAGCGCGGGTGAAATTGTAAAATTGAAAAACAAGGCGAGGGACGCATGCTTAGATATCTGACCGCCGGAGAATCGCACGGCAAGACCCTGACCGGCATCCTGGACGGATTCCCGGCGGGCGTAAGGATAGACGCCGCTCGCGTAGCGCGGGGGCTTGAGCGCAGGCGGAGAGCGCCCGGGCGGAGCGCCCGCCAGGAAATCGAGTCCGACGCCGTGGAAATAACCGGCGGAGTCAGCAAAGGCCTGACCACCGGCGCGCCGATAGCGCTCCTTCTCCCGAACGCCGCCGGCCTGCCGGACCACGCGGATCCATGGATCGTAAAGCCCGGACACGCGGATCTGGCCGGTTCGCTCAAATATGACGTGCCCCCGGCCGTCATCCGGGAAAGGGCCAGCGCCCGCGAGACCGCTGTGCGTACGGCCCTCGGCGCGTTCCCGCTGCGGCTGCTGGAGCTTCTGGGCATAGAGATAACGAGCCGCGTGACCATTATCGACGGGGGGGTGAATCTCGCTTCGGCGCGTTCTCCCGATCCGGCAGTCGCCGCCGGAATGCTCGCTATAATAAACAAAGCGCGCAGGCAAGGCCGCACGCTTGGCGGAGCTTTTGAGATTTGCGCCGACGGCGTGCCGGCGGGGCTGGGGTCGCACGCGCAGGCCGACCGGCGCCTCAGCGCGCGCCTTGCCTCCGCGATGTTCGCCATTAATTCCGTCAAAGGCGTGGAAATAGGCGGCGGTTTCCAGCTCGCGGCGGCCAGCACCGAAAATACGGTGGACTTCCCTGAAATAGACTCCGGCAGGGTGGTTTTTCGCACTAACCGCGCCGGCGGAATAGAGGGCGGCATAACCAACGGCTCGCAGCTCGTAATATGCTGCTGGCTGAAACCGCCGCCCGCGTTCGACTGGCCGGTCCCCTCCGTTAATTTAAAAACCGGGAAAAAAACCGCGTTCAGGCCGGTCCGCCATGATGTCACCGCCGTGCCGGCCGCGGCGGTCATAGCCGAAGCCATGACCGCTTTTGAAATAACCAACACGCTGCTTGAGAAGTTCGGCGGCGATTCCCTTTCGGAAATAAAGCCGAGGGTGGACGCGTGGCGCAGGCGGATAAAAAAACTTTTACGCGGGGCATGAAGAACATATATCTCCTCGGCTTTATGGGCGCCGGCAAGAATTCGGCCGGACGGCGGCTGGCCGGGAAAACGGGATTGGCCTTCAAAGACACCGACGCCGAGGTGAAGAAAGCCTCGGACCTGAGCGCCGCGGATATAATAAGTAAGCGCGGGCTTAAAGCGTTCCGGC
The DNA here is from genome assembly GCA_016208085.1 of Elusimicrobiota bacterium. Classification (GTDB taxonomy): domain Bacteria; phylum Elusimicrobiota; class Elusimicrobia; order Elusimicrobiales; family UBA9959; genus JAHJSU01. Next base: position 90,406 of record JACQYT010000080.1, on the reverse strand, counting down.
GGCTTGAGGACTCCGTTCTCAAGGATGTTTCGCGCGCCGATAACCAGGTGGTAGCTATGGGCGGCGGGGTGACGCTTACAAAAAAGCGGGGCTTTTTAACGCGCACCGGTGTCACGGTCTATCTGGCCTGCTCTGAAAGAGAGCTTTTAAAAAGGCTGGCCGAAGCTCCCGGCTCAAGGCCGCTTCTGGGAACGGACCCTGAAAAAAGGCCGGCGCTCATAAGCCGCCTGCTTAAAAGCCGCCGGCCTTACTACGAACGCGCGTATATTCAAATAAACGTTTCTTTCTTAACCCCGGCGCAGACGGCAGCCAAAATAGAAGCCGCGGTCAAAAAACATGACAAAAACTTTTTTAAAGCGCGATATAAAGACCGCTAAGACCGTCCGGGCCGTCTGCGGCCGGGATCTGCCGCCGCTTACCGATCTGGCGCCGGAGCTTTTCGCCAGGGCCGGCCATATCTGCCTGGCGACCGACCGGGGCTGCCTGAAGAAATTTAAAAGAACCTTTAAAAAAATGCTGGGACGGCGGCGGGCCGGAACGCATATTTTCGTCCTGCCGGCGGGACGCCCCGCCAAAACTTTCCGCGCGCTTGAAGAACTCCTCTCGTTCATGCTGAAGCGCGGCTTTTCAAGAAACTCCCTTTTGATCGCGGCGGGCGGGGGCTCGGTCACTGACCTGGCGGGCCTGGCGGCTTCTCTTTATATGCGCGGCATAAGCTGGATAAGCGTGCCGACCACTTTTCTGGGCCAGATAGATGCGGGCCTCGGCGGGAAGACGGCCGTGGACCTCGCCGGGATTAAGAATATGGCCGGCGCATTTTACCAGCCCGCTCTGACCGTCTGCGACGCCGCTTTTCTTCAAACCCTGGGCCGGGACGAGCTGAGCGCGGGCGCGGGCGAACTGGTGAAATACGCGCTGATCGGGCCGGCGGCTTTGCGGCGCCGCGTTCTTAAAAATCTCGGACGCGCCCTGAAAGGCGAAACGGCGGCCCTTGTGAAACTGGTGAGCGCCTGCGCGGATTTCAAGCTGTCGCTGACGGCGCGCGACGAGCGGGACAAGACCGGCGTAAGGGAACGCTTAAATTTCGGCCATACGGCCGGCCACGCTTTTGAATCCGCCTCAGGCGGACGCCTCGCGCACGGGGCTGCCGTGCTGTGGGGTATGCGCTACGCGTGCCTGTTATCCATAAAACTTAAAATCCTCAAACCCGCGCATCAAAAAACCGTATCCGGCATATTATGGAAAACGCAGGCCCCGCCGCTCGCCGCGAAATGCTTTGACTTCCGCGCTTTTCACAGGCTGATTTGCTATGATAAAAAAGCCGGAGCCGGTAAAAACCGGTTCCTGCTGATAGAACGGCCCGGGCGGATAAAGGCCGTGAACAATATCGCGCCCGGCATACTTAAAGGAACGCTGACCGCATTAAGGTTACCCCGCGGCTTGCGGGCGGGGTATGGTAAAAATTTTTGCGACAAAAATTTTTAATGAACATACTTATAATCCACGGCCCCAATCTTAATTTCCTGGGCTTAAGGGAGCCCGAAATATACGGCAGGCTCACGCTTAAAGAGCTGAACGCCCTTATCAGAAAATATGCCGCCTCAAAACGCGTAAAAACAAGGATATTCCAGTCAAATTGCGAAGGCCGCATAATAGACCTGATAGCGCGGAATTTAAACTGGGCGGACTCTCTTATAATAAACCCCGCCGCGTACACCCATTACAGCTACGCCATAAGGGACGCCATAAAAGCCTCCGGGCTCCCGGCCGTTGAGGTGCATCTTTCCGACATAAAGAAAAGGGAACCGTTCCGCCGGCTCTCGGTGACAAAAGCCGCCTGCGCCGGACAGATACGCGGCCTGGGACCCATTTCATACATCAAAGCTATTGATTTTTGCCTTAACAGAAAGTTCTAGTTGACAAAAATGACTGCGAACAGAAATACACCATACTATTTTACAGTGATAGCGGTTTTTATACTTTTAAAATTCGCTTATACGCTTGCCGACAATACCGACCTTTATTTTCTACTTAAACCAACCGACAAAATCATTGAAATAATTACAAACTCAAACTCGATTTGTGTCAATGACGGTGGATATTTTCACGATAAACTGAACGTTGTAATTGACAAATCTTGTTCAGGTTTCAACTTTTGGATATTGTGTTTTATAATGCTTGCATTCGCGGTTATTAAATTCTTACAAGACAGAAACAGAAAAATAGCCGCTTTACCAATTACGCTGCTTGCCGCATACATTTTTACAATTTTTGCAAATACTTCCAGAATTTTATTTTCTGTTTTTATACACAGATCAGGAGCGAAACTGGCAGACGGACACATTTCCTGGTTACACCAAGCCGAAGGGACTTTTATCTACCTTTTTTTTCTGATAATCTTTTATTTAGGGGTTAATTTTACACTTACTGAATTAACACGACATAATGCGAAACTCACTTAATCCAAAATGGTTGTTTATAATCAATGCTATTCCAATCGGAATACTGTTCGCTATCTTTTTGGGAGAATACAATATTATCAAAAGTCTTTTATCGGCTGAGAGCATAGGTCTTTGGAAAAAATTTGGCGGCACATTAGCGATATTGGGCACGCTCAATTTTATTTATGCTGTTGACCTTGTAATTAAGAAGAAAGAAGTTTCGGCATTCTATTCCATTACAGCATTGTTAAGTTACATATCATTCTTATATCTCTATGGAAATTATTTTGATGTAATAATCCCTTTTGATATCCCGCAATGGATGGTTCCAACAAATATGATCTTGTATGTCGGAACCTTCTTAATGCCGACACTTGCATATTCTCTCTTTACACTTGTTGCACTTCTAACGCCTGAGAATAAAGAACAAAAGGTTTGGAAGAATTTTTTAATAGCGCTAATTATTCCTATTTCCTGGTATTTATTTACCCAACTAATATTCCCCTTGTGGAAACCTGTTGATTCAAATTTTAGCATGCACGCGATGGTTATTCTGGCAATTATCGCGACACTTATCTTCTTATTCTTTTTAATTAGGGGGATTTACATCCTGGGTCTTAAAAAAGCCGCTATGTGGGTTAAATATCAGTTGGCTTGGAAAATCCCCATTGCTCTTATATTTCCACTTTTAGGTTTAGCATTAAATAACAAGGAATATTTTTTTAATAAATTTGGAGTTGAAAATTCAGGCACTTTCGGTGATTTTAGCAATATCTGGTTTTACATTCTTGCAGTAATAAATGGATTGCTTATTTGCCTGCCGAATTCGCAGAATAAATTGTATAGACTATTTCTTTTTGCAGGAAGGAGTTTAACGTTTGCTTTTACCTTTTATTTTTTCTTGGTTTTCCTGCCCTTTTTGCCATTTTCAATCATTGCAATTGCTGCTGTCGGGACAGGCTTCTTAATGCTTACGCCGTTGGCGCTTTTTATTATCCATTTAAACGAACTTTTAAATGACTATAAATTCCCACAAACCTATCTATCTAAAAAATTAGCGGTATTCCTTTCAGTAGCAGGTTTTTTTGTATTACCACTATTTATCACAGCCACTTATTTAATGGACAGACGCGCATTAAACGAAACGCTTGAGTACTTGTATAAACCGGACTATTCTAAAACCTATAACATTGACAAAATCTCTCTTTCAAAAACACTAGATGTAGTCAAATATCACAAAGACAGAAATTTAAATTTGCTTTTTGAAAAACAAATCCCTTATCTGTCTTCTTATTTTAATTGGCTGGTTTTAGACAACCTTACCCTGTCTGATTCAAAGATTAACACTATTGAAAATGTTTTTTACGGCAAAACCTCATTTAAATTGCGGGCTGAAAACATCGGCAATACTCAAGTCAAAATCTCAAAGATAAATTCAAGCAGCACTTTTGACGAAAAACAAAATGCTTGGACAAGTTGGATGGATTTAGAAATTACAAATCATAGTGAAACCACCCAGCTTTCAGAATATGCCACAACAATTGAACTGCCCATCGGATGTTGGATTAGCGATTATTACTTATATGTTGGAAATAAAAAGGAAATGGGTATATTAGCGGAGAAAAAATCTGCAATATGGGTATTCTCACAAATCAGAAATGAAAATAGGGACCCTGGTATTTTACATTATCTGTCAGGCAATAAAGTGGTTTTCAGAGTTTTTCCGTTTTCTAAAGGTGAAACTCGAAAAACAGGAATAGAATTTATCCATCAAGAGCCGGTTAAAATTACTATTGATGGAACCACATTAAGATTAGGAAATTACAAAGAGCACTCAGAAATAAGAACTACTACCAGTTCAAATGAAAATATTGTATATGTTTCAGCAAAAGAAAAGACAACGTTGAAAAAAATTCAGAGAAAGCCGTATTATCACTTTATAGTTGACATTTCATCTGGAAAAGAAAATTTTAAGGAAGATTTTGCTCAAAGAATTAAATCGCTGTTAAGTAAAAATCTAATTGGCAAGGAGAATGCCAAAATAAGTTTTGCAAACACATATACCCGCAGCCTTCCTTTAGACAATAATTGGAGACAGAAATTTGACCAACAGATTTTTGATGGCGGGTTTTTTTTGGATAGAGCAATTAGGACGGTTTTATTTAATTCATATAAAGACAGGAACAATGCTTATCCTGTTATTGTGGTAGTAACTGATAGTATTGAAAATGCAATAATTGAAAAAGACTTTTCCGATTTTAAAATAGCTTATCCTGAAAATAATTTGTTCTACGTGATTAACCAAAAATGGGGTTTGGAATCTCATTCTTTATTGTCAAATCCTAAAATACCGCTTACCGGCACATTAGAGTTAAATTTTAATCATAAGGTATTGGCATATCCCAACAAACAAAAACCAATAGCTTATTTACCAAATCACAATAAACCGAGTATTGTTTTAAAGGAGACATTATTTGAAGTTAATAATTCGGAAATAATTGAAAAAAGTTGGCAGACAGGTTTGATAATGCAAGGCAAATGGATTTCACAAACCTTCCATCCTGAAACATCCGGCAAAGAATGGCTTAATTTAGTCAAGCATAGTTTTATCTCAAAAATAATGACACCTATAACTTCATATATTGTAGTTGAAAACGAAGCACAAAAAGCGATTCTGAAACAAAAACAGGACAAATTGCTTTTAAGCAACCAATCGTTAGACTTAGGAGAAGACACTCAACGAATGACAGAACCAAGTTTGATCTTACTTATAACTTTGCTTGGACTTATTTTAATAATATGTAAGTCGTTTTATAAATCTAGTGCAAGGTTTTTGCTTCGCTCCAATTGACTAGTTGACAAAGTGGGGAACAACAGTTGGCAAGTGAAACCGGCGGTTGATAAGTTGACAAGTGGGAAACAACAAGTTGATAAGTGAACAGAGTAAATCACTCCCTTACTTATCAACTTCCCCAGCCTTGTCAACTGTCCCCCGCTTTATCAACTTCCCCTACTTATCAACTTGTCAACTTATGAAACCTTATATTCCGCCGCCGGACAAGGCCATAACCCACAGGGCGCTGCTACTCGCCGCCATAGCGGACGGGAACACGCGCGTAGACAACCCCTCGCTCTGCGAAGACACGCTGGCCACCGCCGCCTGCCTGAAAAAACTCGGGGTCGGGATTTCCGCTTCAAAAAACCGCCTGCTGGTAAAAGGCTTGGGGCTTGGCGGCCTGAAAAAACCGACAGGGACTCTTAATGCCGGCGCGTCCGGCACTACCCTGCGCCTGCTGAGCGGCCTGCTGGCCGGCCAGGATTTTGATTCGGCTATAACCGGCGAAGACTCCCTTTTAAAAAGACCCATGTCCAGGGTAGCGGCGCCGCTTGAACTTATGGGCGCCAAAATCCGCCTTTCCGGCGGCAGAGCGCCGATATATATCTCAGGCTCCGCTTTAAAAGGCGCGGCTCATAGGCTCACGGTCCCCAGCGCGCAGATAAAATCGGCGATACTGCTGGCCGCTCTTTACGCGCAAGGCGCCACCTCCATAACCGGGCGCTTCCGGACCCGCGACCATACGGAGCGCCTGCTTAAACATCTCGGCGCCCGTATCTCGGCGGCCGGCCTGACTATCTATTTAAAGCCGGGGCGGCTCAAGGCGAAAGAGATACGCGTGCCGGGAGACCTCTCTTCGGCCGCGCCTTTTATGGCCGCGGCCTGCCTGCTGGAAGGCTTCAGGCTCACGATAAAAAATGTCGGACTGAACCCCGGCAGGACCGGCCTGGTAAAAATACTTAAAGCAATGGGCGCGAAAATATCCGTCAGAAAGACGCATTATGCGCCTGAACCGGCCGGTGACCTTACGGTTTTGAGTTCACGGCTCAAAGGCATCCGGATACGGCCGGGCGAAGTGCCGGCCATGGTGGATGAGTTGCCGCTGCTGGCGCTTTTAGCCGCCCGCGCCAGCGGCACGACCGTCATAAACGGGATCGGAGAACTGAAACTCAAAGAATCGGACAGGATACGGGCCACCCTGGCGCTTTTCATGTCCCTGGGCCTGAAGGCCGGAGCAGGCAAAGACAGCCTTGTGATCAAGGGCCCGCAGACGATAGCCGGCGGCAGGGCCGTTGACACGTTCAACGACCACCGCATAGCGATGACGGCCGCCGTGGGGGCGATACTTGCGGCGAAACCCGTTAAAATAAAGAACCCCGGCTGCGTAAAAAAATCCTACCCGGCATTCTTCAAAGACTTTAAAAAAATATTCCATTAACCCGAAAATTTCAATTAATATCGATTTGTATTGACAACTTGAGGAATAAAAATATCCTCTGAAATTTTCGGGTGTTCGTTCGCTTTTCGACAAAATCTTCCCAATGACGCCCTACTGGCCAGGAGTTGTTGGAGCCTGGGATGGAGCTGGAGACGGCGATGCTTCTGCCGGGGCGGCGGGTATTTCAACAGGCTTTGGTGGTTTTTCAGGCTCTGCCGGCAGAGTGACTTGTGGTATGGCCGGGGCTGGCTTTGTTATCTCAGTCTCCGATACGGTCGGTGTTGACAGTGTAATTTGTTCTGCAGACTTTTGTTCCTCCGGCTTGGCTGTCTCGGCGGCAGCCGCGGCAGGTTGATCGGAAGTCTTCGGTTCAACAGGCTGGGCAGGAGCAGCGGGCCGGGCGGCTGCAGGTTGCTGGGGGAATTGGGCTTTCGGCTTGGATTCCATGGGCTCGGACCCTCCCGATGCCCGCGCTGATCCCCGGGCATCTGCGCTGCCGGAATGAATCTGGCCGAATTTATTGCTGATTGAGATTCGGTGGGCGGTTCCCAGGTTTCCATAAGGCAGAAGCGCGTAATCAAAGTTTACGCTCTTTATTTTCAGCCCTACTCCAACGCTAAGCGCGGAAACCAGGCCCAGCGCGCTGATATTTGTGGTCCTTAGCCCTGCACGAAAAGTAACCGCCTCTCTGTACAAGTATTCTCCCCCAAGATGGAGGCTGGCATGATAATCAAAAGGCAGGTTAAGGTCCGAACAAAGCAGCAAATCCGGCCGTAACCTGTGGGAGGCGCCGAGCGTTATTAAAAGCGGCAGAGCGGACTTTTCATGAAATCCCATGGATGTACCCATGTTGCGGATTGCGATTCCAACGCTTGTTTTATCCAGAACATAGAGCCCGCCTATATCCGCTCCAAACCCGGCAGCGGATTCATTTTCAATTTTCTGGCGGATGGACTTTATATTGCCGCCGACCAGAACGCCGGGCTTGACTTTTCGGCCATAGGATATGGCCACCGCGAGGTCATGCGCGCCATAATCCGGCGCCGGGTTGCCCGACGCGTCAAATCCCGTCATTTCGCTCATGCCCAGATGGGTCACACTCAGGCCGACCGCGCCGCCCAGTTTCTCGGCCTTGCCGGCCGCCCCGATGAAGCCGTAAAAAATGCCCTCATAGAGCATGGCGCCGCTTGCCGTGGCTTCCAAAGACGAAATATTGGCAAGCCCGGCCGGGTTCCAATAAAGCGAATCGGCGTCGTCCGCGATTCCGACGAAGCTTTCTCCCAGCGCAGCCAGCCTTGCGCCGCTTCCGATTTTCAGAAATTGGGCGATCGTGCTTCCCTCCCGGCCGGCATAAACGCTCCCTGAACCAAGCATAGACAGGACAGCTAGTACGACAAATCCTTTTTTTACCATAAGGCTTTCCTCCTGAGATTATCTTATTACTCCGAATTTCCCGGTGGCTTTCCCGCCGGTATTGTCGGTCAGCGCATATATATAAACCCCGCCGGCCGCAGCTCTCCCGCTGTTGTTTACCAGCAGCCAGTCGTAGGTGGGGGTCGAGATATGCTCTTTCTCAAAGACGATCTCTCCGGCCACGTTGAATATCCTTAGTTTCACATCCTTGCCGGTAAGCCCCGCGAAAGTCGCCCTGTCATGACCGTCATGAACCTTGATGGGACTGGGATATACTTTAATATTGGAAAGATCCGCACCCAGGGAAGAAACCAGGGCAAAAGTGGAGAAATGACTTGCAAGCACAGTCGCGACCTTTCTGGTCTTGTCTATTGTGAAGTGATCTTCCTTTTTCCATAACTTTGTCGCTTCATTAAAATACCAAACCTGCAAATCATCCGCCTTGATATTTGTGCCGTCAACGACACCGTCATTATTCGCGTCGTTATAGGGAATGGTTATTTCCGATTCTTTGGACAGATTTTTCTGGCCGCTGTCCAAAAAGACATCGCGCGATTCCAGCACTTGCGCCAAATTTCCGATAGGTCTTGAGGCCAGAGAGGGATTAATCGTCACATTGATATAATCCGACGACTGGTTCAAAGCGCCGGCAGCCACTTTCACTTCGGTAAGGGCGTCCGCTTCCGCCCCACCCACCTTAATTGTGTTGTCTTTCTCGTTGTGTATCTTTTCCGTCTTGCGCTGGCTTCCGTCAACCAGTTTTTCCTCTATATCCTTATCCACATGATTGATTGATATGGTCACGGTCATCGGCGACGGATCCGGGTTATTATTTTTATCGTATGCGACGGCTTTTAAATCATAGTTGCCGTCCGGCAAAGAATTGCCAGAAACATCCGCAAGATCCCAGTGGATAAAATAAGGCCAGACAACGGCGGGATTGGGATGCCTGGCGTCGGCCGCGGGCACGCTTTCCCAGTCCTCAAGATGGGACGCTTTGTACATGAATTTAATCTTGCTTACATTTAAGGGCTCCTGGACGGCTTCGGCAACGATGGTAAGCCTGTTGCCGGAGACCTTTTTGCCTGTTTGTGGAACTTTTATCGCCGCTTTGACGCCGGAGACGGTTTCCGAGATAGCGGCGCTGACGATATTGTTGGTATCAAGGTTTTCCACTTCATTGTTGGTATCAAGGTTTTCCACTTCAAAAACATTCACCGGCCTTACAGAAAAATAGTAATTTTGGGAGCGGTTCAAAGCCGGGCTTGTCCAGGAGCGCTCCAGATGGCTGATTGTATCCTTTACCGAGGCATACAACGTCTGGTAATCCAGCGCGCCGGCCGCGTAATAAATGCGGTAGTAGAAAACGTCGCCGGACACGGACGGGGTCCAGGACAAAAAGACCTTCAGGTTGTCCAAAGGCAAAGCGGCAAGCTCAGAAACAGGCTCCGGCGGCGTATTGGCCAGAGCAAGGGCGAAATTAACCGCTGTCGCCTGGTTGTCCAAAATAGTTATATTTGAGTTAACTTTTGTTGTATAACCGGCGGCGTTAGCCTCCAGATTGTATGTGCCGGTGGAGGTTATGAATCTGTATGCGCCGATGGCGTTTGCGAGCCTCGTGTCAACGACTATTGCTCCGATTGACAATTTTATGGCGGCATTCGGAATGGGAGTCACCCCGTCGGCTTTTGTGACAAATCCCGTAATCACGCCCTGACCCGTTATAGGCGAGAGGGCGAAGTCTTTGTATTTCGTCTCCTCCAGCTGGATAGAAACAGCCGTTGACGAGGAAAGATAACCGGGAGCCGTCGCTTCCAGCGTATAAGCGCCTGAGGCAATAGCGAGAACATAATTGCCGGCGATATTTGTCGCCGCACTGTTAATTGCTGTCCCGCCCTGTTTTGCGGCAATGGCCGCCCCCTGGACGGCCTTGCCGTCGGCCCTGGAAATAACCTTGCCGCTGATCCACCCGCCTGCCATCTGTTCTTTGACTAAAACCGGTCCATAAATATTATTGCTTTCATTGCTTTCCGCTATGTTGTTTTCCGAGTCAATCTGGGCGTAAAGATTGTACTGGCCCCCGTCATAATGGAAGCTCGTAGTCAATTGGGCTGTCGCGCCGGCCTCCAGAGGGCTCTGAGACCAGTAAGCGTTGCCCAGTTGGGACACAGCCGGCGACTGGGAGAGATTTTTGTAGAAATCCACCCAGAAAGTCCCGTTGGCGCCGGCCGTGCCCTGGTTTTTGACCTTTATAATCACATTAACGGTTTGGTTGATTGTCGGAGTGGAACAGTCCACGGTAATAGTTGACACAACCAGGTCAGGCTGGCCGACGATCTCCGTGTCCAGGTTGAAATTGACCGTGGCGGTTTGGCCGGCTGTTGCCGTTTTACCTGTCTGGACGGCGGCAACATAACCTGTTGAAGAAGCACGGACGTTATAAGTTCCGGCGGCCAATGTCAAAGAGTAATTGCCGCTTGCGTCCGCTGTTGACGAGGCTTTGACAACCGAGCTTTGCAAAGCTTCAATTTTTGCGCCCAGGATGGCCGTTGTCCCGTCCGCCTTTGTAACCTTGCCTGAGATGAAGCCGGTTGGTGAAGATAGCGCGGCGGCCAGGCCCCAGTCCGTATCAATACATCCTCCGATAGTTGTTATTTGAGCCTGATTCGTCCCGTCAAAGCCCATCTTCCAGAGATTCCATGGTCCCGACGCCGAATCCCTGCGCGCAAAAACGATTTGGCTGTCATCAGGCGAAGCCACAGGATAGTCAGCCTCAAAATTAGCCCCGGAGTGCAGATCGGTTTGGCCTGAACCGTCCGTATTCATTTTCCAGATATGCATTCCGAAATCGTAAGGTTCGGAGTTTGTATCTTTTGTCCATATTATTTTCTGGCCATCATGGGAAAATCGCGCGTAAAAATCCCGAATACCATCGTTGCCCAGCAGAGTGGCATCTTGCAGGGTGGAAAGATTGAACGTGTGAAGTTCTGCGTACGGGGTCCAGTTTGAAGGGTCCAGGATATATACCAACCGGTTGCCGTCGGAAGACACATCCACCGACAAAAACCGGTATGAAGTCTTGCTTAAGACAAGCGTGTCTGCTCCGCCCGAGACTGCGATTGAGCGGATTTGGGTGCTGCCTTCCCCTGTTGTGTAATATATTTTTTTGCTGTCGGTTGACCATGCCAGATCATATGATAATGAATATGTATTACCTATAGAATGGACATCGCTGCCATCAGGGTTCATTACATATATTGCGCCCGCGTCTCTTACAAAAGCAATTAGCTCTCCGTCAGGCGATATTCTCGGCCGCCGGTCACTGTTAGTTCCTGATGTCAATTGTTGAAGCCCGTTGCCGTCAGGATTCATTATGTAAATATCATAGTCGTCGCCGGAGACATTCTTGCTGAAGACCATCTTTTCAATAATAACAGCGCTGTTCAGCGTAAAATTAACCGGAGGGTTTTGACCTGATGCCACGGTTTTGCCGGTTTGGGTGGAGGTGATATACCCATTTGACGAGGCCCTGATGTCGTAAGTCCCGGTGGCAATCGTCAAAGAGTAATTGCCGCTTGTGTCCACTGTTGCCGAAGCCTTTACAACCGAACTTTGTAAAACCTCAACTTTTGCGCCGGGGAGGGCTGTCGTTCCGTCGGCTTTTGTCACCTTGCCGGAGATTGTGGCAACGGACGCAATTGCCCCCAAAACATACATCTGATTTACGGTTGTAAAAACGATAAGCTCGTTTTGGCCATCATTGTCCAAATCCGAGACTATCTTGCCGAACGGAGTCACATTATTGACACCGTAAGAATACAGTTCCGTGAAATCGCTTCCAAGCACCCTGATTTTAGATGTGCTTGTCTGGTAGCTGATTATTTCGTTGTTCCCGTCGCCGTTTATATCGTTCACCGCCAGCACCTGTCCCGTGCCGGCAGCGCTTGACGACAGAACGACCAACTGGTTGTCAAGAATATAAATTCGCTGCTCATTATTAGCGGAGACAACAATGTCTTTTTTTCCGTCATTGTTCATATCGGCGATCGCCCAGAGCCAATTCTCGCCGTTGTCGGGTCCGACAAAAGTCGCCAGGTTTGCTCCGGTATTGCTTACTAAATGGATATGATTCGTTCCCGGGTAATATGTCGGGTCATGCTGCTCAAATGCGATGACTTCTAAATTTCCGTCGCCGTTTATATCGGCAAAGGTATGCTCAATCCAGCCGTTCGTAGCGCAGCCGGCTACCCAATCAGCGGCGATTTTCTTTGTCCAGACATTCTGCCCGTCTTCATTTATCACTATGCTGTAGATGTCTCCGTCAGTCGTCCCATTCGCCGACTTTCCGTTATGGCAGGTGTAAGCGCCAAGCCCCGCCTCCAGCTTCCCGTCGCTGTTGATGTCGCCGATGCCGAAACCTTTTGCCGCGCCTCCGGCAAAGCAGGGCCCTATTTCGTAATACCAAAGCTGGTTGCCTGATGAATAGCTGTAGGCGCCGGCGCCCCTGGGGATTAGGCTGTAACCCGTATATTCGCCGGTGAGTATCTTGTCTCCGATTACCGCTCTTACCTCCCAACTGCTGTCATATCCGCTTGCGCCCCGGTTGATTGTTTTGATAAACGCCCCGTTGCCCTGATAGATGTCAATTTTCAGATTGTTAAATCCGTCCCGGTAAGACAGGAATATCTCCGGGATATTGTCACCGGTCACGTCCGCAAGAACGGACAACGTTGCAGGGGTCGCTGCGGCCGCAAGCGCAGCGCCGTTCTTATCTAACACCTTCAGGAAGCTGCCATTGGTTGTAACCACCTCCAGGAAACCGTCGCCGTTTACATCCCCTGTCAGCGCTTTTGACGCGGATGCCTGCCACTTAAGGCCAAGCCCGCCGGCAAAGGCCGTGGACGAGGAAGGGTAGAAATTAGTGGCGCCCAGATCGTAGGTGGGCATCTGCCAGCCTTTGCCGGGAATGGCGGCGATCGGCGCGCTGCTGACCGGCCCGGCGGAAAAATTAAAAAGTTCAAAAATATCCAGTGATTCCGGGGTGACAGGCTCACTGTTCCCCTGCGAGGTTCCTGTGTAGCTGACAGAGTCCGCCATGACGGCGTACCAAAAATTTCCCCAATTGGTTGACCAAGTCTTATGCCCCTGCCACTTAATTTGCGATGGGAAGGCCGCGGCGCTGCTTATACCGATTAACTTACCGCCAGAGTTAACCTGCTCAATTAATAGTGTTGAGTCTGCGTATAATTTTGTCCATTCTGAATTGTCGTTAGAGATATAACCAGCCAAATTGAATGCGGCGGGATTCTGATAGGAAAAATTAAATATTTTGGTTACGTCGCCGTCGGAATATTCGCAGACATACAGAGAAGGATGGTATTTGCATTGAGAGGTTGCATTTCCCCACGGCCAATGTCGAGACGAAAGCGATTCATGATAACCATATTCGCTCGCCATTACGTTGTAATGTATAACAAAGACCTTTTTTGGCTGGACGCTATCGTAAGTGTAATTGCCGGCTAGAGCCGAGTTTTGGCCGACTGCCCCCAAACCCTTCAACTGACTTAAAGTATCTTTTGCCAAACGGTATAACAATGTCCGCGATTTATCATATGGCCTTGTAAAATTTCCCCCGCTGTAGGTGGCCGCCCAGCTTTGGTATAGAGAGTTACCGGAAACAGGATCCGTTACAAGGTAAGGCTCATCATCCCAATAGCCTGCCCAAAGAGCGCGAAGCGCGCTTTCAGTCGGGCCTGAGGCAAGAATGGAAAGGGCTGTTCCTTCCAATTGCGCGTAGAAAGTCACATTTGAGAGGGTGTTGGTGAACGCAGACCAGTTATTGGAGCTTGTGGTTGTGCCCGGTGAAATCGCCCGTATTATTTTTGAGCCGTCGTTATAGACAGGGTTTGGTATTGTTGAGGTGCTAATAGAGCCGTAATTCTGGAGTGTGTCCGTAACTTTGAATGTCCAGTCAACTGCCCCTGCCCTGTCTGAACAAACTGCTGCTAAAACAAACATTAGCAAAACATATGAAATAATTTTTCCAAGTTTCATAAATTCCCCTCCTGCAAGCTTGTTATTTCGCAAATTAGAGACAGATGGTAAAATCATAGATTTTATGCAAGTCTCTGTTCGGTTTGTTCTAAGGATATTCTATTTTTAAAATGTCTATATATGTCAATAGTATTTATTGTCCATATGGATATTTTGTGCTTTATAACATTAAGCGTACAATGTCTGGAGGACAAAATGAACGATTTATGCACTAAAATGGGCGCAAGAATCCGCGCCTTAAGAAAAAAGGCGGGCTTGACCATAAGCCAGCTTGCAGAATTGGCTGAAGTTGACGGCGGGTTTCTGAATTATATTGAGAACGGCAAGAAAACACCCAGTCTGGCTACCGTTGAAAAAATCGCCAGGGGTTTAAAAGTTCCGGTATCGGATTTATTCAGGGAAACAAACCCGCCGAGAAAAGAGGAATTTTTTGATGCTAAAATCCTTCATCAGCTCCGCTCGTTATTCCATAAAAAAAGCTCTTTACAAAAAGAAAATCTGCTGATTGTCCTCAAACTGTTAAAAATCCTGACAAGGTTCAAGCCTTAATAAAATTTATTCAGAAGTAGTTTTTACTATATCCAGCCGGCTTCAAAAGTTCAACCAGGGCCCGTCCGTATTTCTCTGCGGCTACGGGACCGCCGGCGGTGACAAGCTTCCCGTCCGTTTCAACCTCCGCGCCCGTATAATCCGCCCCGGCTTTTTTCAGCTCCCCTGCTCCGTCCGGCCAGCAGGCGGCTTTTTTCCCTTTCAAAAGCCCCGCGTGCGCCAGCGCCACCGGCGAGATGCAGATGGCCCCTATGACCTTGCCCAGCTCCGCGGCTTTTTTGAAAAGCCCGTGGACCTCCGGATTATCCAGTTGCTCCAGCGCGCCCGGCCCCCCCACAAGCGCCAGCGCGTCATAATCCGCCGGGTTTATCCCGGCAATGGTCTTGTCCACCGAAGCCGTAGCGCCGAACTTTCCGCGCGCCAGGCCCTTCGCCGTGGAGACCGTGACCACTTTGACGCCCGCCGCTTCAAGCAGCTTTTTGGGCACGGTATACTCTTCGTCCCTGAACCCGGTGAACGCGATGAACATCGCGATTGTTTTCATGCCTCCGCCTCTGAATAAAAAATAATGAACGGGACCGTGGATGGGCTTTTAAGCCATATAACGCCGGGCGCGCGGACGGCCATTGTCGTGCCTACGGCAAGTTTCCTGCCCGACGCTTTTTTTAAAGAAGGCGTCGGTATGGTAAGCGGCGCGCAGATATTTAACGCCGGCCTGGCGCTGGACCTGCTCTCCCAGGGGGCCCGCGCGCATCACCTGTACGGCTGCTGCGCAAGGAAGATAAACCTGCTGCCCCTGACAGCCCGCGCCGGCTTAAAGCCGCGGCGCTCGCAGGCAGCCGGGCCTCTTCCGGGAATGAAATTTTAGTCAACCCTGCGGAGTCCTGCCGCAACCGCCAGCCGCGTCGCATCCCTGTATTCACCGGGCGTGACAGGCCTGTTTATCTCCGGGAATTTGCGCGCTTCGCCGCACGGCCTGTACTGGGCCATTATGTTGACATAAGCGTCCGGCGACAGTTCCTTCGCGATGAAATTCATTATCTCCCCAGTGCCAGCCAGGCCTTGCGGCATAACGAGATGCCTTATCAGCAGCCCGCGCCTGGCAAGCCCGTTCTCTATCGCCAGGTCCCCGACCTGCGAATGCATTATCTTCAGCGCGGTCTTCAGCGCGTCAAAATAATCCGGAGCGCCGCAGAATCTCCGCGAAACCTCCGGAGCGGAGAACTTCGCGTCCGGCATGTAAATGTCCACTACGGCGGCCAGCAGTTCCAGGACCTCAGCGGATTCATACCCGCCGCAGTTGTAAACCAGCGGCAGCCGCAGCCCGCCGCCGGCAGCGAGTTCCAAGGCAGAAACTATCTGCGGCGCAAAATGCGTGGGCGTCACGAGGTTTATATTGTGGCAGCCCAGCTTTTGAAGCTCCAGCATACAGCCGACAAGTTCTTCGGTCTCCGCCTCCCGTCCCTCGGCCGAATGGCTTATTTCGTAATTCTGGCAGAAGGCGCACTTAAGATTGCAGTGCGCGAAAAATATCGTGCCCGAGCCGTTCCGCCCGACAAGGCAGGGTTCCTCGCCGAAATGCGGAAAATGGGACGAGATTTTCAGCTTCTTTCCGGCGCCGCAAAAGCCCGTCTCGCCGCGCGCCCTGTCGGCGCCGCATTTGCGCGGACACAGGCGGCAGGCCGAAAGCAAGCTTCCGAGCTTTCCGGCTATTCTCCCCAGCTCTCCGCTTTCAAAACTTTCAAGATACGCCGGAAAAGGTTTTTTCATCGGTTTAAATTTTACTATAAAATGTTGCCCGGCAACATTTTACATACCCGGCCCGGGGTTTTCGGGCTATTGCCGCATAAATAGCGCAGCCGAACAACACGACAGCATAGTGTCGTGGTGATCCCCGGCAATTTAACGGATTTAGAGGATAAACCAGCGTGAGTAAAGGGGTGGAACATGCATAAATTCAAGCGTAAAGAGCATAAGCCGGAAGTTGGAATTCAAGAGTCACAACGGCGATGTTTCCCGGCCAATCTGACTCTTGAACTGTCTTTTTTGTATTATAACCTTAAATTCATTTTCCGGCTCCTGGAGCAAAAACCGGCCGGTTCTGCATCCTGATCGTGAAATACGGGTTTGGAATAATTAAAAACCATGAACTTTTCAATTTCAACATGTTCGCCCTCTCCGACGGAGTTGAAAAAGTTTATAGAAAATCTTTCAACCCGCCGGCGGAGAATTGATTATTTATACAAGCAGGCAAACCGCTATTCTTTGTGGTTTATCAAAGAAAACAGGATAATCGCTTTGCTTGGAGGGATAAGAATCAATCGTAGTCTGGAGGCCTGGTATTGGGAAATCGCCCATGAAACCAATATTGCCCAGGGAATTCTCCTAAGACAGGCTCTGGGACATCTCTTTAAACATATGTCGCCTAAAAGCATCCTTTGGTATCCCAAATTACCCCACAGTGAGGCGCGGATATTGAGAAAACTGAAATTTGAACCTCTCAAAGAATTAAATATGATCTTGCCTCTTGAAAATTTTAAAAAAAGAACGTTTCTTCTTCCAGAAGCATACAAAATTAAATCCTGGCACAACCGTTATACCGGCAAAGCCGCGAAACTTAATTTTTTATGCAATAAAGAAACCATTAGCTCATTAGTAACAATCTCTTTACAAACCCCGCCAGGCTGCCTGGAAAATTTGCAGCGTTTAATTAAAAATGAAAAATTTATCGGCGGACACACTTTATGGCATAAAAATCAACTGGTGGGATATCATCTGGCGGAAAAAGAAAATAAACTGCTATTGCTTAATTCTTTGGCCGTACATCCGGCTCACCGCGGCAAAGGGCTGGGAAAGGCTTTGTTTATTCACACCATAAATCAATTCGGCGTTAAACCATTTTCTGAAGCCGGACTTGGCGTGTATGACCGCAACCGCGCAGCGTTGAACATTTACCGCAAAGCCGGATTTAAAACACGCGACAGCAGTACTTTTTATTTTTATGCTCTTTCGCCCGATTTTTTGCGCGGTTTTAACCGGCTTGAATTATAAGCAAATCGGCATCCTTTTGCGCGGCCTCCTTGCGGTAATTTCTCCAGCTGTTTTTTATTTCAAATCCGTTATCCCGTAATAAGCCGGACATTTCGTCAAGACCCAATTTTATAGCCCGCTCTAGCGACAGGGATTAAAATCCTTCCCGTTCCACTCCCGATTTCAAGACAATTCCCGTCAGTTTTTTTAACCATTTCGATATAGAAATTAATGTCAGAACTGTCCGTATGCATGATGTCATAGAACTCAGCCTGAAATCCTTCGTACTGGTTGTTTAGCGTTTCGTTAAGGGTCATTTCTGTCTCCTGAGATATGTTTCGGCAATTGACGCCCCCGCGCCGGCAGCCGGCCTGACCCGCTTACCGCCTTTTTGGTATTATAACCTTTAACCCGCGGATCCGGCAAAAAAAGGAACCCGGATACTTCTGGGCCGAGAGGCAAGCCTTTAATTCATGTATTCCCGCCACAAGAGAAATTGAACGGGAAATAGGCTTAAACGGTCGCAGTTTGGTCACAAATGCCGACACAGTTGCCGCTAAAAATCCTATAATGTCAATGAAGAACGCCGACGTAGCTCAGCGGTAGAGCAACCGCCTTGTAAGCGGTAGGTCGCCGGTTCAATCCCGGCCGTCGGCTGTTTTTACCTGAAAATTGCGCAGTGCAATTTTCAGGTCGTCGTTCGTTTTTGAAAAACATCCGGCTGGTCGATTGTGCCGGCAAACGCCGGTGTGTTTTTGGTGTCGCCGGCTGGAAGAGCATGAAAAAATTCGCCCACATTTTTTCAGTTTAAATTGAGGAAGAAGCCGCCATTTTGATAGAATAATAAAAATCGTTTTTTTACGGCCTGTTCGTCTAGCGGCCTAGGACGCTGCCCTCTCAAGGCAGAGATCACGGGTTCAAATCCCGTACAGGCCGTATAAAAAACCCTTCTTTACAGAAGGGTTTTTTATTACGGGCCTTTCAGGATAAAGTTCGAACCTGCTTTGCCGAACATCCCGAGGAAACTTTATAAATACCGCTTCGGTCCGTTTCCCCGCAGCCTGAAAGCCCCCATAACCGCGGGAAGCCGTCGTGGGCGCGGCCACGCGGCGCGGCCGCCCACCGCCTGATTGCCTGAATTGTGTCCATAGTGGCGCAGGACTGCGGTATAGTCCACCCCTTGCCGCAGGAGGGGCCGCAGGCTCGCCCACTCGCCGGCCCATTGGTGGGCCGGATCCGGACTCGCTCTGCTCCAGCAGAAAAGAGGTGTTTCATACTCATCACCTCCTTCTGCGCGGCCTGCTGGCCGCCTGTTCGAAGCCTGAATTGTGTCGCTTCGCTCCACCCCCGGCTTCGCCGTACAGCCCCGAAAATTATCGCCCGCGCCCATCAATTCTTTGCTGTTATAAACTCGGCAAACACCTTATCCATCCGCCCGGAAAACTCGTTTATTTTTTTAACGGAATCCTCTTTGAGGGCAACCCCGCAATTCGCTTTTTTTATAGCTTGATCAAGCAGGTCTAAGACATGCCATGTTATTTCAGAAATTACATAAAGCCGTTTAGGGACAGTTTCATTGCTGTTTGAATCAAAAAAGGTGGGATTTATTTTCTCATTTCGCACAATCAAATTCGCCGCTGATGTTTTTATGTTTGCATGTGAAAAGTTATCGTTAATCTTCTCTTTTATCTTTTTGATATTTTCAGACTGTTCCGGAAATTCTTTAGCAATCCATTTATATAACTTCTTTGCGGGGTGTCCGTACTCAGACATGGCCTTATCCTCATCTGCCACCGATTTGGAAAACAAGGCATATGCCGCCAAACAGGTGGATTCCAGCGCATGTCTAAGCATGCAACATGCCTGTATATCATGCCGCCTTAGCGTGGACAAAACCGCCAGTTCAAGATCCACGGAAATTTGGGCGAAAAATGATAGGAAAATAACATTTTCATCTTTTATCGTATCCAAAAACTCCCGAGACAGGAAATATATCATGTCGTCCGCCATTTTGAGATAGGCGGAGTAATTGATTAAGGCTTCTTTGACCTTATCATTCTCCAATGCAAGTAGATGATTAATATGTGCCTCGTCTATATCCATTATATTACCCCCAATATCTGTGTGGGTGCCGCATCAAGGCCTATGGCCATCAGACGGCCAATCAGCCATCAGAAAAACAGCGGGGCCGTGCCGGCGCAGCCAGGCGCGGCGGGTTTCGTAGTCGGGGAGGACGGATTTAACGATGCTCCAGAATTTCAGCGAATGGTCGTGAACTTTTAAATGGCACAGCTCGTGAACGATGATATACTCAACAACCGCCGGGGGCATCATGGCCAGCCGCCAGTTAATTCGGATGTCGCCTTTACGCGAACAGCTTCCCCAACGTTTCTTCTGGCCCACTACTGAAATCCGCCCAGGTTTTATAGCCAAAGCGGCGGAATGCCTGCGGACAAAAGCGGCGGTTCTCAAAGCGGTATGCCTGGCATATAAATTGCGTACAGCTCCGGAAGCGGCGGCTTTAAGTTCCGCACCTGCCCGGCCGTTCAGCAATAATTTAATCCGCCCCGCCTCAATCCTGCACGTCGGGATTTTCAAACCCGCTATATGCCGCAGCCTAAGCCTTAAGTTGCGGCCCAAAAACTGGAAGGATTCGCCGTTCTTAAATTCTTTTGGAGGATAGAGCGTCAGAAGCTGGTTAAAATAATTCTGTTTCTCCGTAATCCAGCCGGAGCGTTTGGCCACAAACTGTTCAATATAAGCCTTTGACACAAACCTGGGGGCGCGCACCGTTACCGTACCGTCCCTGTTTACCCGCAAAAAAACGCTTTTGCGCCCTTTAGAGGGAAGCAGGGTATAGGCAATCGGCTCCGTAAGCGTAGCTGTCATATTAACGCTTTACCCATTGCTGGGCCAGCTCAATCAACTCCCTGGTCAGGGCCGGGAGCTTTTCCTCGGCGCAGCCTTTGCGCCTGAGCAGGCGTTTTATTTCACGACGCATTTCCTTTTGAATATCTTCCCGCTCGGCCCACTCGGCTACGGCCCGCTCTTCTATCAGGCCGATAATTTCTTTGGCGAGAACGGCCCGCTCTTCCTTTTTCAAGCCCGGCAGGTCTTCGGACCGGTCAATAAGGCCGAAGAAGGCGAACTCCCTGCCGCCGGCCAGGCCTAGTTTTTTCGCCGTCTCGTCTTTATGCGCCTCTATTTCCTTTATCCGCATAAGCGACAACAGCAGGTCCGCGTCGTCGCGGCGTTCTTTTTTATTCGCGGCAATCGCGTCTTCCAGCCGTTTTTGGAGGGTTTCATAAAATGCCGGGTTTTCCGCAGACGCGCTGCGCAGCGTGTCGCGCAAAGCGTATTCCAGGTGCACCGCCTTGGCTTTATCCGAACCCTTGGCCGCAAGCTGCCCGGCAAAGTCAGGCGCGGTAATCGTCAGGGGCTTTAAAAGCTCTTCTATTTTTTCGGCGGCGATATGCGCTTGTATCAGGGCCTTTACCTTGGCGCTCAAATCCTCGGACTTAAGACGCTCATCGCGGTACAGGTTTTTGGCGCCCTCGCGGACGGCTCCCAGGAACTTAAAATCCTTGAGGAAAGGCTCAATCCGCAGGTCGGGCATCAGAAAATCCATGCTTTTTGCCAGGGCGCGGTAGGCCTCATCAAACCCGCCTCTTACGGCGGGCGGCCTTAGAACCTCAAGGCATTTCTGGATTATAGTCCTGGGCTGGGCATCAAAAGAAACGCCGGCGAAAAATACCATCGCGGCCTTATGAAGAAGCGGCAACTGCTTCAATTCTTTTTCCACGTCCTCGGCGCTGAACATGCCGGCCACATCCTCGGAATTGAATTTTTTGAGCGAAGCGGCCAATTCGCTTCCGATTCCGACATAATCCACCACAAGCCCGTAATTCTTGCCCGGATAGCAGCGGTTGGTGCGGGCGACCGCCTGCAGCAAACCGTGCTCGATAAGCCGCTGGTCCAGGTACATGGCCTGCAGAAGCGGCGCGTCAAAGCCGGTCAGCAGTTTGTCGCAGACGATCAAGAAGGAAAGCGGGTCGCCGGGATTCTTAAAGCGCTCTTTCAGGTTTTCCTCTTCCTTGTCGGTAAGCGAGAAGCGCTTTTTGCGCTCTTCACAATCCCCGCGCTCGTTTATCGTCATGATAACGGCCGAAGCCTCCGGCGGGACAAGCTTGTCCAGGCAGTTTTTGTAAAGCTCGGCGGCGTCCCTGTCTTTGGCCACTATCATGGCTTTGAGGCCGTTGGGGCGTATGGCCTGATGGTAATGCTCCACTATATCCATGGCCACGCGCTCTATTCTCTGAGGCGCGCCGTGCAGGACCTCCATGCCGGCGTATTGCTTCTTGATCCCGGCCAGTTCGCTTTTGCTCTTGTCCGGGAACAGGCAGGCCAGCAGCGCGTCTATTGACCCGCCGACCAGGCGCAGCGAAGGCAGGCGGCCCATGTATTTTATCGGCACGGTGGCTTTGTCGGCCTCGGATTCCATTATGCCGTAGCGGTGCATGTAGCTTTCGCCGGCGGGGCTGAATTCTTTATAGGTGCTGCGATCTTTTTTGTCCAGCGGCGTGCCGGTGAAAGCGAAGAAAGCGGCGTTCGGCAGGGCTTTGCGCAGATTGAAGGCGAAACTGCCGTACTGCGTGCGGTGGGCCTCGTCGGTAAGCACAATAATATTGTCGGCAGGGGAAAGCGGCTTGTCCGGCGGCGTGCGGAATTTCTGCACCGTGGTCATAATGGTGCGGCCCACGCCCTCCGACAGCATCCGGTAAAGCTCCGGGCCGGTCGCGGCCCTGATGGGATTGGGGAAACCGCAGTCGTTAAAGGTGTTGGTTATCTGCCTGTCCAGGTCTTTTCTGTCGGTTACGACCAGGAAATACGGGTTTTTCAGCCGTCTCTCCTCCCGCCGGAGTTTCAAGGCGGCGAAGACCATGGTCAGGGACTTGCCGGAGCCCTGCCAGTGCCAGATAATGCCTTTCTTTTCCTTTTCAGCCAGGACGCGCGCGCTCAGACGCTGCACCGCCGCGAACTGCTGGTAGCGGCATATTTTTTTGCTGACCTTGCCCTGGTCCGCCTGGAACACGGTAAAGTTGCGTATTATGTCCAGAAAATTGCGCTTATTAAAAAGCGCCGCTATGGTAACGTCCTGCTGCGCAGGCGCGCGAGGCAATTCCCCGTCCTCCAGCAGGCCCAGGTCCCGCATTTCCCTGACGCCGGGATGGTCGGTCAAATCCGGAAGTTTTTCTTCCGGCTTGTTTTTCCATTCATGGAAAGCGCCATAATCGGCGCCGATAACGCCGTATTTCGCGCCGAACAGATTCGTCCCCAAAACTATCTGGTTGGTCCTGAATAACGCGGGAATTTCCTTTTGATAGCGCAGGAGCTGTGCTATGGCGTCGCCCACGCCGGTTTCACGGGCAACCGGGCTTTTGCACTCAATAACGGCCAGAGGGATGCCGTTCACGAAAATTACTATGTCCGGCCTGTCCGCGACCTTGGGGCCTTTGACCCGGAACTGGTTGACCGCAAGGAAGTCGTTGTTTTTGGGCTCGTCGAAGTCTATAAATTTTATGGTTACGCTTCTGCGCCCGGCGGGACCTTCCTGCTCTATGGAGATATTTGAAACAAGCGCCTTATGTAATAATTTGTTCTCGTCCATAAGGCTTGTGCCCTGTATATTGGTTGCCTGCCTTATGGCTTTTTCAATGGCTATTTCGCCGGCATTGGGATTCAATTCTTTAAGCTTGGCCCGCAGGCGATCCGCCAATATCACATCACGCCGCGAAGTCCGCTCGCATTCCTCGGCTTCCTGCGGATCCAGCTTGTCGCCGGTCAAGAATTCATACTTCATCCGCTTAAGCTGCTCAATAGCCGGCTTTTCAGAAAGCGTGTCTTCGTTGAATTTAGGTGTGGTCATATGCTATTTGATCTTTTTGTTTTCCTCAAACAGGCGTATATAGTCCTTCTGGGTCTCCAGCGCCATCTCGGCTATAAAGGCGGTAAATGGCTTGTCGTCTTCGTGCGCCTTTTCAAGCGCGTCTATGTAATCCGCGCGGCGGACCGGCGGGATTATTGTTATGTTATAGCCGACCTGCAACAGCGCCAGGTTCATTAAAAGCCGGGCCAGCCTGCCGTTACCGTCCACAAAGGGGTGGATAAACACAAAATCCTTGTGCACCCGCGCGGCGAGCTCAACGGGGTGAAGTAGTTTCTTCATGGCGAAAAGCTTGCGCACAAAATCAGCCATAAGACCGGGGACATTTTCCGGCAGCGGCAGGGGGTACTTTGAGCCGCTTATGAAAACCTTGACCTTGCGGTATTTGCCGGCGTTTTTGGCGTCTATCCTGTAATAGAACAGCTTGTGCAGCTTTTTAATGTCCGCCTCGGCCATAGCCTGATTCTTGTAAAGGTTATGCATCAGGTCGTAGGCCTCGCCGTGGCCAAGGGCTTCAAAATGATCCTTGAGCGGCTTGCCGTTTATGGTAAGGCCGTCTTCCAGGACTATTTTGGTTTCGCTCTCGGTAAGCGAGTTGCCCTCAATGGCATTGGAGGCGTAGGTAAGACCCACCTTGTAATACTCCCTGATCTGCTTAAGGACGGTTTTGTTTATGGGCCGGTGTTTATTTATCTCTTTCTGAAGCCTGTCTATTTCAGCCAGTATTTTTTTCATGGTTCCTCACTTTATAAAACCTATTTTCTTTTTGGGCTGCCCCGGCTGGTTCATCAACCGGTGAATTGCCTCAAATATCGCCTGGATTTCCGTATCGTGCTTTTCAATTTTATTCTCAAGCTGTCTTAGTTTTTCCGCAAGCTCCTTATTTGCGAGAAGCATTTCCCTCAACCTCACAAAAATCCGCATAATAGCAATATTGACCAGAATAGCCCGTTCGCTCTTCAGGACGGTTGAAAGCATTGCCACACCCTGCTCAGTGAAGGCATACGGCACATACCGCCGGCCGCCCCAACTTGAGGTTTCAATTTGAAACCTCAAGTTTTGGACCTCTGCCGGGGTCAACTGAAACATAAAATCTCCGGGGAATCGCAGTATGTTCCGTTTAACAGCAAGATTCAGCGATTTTGTCGGCACCCCGTACATCCGCGCCAAATCGGCGTCCAGCATTACTTTTTGGCTGCGTATTAAAAATATTTTCTTTTCAACGATTTTCGCCGGAATCAAATCTTTCATGCTTGAACCTCACGGCGCAAAGTCCGCTCGCAATCTTCTGTTTCCTGCGGGTCCAGCTTGTCGCCGGGTATAAACTCGTACTTCATCCGCCTCAACTGCTCAATCGCCGGCTTTTCAGAAAGCGTGTCTTCGTTGAATTTACCCATAAAATTATACCCGCACTTTGCCGGTTAAAAGCATTTTCATCAAACCTTTTTTTAATTCTTCTGTTTTCTCGCAAATACTTACAGCAGTTCTGAATTGAGTGTCCAATCCTGCTAAAACATCAACCATCTTCTGTTGCTCTTTTAAAGGTGGGCAAAAGAATTTAATGTTTTTCAACTCTGGCGTGGTTATTGTCATTATTGTTGTGCTTGAAGATGCCGCAGCAAGTTTTTTTTGAAAAGATTCACCCAAAAGCACATGTAGTAACCAATGAGGTATTACCAACTTTCTATTTGGAGAAATGCGTATAAGATTGGCCGTCATGTTGGCCCCACTCAATTCTTTCGTAACAATGGCAACTTTCCCCATTGTTCCACGGATCGACAAGACAAAATCTCCCTCTTCTAGCTTCGTACGGGGGAATTTTGCCGCTGTTTCCAAAGAAATGTATCTATATCTGCTCGTGTCTTTTTCAAGCTGCCCATTTGCCCCGATTAATTCGCCCCTTACCTCTGGAACCCCGTTTTCGACATATTTAATATTGAAATACGTCGGGTATCGATAAATGTCAGTAGAAAGCTCGTCAAGATTTCGTATCTCCCAATCCGCTGGAATTTTGCCTATAGCGGTTTTTTTAAATTTTTTATGGCCGATGCCGCGGGTGAGAAGTTGTCGCATCAGGCCTCTTTTAAGTTCTTTGGTCTTTTCAATTTCAATTTGAGTAGCGTCAATTAATCCATCAATATCAGACAATATTCGGCCGATTTTTTTCTGTTCCACAATTGTTGGCACTGGCATCTGGTATTCTGCCACATCGCTCGCATTGACAGCGGGGTAATTTGACCCCACCATCCGCCCTTCCAAGTATTTCACAAAAGAACTGCTTAATATATGTTGATATATATAGCCGCCATCCACATTGGAGCGAGGACGAAGAACCGTAAAACCTGTTGAGGCAATGAGATTCTTTGACAGGTCTATAATCCGGGCGAAAGCTCTAAGATATGGGCGGACTGAGGAAACTATTATATCCCCGGCTTTAACAATTCGCTTGGCACGCGAGGGCGCATCTTTAAATTCAATATCCTTAACAGCCGAAATGTTCCCTGTGCGCTCTATTGATGAAATATCAATATACTTTAACCGTGTATCAGGCGGCGTAGATTCCCCAAGAACTTCCGGATTAACCTGGCACAAATCACCGACAGTTGAAACGCCCCAGTCCACCGGAATTTCTCCGGCGGGGGTTTTTTTGAACTTCTGGCCCATCTTCAGGCTGTTTATCTGGTTGCCCATTTTATGCTCCAAGCGCTCCGGATATAAATTTCAAGGCGGCGCTCTGGTGCATCTCAGCGGGAAGGCCCGGAGACGGGGGATTGCCTACAGCTATGCCCGCCTGCGCGAACTCGGACGACAGCTTTTCAAGGCTGTCCTGCAGGCGCGAGCTTTTCATATATTCGGACTCCGAACCCCCGGCTATTTCGTCCACGGTATTCCAGAGGATATATAACGCCGTATAAATCTCCGCCCAGTTAAGCCACTTGGGCCGCCGCGTTTCCTGCGCGGAAGAGGAAATAAAATCCCACCATTTATTCTGCGAGAGCCAGTATTCTATCCGTTTGCCTTTCTGCTTTGTAAGGATTTGCCTGGAGCCGCGCAAATCTTCCAGAACGTCGCGTATGGTAAGCCAAAAATAGCCGGTGGCATCGGCTATCTCGGCAGGAGCGCCGGATTCATGCGTCAGCAGATACAGAATCACCTCGGAACGCGCGCCGACCCCGAACAACCGCCTTAACAAAAAACGGATATTCGTCTGCGCGTTTACTGGGACGTCCGCGCCCCTTCTTATCCTTAAAATTTTCGGCCGGTTAAGATTAAAGGGGATGAACCGCCAATCCGCGTCTTTCGCCATGGGATGAGGCTCGCCCGTTCTAAGCCGGAAGAGCGCCCTGACGGCCTTGTCTTTGGAATTGACCAGGAACTTTTCATTCGCGAATTTCACAATACCCTGCCACTTGCGATTGTCCGCGAAATCAACCAGGTAATTAAGCGTTCCGCCCACGACGCGGGCCGTTTCCTCGGAATTTCTTTCCAATAAAAGCTTCTTGATGCGCGCGATATCAAGCAAGGCGCCGTTGGTCCAAAGCCAGGAAAGGATTTCGTCAAAGAGGCGCGGCTCATAGCGCGCCGTCTCAAGGGAGAAGAGAAGCAAAGGCTCCGGGTCCAGGATCCATTCATCTTCCGAGCTGGACGTCCCCAATACGCCCAGGGCGGACCACTGCCGCCAGAGGAAGTTAAGAATCAAGTCCAGCAGTTGTTCTCTATATTCTTTCATTAAAAATTTTTGCCGCAAAAATTTTTACTATTTCAACCATAACAGAGCCGACAATGAAATGGGGATAATGCGCGGGTCCAGCACGGTGACATCATCCTCCAAGGTCACAAGAAGCCCAAAGGGCGCATTGTAGACGGATTTCTCCAAAAATGCGCGCAGTCCCAAAGTGTCGTCGTGGGGATCAATATACTTGCGGTATTTCACCTCGATGGGAATCCGTTTGGTTCCCACCGTTATGACAAAATCCACCTCCGGTTCCGTGCCGCGCGCGGGAAAATATGCGACATCCAGGTTGGGGATCGAGGCCAGAAAGTAGCCGAGCGCGCTTTCCGCCAAGTGTCCTGCCAAATCCGAAAGGTGTGGATTCTTGGAAAGCCCGTCAGGGTCAAGTGGAACGACCTCCTGAAGCCAACTTGCGCGCAGGGAATGGTCGCACAAGCATACCTTTGGCGGAGATGATTGCCGTTTTAATCTGAGCTCCAACGGTCTGATGAGTCGGATGAGCAGCGTCTTGTCAAGAAATTGAAGGTAGTCAAGTATCCTATTCCAGCCGATATTTACGGACAGCGCCTGATGGATTTCCGGGACGAAGATCCTTTGTCCCGGAGCCTGCCCCGCATAGCGGCAGCACAAGCGGAAAACTTCCTCCAAGAGCTTTTCATCCCGTTTTTGGCCCCACGCTCCCATGCGTAGATCATGCCGGATAGCCCGCTGGATGACGGTTTCGTTGAGATAATCCGCGATCTCGGACCACGGGGCAGCCTTCCTCTCATGAGCAACCGGGTAAGCGCCGCGATCGGAAAAAGCGGCGAACGCTTTCCGGCGCAGAACCGTTTGTTTGCGGCAGATGACGACGGCCTGCCGCCAAAAGTCGGGAATCGCTATTCCATTGAGGCCGTTGTTCCAAATCGGTTTTGTTCGCGCCCCGAAGCGCATCTCGGCGATTTCCCTAGTGGACAGCGGGCCCAAATCCACAGTCGAGATTCGTCCGGCAAGACTGTCGCGCCCAGCCTCTATGCGCAGCGAGGAGCTTCCAGTGATGAGCATGCGCATGGAATGGTTATCCACCAGATTCTTGACCTGGGGAGCCCAGGACTCCAAATTTTGCACCTCATCCAACAGCAGATAGGCCGGCTGATTTTGTTGGGCCGAGGTGTTGAAAGTACAGCCCATAACCTCCCTTTCGAACCACCGGGCGACGGTCAAAATGGGTTCCTGGATGCCCTGCATCGTGGGCAACTCGTCAAAGGGAAGATAGAGTATGCGTGAAGGAATGACCGCAGATCCCAGCAAGTCCTCGATGATTTGCCTGAGAATGACCGTTTTGCCGACTCGGCGGGGACCCCGAAGTACGGTCGCAGGCGTCAACCCTTCATGGAGCATGTGATTCAAACGCTTGAAGATCCAACGATGGAAGGAAGGCACTGTCGGTGCGGCCTCATCGCTCCACCAGGGGTTGAGAGACCGGATATTTTCTGAAAGTTCAAGCGGCAACTGCCCGAACAGAGGATTTTTTTCTATCGGATGTTTATTTTCTTCCATTGATTCATCTCCTTAAAATCAGCGTTATATTTTATAACCGAGAGCTTTCAGATAACCCTCAACTTTGTCCTCGGCGGCCTGGCGCTCTTTTTTCAGCCTGGCCAGGTCATTTATTACGGTTTGGACATCTATCGCTTCCTCTTCCTCAGTTATGTCAATGTAGCGCGGAATGTTCAGGTTATAATCGTTGCGCCTGATTTCGTCCAAGCCGACCTGGCGGGAATACTTTTCAATATTGGAGGTTGAGCGGTAAGCGTTAAGTATCTTGTCTATATCTTCCTGCCGCAGCTTGTTTTTGTTTTTAAGTTGTTCAAAGTCCCGCGCGCCGTAGATAAAGAATACTTTCCCCTTCCTGTCGGCGGGTTTGTTCCTGTTTAGTATCAACAGGGCGGCAGGGATGCTTGCGCCGTAAAACAAGTTCTGCGGCAGACCTATGACGGCCTCCACAAGGTCCTCTTCCAGTATCCCCTGGCGAATGCGGCCTTCGGCGCCGCCGCGGAATAGAACGCCGTGAGGCAGAACGATGCCGGCCCTACCGGAAGGTTTAAGAACGGCGATCATGTGCTGGACAAAAGCGTAATCGCCATAGCTCTGCGGTGGTACACCATAGCGGAACCGGCCAAAACCGTCGTTTTCAGCCGATTCTATCCCCCAATTCTTGAGCGAAAAAGGCGGATTGGCTATAACGATGTCGTATTCAATAAGCTTCCCCTTTTGAAGCAGCTTGGGCTCCCGGATTGTGTCGCCTTTTTCTATGCGCGCGCCGGAGATGCCGTGCAAAAGCATGTTCATTTTGCATATAGCCCAGGTGCCGATATTGCGTTCCTGGCCGTGCAGAACTATATTTTTGGGGTTCTGCTTTATAGCCTTGAGATGATGGACGGTTTGCACCAGCATACCGCCGGAACCACAGGCTGGGTCGCATACATACATGCCGGCTTTGGGGTCCAGAATTTCCACAAGCAGGGTGACCACTTCCTTCGGCGTGTAAAATTCCCCGCCTTTCTTGCCGGCATCATCGGCGAACTGGGCGATAAGGTACTCATATGCCCGGCCAAGGATATCAGGCTCGGCCAGATTGTCATTGCGAAGGCTGAGCCCGGAAAAATGTAGGATAAGCCTTGAAAGGGTTTCATCCGGCAGGCGCTCTTTATCGTTAAAGTCCGTGGCTGAAAGCACGCCTTCAAGCACACGGTTTTCCTCTTCAAGAATATCGTTAGCCTTGTTTATGGCGTCGCCCAGATTGTGGGTGAGGGATGCCAGATGTTTCCAGTTAGCCTTGGCCGGAACAAAAAATTCATGCTCGTCCGGGTCTTCGTAGGCAATTTTTTTATCGCCGGTTTCCTTTACTATTTTTTCAGCTTCTTCCTCAAAAACATCCGAGATGCGCTTGAGAAAGAGCAGGCCGAAAATATAGTTTTTATAGTCCGAGGAATCTATGCTGCCGCGCAGGATGTTGGCGGATTCCCATAAATGGGCTGTAAGTTTTTCAAGATCAAGTTTTTCCATAATTGTAAACCCCCTTGCGTTGAAGCTGTGGAGACACTTCTAGTATAGCAAATGTCCCTGTGTTTGTAAACAGTTACATATGGATTATAGTTATACTATATCAATGACTATACAATAACACTATTTATCTTATATTAAATCCTGAAAACATGCCATGCGTCACAAAACATACAGGTGCTACGAAGATAACAGAAACCGCCGCCCCGGCGGCCGCGCTGCGAGTGAATTTCTAACTGAAAAAATTGCGACAACTGAAAAAATCCCCTGGCGGGCGCGGGCGGAATCTGTATATAATCATTTATATGGAAATCGGCATTGTAGGGCTGGCCAATTCCGGCAAATCTACGCTGTTCAACGCGCTGACACGGGCCGGCGCGGCCTCGTCCAGCTATCCGTTCAGCACCAAAGACGCGAACGTCGGCACGGTGCAGGTGCCGGACCGGCGGCTGGACGCGCTTTTTGAGCTCTTCAAGCCGCCGAAGAAGGTCCCCTCCTATATAAAGTTCGTGGACGTGGCCGGGCTGGTCCAGGGCGCCTCCAGGGGCGAGGGGTTGGGCAACAAATTCCTCGGGACGATACGGGAAGTGGACGTCATCGCTCACGTGGTGCGCTGTTTCAGGGACCCTAACGTGGTGCACGTGCTGAACAGCGTGGACCCGCTGCGCGATGCGGAGATAGTGGAAACCGAACTGATGCTGGCCGATCTGGAGGCCGTGGAAAAGATGCTGGACAAGAACTCCGGCGACCTGAAAAGCGGGAAAAAAGAAGCAAAGGAGCGCCAGGAAAAGCTTGAAAAGCTAAAAGCCCTGCTCGCCGAAGGCAGGTTCGCCGGCGAGGCCGGCTATACGGCGGAAGAAACGCGCGATTTCAACCTGCTGACCACCAAGCCCGTCTTTTACGCGGCGAACACGGATGAGAAGCCCGACCCGATCATGCTGGGCAAATTGCGCGATTTCGCCAAGGCCCGCGGCATAAAGCTTGTGGAGATATCAGCAAAGATAGAGTCGGAGCTTATCGAGCTGCCGGAAGAGGAAAAACGGGCCTTTTTAAAGGATATGGGAGAGGAATACACCGGGCTTGAAAAGATGATACTGGCTGGGAAGGAACTGCTGAAAATAATAAATTTCTTCACCGTCGGGGAGGACGAAGTCCGGGCGTGGACGCTCAGGCAGGGGCTGAAGGCTCCGCAGGCCGCCGGCCGGGTTCACACCGACATGGAGAAAGGCTTTATCCGCACCGAGGTCTATTCTGTTGAAGACATAGAGAAATACCGCGACGAAAAGACGCTGAAGGAAAAGGGCCTGATCCGCTCCGAGGGCAGGGAATACGTCATTAAGGACGGCGATATCTGCTTCTTCAAGTTCAGCCCGCATTGAGCACGAGCCTTCTCTTACTCCTGTTATTTATTCAACAAAGCCAAAGTGCGGGGCAAAAATTGTAAAATTAACTGTAATGAGCGTTCTGGACATACAGATAAACCCGGACATCTTCCCGAAACTGGAACTGAACTCCAAGCAGCTTGAGGCGGTCCGGTATTTCGGCGGGCCGCTGCTGATACTGGCCGGGGCCGGCACCGGCAAGACAAAAACGCTCACCTCAAAGATTGCGCTACTGATCGCTTCCGGAGTCCCGCCGTCCAGGATACTTGCCATCACCTTCACGAACAAGGCCGCGCAGGAAATGCTGCACCGCGTCGGCAGGCTGGTCCACAATTCCGGCGGGATGTGGATACACACTTTTCACGCGCTCGGCGCCCGCCTGCTCCGCCGGCACGGCAAGCTTATAGGCGTCAAGCCGGACTTCGCGATATACGACGAGGACGACCAGAAGAAGCTCATACAGCTCAGCCTTGAGGAGCTTGGCTTTGACGAAAAGAACAAGGCCGGGCTTTATACCACGCTTATCTCCAGGGCCAAGGACGATCTGCTGGATGCGCAGTCCTACCTGATAAACGCCGAGGCCTCCGGCGAGCAGAACCGCCTGAAACTGGCGCGGATATACCTGCGCTACCAGAAAAAGCTGAACGAGGCCGGGGCGCTTGATTTCGGCGACCTGATAATCCGGACTGCGGAATTGCTGACGGCAAAAGAAGACATAAGGGAATACTACCAGGAACATTTCAAATACCTACTGGTGGACGAGTACCAGGACACCAACCACGCGCAGTACGTGCTGATAAAGACCCTCTCGGCCAGGCATCGGAACCTCTGCGTGGTCGGAGATCCTGATCAAAGCGTGTACGGGTGGCGCGGGGCGGACATCAGGAACATCCTGGAGTTCGAAAAAGATTTTAAGGACGCCCGGACCATAGTGCTTGAGCAGAACTACCGGTCTACCGCGAAGATCCTGCACGCCGCCAACGAGGTCATAAAGCATAACAGAGGCCGCAAGCCCAAGAACCTCTGGACCGAAAAGCCACACGGCGAGCCGGTTGAATTGCTGGAATGCGCCACCGAAACGGAAGAGGCAATGACCATCCTTGAAAAGATAAAGCGGCTGACCGCGCGCGGGGCGCACACCTATAATGATATCGCCGTTTTCTACCGCACCAACGCCCAGAGCCGCTCTTTTGAAGAAACTTTCCGCGCGGGGCGCATTCCCTACCGGCTGATCGGCTCGGTCAGGTTCTACGACAGGAAGGAAGTAAAGGACGCGCTGTCCTATCTTAAGATACTGGTAAACCCGTGGGACACGGTAAGCATACTGCGGGTGATAAACACGCCGGCCCGCGGCATCGGCAAGACCGCGCTGGAAAGGGTTTCGGCTTACGCACTGGCAAATGAACTGTCGCTTTATGATGCCCTTCTCAAAGAAGACCGGATACCGGACCTGACCAATGCGGCGCGGCGCGGAATAAAGGATTTCCTGAACATCCAGGACGCTATAAAGCCGGACCTGTGCTCCACCGCCCCGCACCTGATGCTTGAAAAAATGTTGACCAAGTCGGGTTATTGGCAGTTTATTGAGGATGAATCGGAAAAAGACCCTCAAGCGGCGCTGAACCGCCTGGGCAACCTGCAGGAACTGGTCAACGCTGTAAAAGAATTTGAGGACCGCGCCAAACGCTCGGACGAGCCCCCGACGCTGCATAAATACCTTGAGGAAGTGATGCTGGCCTCCCAGGTGGACGAGCTGAACACCGACACTTACGCCGTGACGCTGATGACGGTGCACCTGGCGAAGGGGCTGGAGTTCCCGGTGACTTTCCTGACCGGCCTTGAAGAAAACCTTTTTCCGATAAACGCGGCCGACACTTCAGCCGAAGAGCTGGAAGAGGAGCGCAGGCTGGCTTACGTGGGCATGACGCGGGCGAAAGAGCGGCTATACCTTACCTGGGCGAACACGAGAAAGGTTTTCGGCGTTACTTATTCGAACCTGCCTTCCCGCTTCATTTATGAAAGCAGGCTGGGCGTGGCGCCGGCGCCGCGCCGCCCGGAAGAGGAATCCGAGACCCTGACCGAGCACCTCCCCCCGCCGGTGACAGCGCGCATCGGCAGAGGCAGAAAGGTTTCGCATCCCGTCTACGGCCTGGGTCGCGTGGTCAACCAGGCCGGCGCGGGAGAATTTGCCAAGGTTACCGTCGTCTTTGACAGCGGGGTCAGGCAGACTTTCATGCTCAAATACGCGCCGCTACAGCCGGTTTGACGCGCGGGCTTTGCGCCCATATTGAATTACGCCGGCGGCAAAACAAAGGTGAATGTCGCTCCCTTCCCAGGTTCGCTCGTCACCCAGATCTTCCCGCCATGTCCCTCCACGAAATCTTTTGCGATTACAAGGCCTAGGCCGGTTCCTTTTACCTGCCGGGGGCTGCGGTCGCGGTTTATCTGCGTAAACTTTGAAAACAACGCGTTCAATTTATCCGGCGCAATGCCAATCCCCGTGTCTTTCACCGCGAAACAGGCGCCGCCTTCACGATCCGGAAAAGCTTCGACGCTTATTTTTCCGCCCTCGGGAGTGAACTTCAGGGCATTTGAGACCAGATTGGTGAGTATCCGGTACAGGGCCTGTTTATCCGCCCGTACCGTGCTCATACCGTCGGCAAGGCGAAAGCCAAGCTCTACCTTATACTCATCCGCCTTAACCTGCAATAATTCTTTCACGCTTTCAAACAGCTCCGTGACGTGTATATCCGTCTTTTTAAACTCCATTTTCCCGGCTTCCAGCTTGGTGATATCCAGAATATTGTCCGCCATCTCCGTCAAAAACCTGGCGCCGCTGAGGATTATTTCGAGCGGTTTTTTCTGCCGATCGCTTAATTCCCCCAGCGCACCCGTCATCAATATCTGCGCATAGCCGATTACAGACGTGAGCGGATTGCGAAGGTCATGCGTTATCTTGCCCAGAAAACTGTCCTTAAGCTCATCCAGCTCGCCAAGTTTCCGGGCCATTGAATTAAACTCATTTGCCAGGTCGCCCAGTTCATCTTTTCTTGCGGCCGGGATCCTGCAGGTAAAGTCCCCCTGGCCGATCTTCCTTGTGCCGGCGGCAAGCGTGCGTATCGGGCGGGTGAGCGTCCCGGCAAGCACAAGGGAAACCAGCGCTGAAACGCCCGCTCCCGCCAGACCCACCTGAAGCAATCTGCGCAAAGTCTCTCCCTGCATGCGTTTGAGCAGCAACCCGGTCGCTGTTTCGTCGTAAACCAGGATCAGACTTCCAAGACGGTTCCGGCCGGCCGGCTGGACCGGCGACACGGAAGCAAGGAAAGAGCGTCCTTGCGATTTAAAACGATGTTCCGCGTAGCGCGCCCCGGCAAGCCATTCCAGGTACGGCTCGCCGGCGGGTTTATTCATAAGAGACAGATCCCCGCTGAGAAAATCGCTGTGCATCAGGATGCTGCCGGCGTTAGTCGCCAGAATCACGGAGCGCACCGACTTCGGCTCGGCGGACGCAAGCAGCGTCTTGAGATAATTAAGACGGGCCAATTCATCGTTGTTGATGATGGAATCGCCGCACACGTGGGCGAACCGGTCTATGGTCGTGCGGCGCGTCTGCCGCTGCTGGCCGGCGAGGTGATGTTTCTCGATAAAATATATTGAGGCTATCGTTGCCGACAATACGGCGCCCAGGAGAATCAACAGGGTCAGGAGCAGTTTAGTCTTGAGCTTCATTTTTCCCCCGCAGGATCTGTCCCCAATTCCTTTCTGACGCGCTCCAGGGCCTTGCGCACTTTATCATCGTCGGGGTCGAGATTTGCTGCTTTAGCCCATTCCATGACTGATTCTTTGAGGCGGCCCTGGAGATAAGCGGCCAGACCGCGGTTATAACAAGCCTGCGCCAGGA
This sequence comes from Elusimicrobiota bacterium, assembly GCA_016208085.1. Classification (GTDB taxonomy): domain Bacteria; phylum Elusimicrobiota; class Elusimicrobia; order Elusimicrobiales; family UBA9959; genus JAHJSU01. Next base: position 54,640 of record JACQYT010000080.1, on the reverse strand, counting down.
CTTTGTCCGCCGGAGTCGCGCTCATCCTTTCAGAACCGGCGCGCGCAACGCCTTTTTTCGCTTTTTCGCCTTTATTTTTAAGTTGCCAGGCTTTATAATCCCTGGGGGAAGCTTTCAAGGCGTCTTCCATTCCCAGCCGGCCCGTTGAAACAAGGTAGCGCACCTCGTCCGTTTCGTTCCAGGTAAAGTACACGGTAGAGCCTACTATCTGGAATTGAGGAAGCACATTGTTTTCAATATCGTTGGTTTTCCGGAAAGCGACGAAGCCGGAAAGGTCAAGCCCGGATTTGCCGACCCAGATAGATTGCGCATACCCGTCAAATTCCTGCCAGGTATAGTACGCTTCGGAAACGGGCTCCGCCACTGCAATCCGGGGATGAAGCTTGTCGAATTTATAACCGGTCGCCGTCAGCTGTTTTTCCATCCAGCCGGTATTGTCAAGTCCGGTAAGGCCTGCGTGGATCTGCCAGATTCCATTGTCGTCTTTCTGCTGCCAGGTATAGCAGATCCTGGAATTAGCCGTTGAAACGGCTATTCCCAAATGCTCGCCGTATTCCCAATCGCCGGTTTTGTATTTCTCGTAGTTTGAAGAGGTCTGCATCGCGTCGACATAATCTGTGCCGTCTATATTCATACTGCCTGTCCTGACCTGTTGTTTTTGAGTTGTTTCATCGTAATGCAGATAAGCGAAGTAGAGCCTGCCGTTTTTTATGTCAAACTGTGGATGGCTTTTATAATACCTGGCGGAAGTCCAATGAAGCAGGGTTTTATTTGAACCATCGAGTTCGGTCCTTACAAAGTAGATATCATAATACGGTCCTGTGTATTGGCACCACGCATAATAAATCTTGTCCCCATATACCTTTAGTTTGGGAGCAAAGCTGTCCACCTCGGTTTGACAGGTTTCATCCGCCCAGCCGGAGCCATCCAGATTGGACCTGGCTGTTTTGACTACATGGATGATGCCGCGTTTTTCATGCCAGGCGTAATAGATCCTGGAACCGTAAACCTGGAGCTGAGGATTCCATTTGTCTACGGCTGAAGCCGTCTGCGAGGTCAGGAAAACATATGAACCGTCCAGATCTGACCGGCCGGTCCATATCTGCTGATTGACGCCGTCGGATCTGCTGAAAACATAGTAGATTTTGTTTTCAACAACCTGGAGCTGGGGGTAAAAAGCGTCCTGGACGTCAGGCGGACCGGTAAAGGTTTTTTCCGCGGTTCTCCACCCGGCGCCGTCAAGATCGGTTCTCGCCCAGTGCAGCTGATAATTCCCCTGGCCGGCGCCCGCCGCGCCTTTATATCCCGAATAACTGTAATATACATGGCCCCCGCGCGTATCAATAAAAGGCTGCGTTTTGGAATATCCGCCGGTAGTTTGCCGGGTGGCTTTCCAGTCGGCGCCGTCCAGGCCGGCAGTGGCCGTCCAGATTTGATAAGCGCTGTCTGCATCTTTTTCCTGCCAGACATAATACGCCTTTCCGGCGTCGGCGTCAGCTTTCACTTTTGGATTGAGCACGGCATGGTCGGTAAAAGTTTGTTTGACGGGAGTAAATCCGCTTCCATCCAGGTTGGACCTGGCGGTCCAGATTGACCACTTCGGGCCATACCATTCGTACCAGGTATAGTAAACCCGGCCGTCTTCAACGTCAAGACCCTGGTTCTGGAATTTATCGTAAACGCCGGCAGTCTGGAGCGTCGCCGTCCAGCCGGCGCCGTCATGACCGGCGTAAGCCGTTTTTATCTGGTAATAAGAGCCGTCATAATACGAGTACACGTAACGGACCTTCGCCGCATCCACTTCCAGGTACGGATCGAAATTGCCGTAAGGAAAAGAAGTGCGTGTCTGTCTGGTCGCGACAAAATTCGCGCCATCGAGATCGGAGACGGCGGTATATATCTGCCACCAGTCGGTCCCGGGGTCTTTTCCGAAAAAAACGTAATAAATCCTGCCGTCATAAACATCTATTTTCGGATGGAATTTATCGAAAGCGCCGGAGGTCTGCCTGACAGCCGTCCAGCCGGCACCGGCCAGGCCGGCGTTGGCAGTCCATATCTGCCAGTGAGAACCGTCATATTCCTGATACACGAAGTAGGCCTTGTTTTTATAGACATCCAAAGCCGGTTCGTGAGAATCATAAGTGTTATTGGTTCTTTTGGCCGAAGTAAACCCGGTGCCGTCCAACCTGGAGCGGCCAGTCCAGATGTGGTAATAACTTCCATCCGACTCGGCCCAGACATAGTAAATGTGCGGCCCGGAAATTTTCAACCGGGGCAAAAACCTGTGGTGATTGCCCCCATATAACCGTTTGCTGTTGTTGGGCCTTTCCAGTTTATAGAAATCCGCCCCGGGTCCGCCGGCGTCTTGCGCCGAACCGGATGAAGAAACTATCGCCGATGAAAGACCGAGCATGAAAATCAAGCCCTTTTTTATGAATTCGGCCATTCTGGGAATCACCTCTCGCGCCGCCCGGGAACGCCGCTGCCGCTATAGTACAACATTATGCCATAAGACAGGGCGGCGGGGCGCCGAAATAAGAAATTCCTTGCCTCATAAATACCATTTTAGACTGATTAAAAAGCCTTGATCCGTAAAACTGTAGCTGCGGGTGTAAAATGTCGTTGCGGTGGTATATACATAAGTCTGCGCTTTTTTCCGCGAAATTGAAACCCGCGCGGTCAAATCAAGCCGGTAGTTGAACATGGGCAGATAAACCGTTATTCCATGGATATTTTTAATTACTTCAGGCATATTGTAAACAACCAGCCCCTCCGACGAGCTGAAATTCCCGACCATGCCCCAGGTTCCATCGGCGATAAACCAGGCCGGCCCCCCCTTAACCCCGAGTTTCTGGGCAAATACCGATTTAGCCTTTTCAACGCTCTCATCAAAGTGCAATGAAACATCCGAGATAAAATACAGATCGGCATTCTCCAGCGGATAGATAACCAGCTGCCCGTCGGCCTGTAATTGCCCGTGCCGGTTTATTTCGCCGTACGTGACCGAAACTTTCGGCCTCAAGAACGGCAATTCTTTTGAAATTCCCGCATTGATCAGTTTGTCCGCGATCGTCCAGCTCTTCAGGGAAAGAACCGGCTCGCCGGACAGATTATAGGAAAGCAGATGGTAGTTGCTTCGGCCCCATAACGAAGAAACAGCGGAACGAACCACCCAGCCGCGCCCGGCTAAAAAGCGGCCGTGAAGGCGATATTGATATTGCAAAGCGCTGGTTTCTTTTAAAAGTTTTAACTGATTATATGCCGACTGATACTGCTGGGTGCGGATAACGCCCGCCTGAGAAAAGCTGTGAAAAACATTCAGCCGGCCGGTAATATGATGCTCTAAACCGACGCTTTCATAAAGCTGCGTTTTCAGGACGCTCCGGTAGCTGGTTAAACCGTCTTCCCGGATAATATTCTGGGCGATCAGGTTCGCATGCCTGCTGTTGATGCCGAGCTGGGCCTCGACAGTGACCGCGCTCAGCCGGCCTTTCGTTCGTATCCCGGCCAGGCTTATAAAATCGGGGGGGAACCGGTCTGCAAGAAAACTTGCCTCATCGTTTTGTCCCAGCATTATTAAAGCATAGTAGTAATATTTATTGACAAATTCGTCATTCTCGTCCAGGCTGCGCGCCTGACGGAAATGCTCGACTGCTGTGCGGTATTTTTTCAGTTTATACGCCGCTACGCCCGCCCTTACCCGCAGGTAATAAAAATCTATTCCCTGATTCAGGGAATCAGCGACTTCCTCAAGCAGGGGTTCCCACTTTTTTTCAAGATACAGCCGGTAGGTCAAGGAATCGATCTTTTTCCAGGTTGACTGCGCCGCGCCATTCAGCGGCAGCAAGAGCATTAATACAACCAAAGTTACGATTCCATGCATTAAGGACCTGTTAATAAATAACTGATTCATCTATACCGACGCCCTTCCGGATGAATCGTATAGTTCCAATCGCCATGGAATCTATCCCGCTCGATGTTCAGCTTGGACATCTGCACGTCCGTGATCTTCTCTCCCTCGGGGTAATGTCCTGGGTCGAGTTCGCAGCGTACCCTTAGCCCTGCGCGCGTTCGCGCTCAAATCCGCGGCTCAAAGGCTATGATACAAAAAAACCGGCGGCGATGTCAGATGATGATATCGCCGGACAGCTTTATATTTCCTAAAATATAAGGGCGGGACGCTTCTGGGCGGATACAAAAAGAGCCGGGGCTATTCAAATCAGCAAAGGAGCTTTCATATGCCGCGTGAACACTCAGCCGGCGGTATCATTTTAGAAAACGGCGAGGTCTTCCTGATCCTGGTGAAGAACCTGGAGGGCAAAGAGGTCTGGACCTTCCCGAAGGGCCGCATTGAGCCGGGCGAAACGGCCGAAGCGGCGGCCGTCAGGGAAGTGTCGGAGGAAACGGGCTTTGACTGCGAGATAGTCAGCGAACTGTATAAGGCGGAATATTCGTTCGTCAGGAACGGCGTGCTGACGGATAAGGACGTGCGCTGGTTCATGATGAGGCGCTCGGGCGGCGACGGTTTCCCTAAAACGCCGGATGAGATCATAGATCTGAGATGGTGTCCGCTTGCGGAGGCGGAACAATTATTGAGCTACCTGAGCGACCTGGCCATACTTGAACTCCTCAAAAGCTACAAGGTCAGCAAATATGACCGGCCTTGAGCCGGCGATAGGCCTTGAACCGCGCGCCCTATTAAAACAGAAGTTTATTGCGGGCGCGGATGCCTTTGGTCGCCGGTTCAAGGCCGGGCGGGTTTAAGAAAGCGTCCCATAACAGGAACTGGAGCCGCCTGTTGCGCCTTGAACAGGCCTCAAGGACGGCAAGCTTGCGCTCTATTTCCTCCATCTTTTTAAATAACGCTTCCGGCGAACCGCCGGCGAACACCCCGACCCGGCTGTAATCGCCCGCCGCCACCCCCTCAAGCGCGGCCGCCATGCCGGCGGCCGAAACGGCAAGTTCTTTTCTTAACCGCGCATACCCGGCGGCCGGAAAAAACCGGGCCAGCCATTCAAAAACCACCCTGTCCAGGACGCAACTGAAAACCTCCGCCCCCTCGATACGGCTTTTAAGAGCGGCCAGGCGCATATAGGCCGAAAATTTAAACGTCCAGAAATCGGCGGCGCTCTGGAGCTCATAAAGCCGCCGGCCTTCCCCGTCCTTTTCGCCGGCGCCGAACGCTTCAAAAGCGCCCTGAAGTTTGAGCGCTTCTTTCCTCAGGATGTCCGCGCCGGGCGACCCGGCCGGCAGGACCGCGCCCCTCGCGCGCAGGCTCTTTCGGGCGTAAAGCGCCTTAAGCCCGGCCAGTTTTTTTCTCAAAGCCCGGCGCAGCGTTTCCAGGTTTTTTGACTGCGCCCCGGTAATATTGCGCCGCCCTTTAAGCTCCGAAAGCGCCACGATGAACCGCTTATAAAGCGCGAACGCTTCGCCCGACAGTGTCAGGCTTTCCGTGAGGTCTTCCCCTTCGCGGCGGCGAGCAAGCTCTTCCTCAAGCGCGTTTTTGAGGCCTTCAACCAGACCGCTTATAGCTTTCGCCTCGCGCTCGGCGTTGGCGGGGTCCAGTTTATAGTCCGCGTAATCAACCCCGACCGCACTGCCGGAGCCTTGGGGAGCGGGCCCGGGACATGAGCCCGCGCCGAACCGCGGCGCGTAGGCCGCCCCCTGGGCCTGGTGCCCCCCAAAAAGCCGCTGGGCTATCAGGCTGACCTCTTCAGCCGGGACCGCGCTGTCTTTGGCGGCTTTGTTCACCGCCGCTATCATCTCCAGAAAATGCGGGTTGAATTCCCACCATTCCTCATACTGGAGGAGTGGCGGGGCCGAAGGGTCCGCCCCGTGATTTTTAAGGTAGAAGTAAAGATTCGCAGCCTTGTCCCCGTTCTTCTGGATCCAGTTCAGCAGTTTCAGCCTGATGTCGGCATGGGATTCTTTACCAGTAACGGGGACAAGCCGGTTCTGATAGTCCGCCTCTATTACGCTGTCGGCCAGCTCTCCCCTGAAAAAAAGGCTGGTGGAAAGCTTATCCTTTATTTTCTGGAATTCTTCGGCGTCAATCCCGGCGGGCGGCAAGCCAAAATTGTCCGCCTGATTATCTGCCTCGATGGCGTCAAACTGCGGCAGGGTCGGCTCTGTCGCCCGCGAAAAAGCGCAGAAAAGCGAAAGCGCCGACAGCGTTAGGATGGTTCGGATGCCCATATTGTCCGGGAAGGATAAAGGATTAGGGATAAAGGTCGAAAAAAATCGCTCGCCAGTTCGGCAAGCACCTGCTGAAATAGCGGGCGTATCCGCGGTATCTTTTCCTTCATCCTTAAGCCTTTATCCTTTAGCCTTCCGAAAATTGCTATGGCAATTTTCGGTCTTACGCCCAGGACCTGAACAGATAAAGAAGCTTGCTGGCCGCCTTTGAGAGAAAGGGCCTGCTTTTCGCTTCCAGCAAAGTGACCGGCTTTGAATTGGCCAGGTCTTCCATGAAAGCGCCGGCCAGCGCCGCGCCGAAACCCCGGTCAAAAACGTTGATATTGACCTCCAGGTTGTATTGCATGCTCCTGTGGTCCAGGTTATGGCTGCCGACGGACGCCCAAATCCCGTCTATCACCGCCGTCTTTGAATGCAGGATCTCGCCCTGCCATTCATATAGTTTGACGCCGTTTTTTATCATGTGCGGGTACATGGACCAGGACGCCCACCTGATATACGGGTGGTCGGTCTTATAAGGGCCTATAATGCGCACATCCACGCCGCGCCCCACGGCCCTGATAAGCCGCCGATAGACGAACCTGTCCGGTAGAAAGTAGGCGTTGGTGATGTAAATATATTTTTTCGCCCGGTCTATGGCGTAGCTGTAGCTCCTTCTGATAGACCTGAAATTACGCAGGCCGGTGGCGGACACGACCGAGACGTAAACGCCGCCCGTTTTATGTTTTTCTCCACCGGCTCCCCGGTCCGGCCCCGGAGGCGGGGCGCAGGCGCCGGCGAACTTGGAACTCGCCCCCCATGACTCCCAGAACAGTTTTTCCACCTCCGGGACGGCCGGCCCTTCCACCCGCACCTGGGCGTTTTTCCACCCCCTGCCGCCCATGGAGATCGGGGCCTCCTGTTCGGTTATATTGAACCCGCCCACCAGGGCAGCCTCCCCGTCCACGCAGATCAGCTTCCTGTGGTCGCGCTTGAGCCAGTTCCAGTAGGGTTTCCACAGCACCACGGGCCTGAATTCCGCCACGTTGACGCCGCCGGCGGCCAGCTTTGAGAAAAAATCCCTGTCGGTCAGGATGGATCCGACGGCGTCGTAGATCAGGTAAACGCCGACCCCTTCCTTCGCTTTTTTTATAAGGAGGTCTTTAAACGCCCTGCCGACGGCGTCGTCCGCAAAGGCGTAAAATTCCAGCAGCGCGAATTTTTTTGCCGACCGCAGGGTCCGCAGCGTTTCGGCGAACGCCTCTTCGCTATTCTTGAACAGTCTGACGGCGTTTCCGTTTAGCGCGTTTTCCTGATTAAGGCAGTATTCCCGCCAGTAGTTTTTTTCTTCCATATAAAATGTTGAAGCAACATTTTATCCCACCCGGCACGGGGTTTCCCGTGCCGGGGTTGAGGGGGAAATTTTTTCCCCCTCAACCCTCCCTTTGCCCCAAAGTTTCCCCGCCCTTTAGGGCGGGGAATGGTAAAAATTTTTGCGGCAAAAATTTTTAATTTCGTCATACGCGGCCCGCGGCAGATACCGGAGCGCCCTGTCATAGGCTGTTTTGGGAACCGTCCGGCGGTTTTCCAGGGCTTTTTCTATTTTTTCAACCTCCGCGGCGGCCGCTTTGAAATTTTTTTCCCGGGCCAGGAGCTGAGCCAGGCCCAGCCGGGCGGAAAGAAAGCCGGGCTCAAGCGCCAGGGTCCTGACAAGCCTTTCCTTCGCCAGGACCGCGTCCCCCCCGCTGAAATAGGCCTCGGCGGCGGCTTCCGTCAGGAACGGGTCTTTGGGATATTTAAAAACCGCGTCGTCCGCTAAAGCCGCGGCGCGCGCGTAATTTCCGGAGCGTTTCAGGACGGCCGCGATCTCGGCCTTGCGGAGCTGGGCGTCGCCGGGCGAAAACCCCAGAGCTTTTTTAAGGCACGCCGCGCTGGCTGCCGGGCCGTTGCCTGAGCCTGCGCAAAGCCTGTTATGTTCAAAACCGCGCCTTAATAATATCGCGGCGGCCAGCGCGGCCGCCAACAGATACAGGACCGCCCTTGCCGAGGGATGAGGACTGAGGGATGAGGGGTGGAAGCCGGCTCCGGTGCAGTTTCCGTTACCGGCGACTGCCGACTGGCGACTGGTGACCGGTAAGAGAGATGAGGGGGACGCAAGCAGGCCGAGCGTGCCGAAAAAGCACAACTGCACGGCGCCGGAGTAGAAGATCACGTCTACCGCCGCCTCGGTGAATAAAGCGAAAGCGAACATCTTAAGCGCGAGATTTTCCGGTCTGGCGGCAGGCCCGCTTTTGGCGCCCAGAACGCCGGAGACCAAGGCCCAGGCCAACAATGCCGCGGCAGGCAGGCCCGCCTCGGCCGAGAGATTTAAAAGTTCGCTGTGCGCGTGCAGGGTGGAATGCCCGTAATAAGAAATGCCGTTATAGAACGGGAACTTAAAAGCCTCAAAGATCTGTTCAAAAAGGCCGAGCCCGAAACCGAAACCGGGCTGAGCGGCTATCGCTTCAAAAGCCGTCTTCCAGATGCTCAGCCGTTCAAGCGAGCGCGGGTCTTTCAACTTTAAAAACCAGCTCCAGTATTCGGCCGGAATGACGGCGGCGGCAAGCAGCAGCGCCCCCGCGAGATACAGCGCGGGCCGCCGCGCTTTTTTAAGCCAGAACAGGAAAAATACGGCGGCGGCGGCGGCCAAAACCGCGCCCCTTGAGTTCACGGCCAGTATGCCGGCGGCGAGCAGGGCGGCGGCGGCGCCCGACGCCAGCCTGGCCTTTGCGCTTGCCGCTCCGCCGGCGGCCGCCGCGGCGCCGGCCAGGCCCGCGGCCATAAAAGCCGCGCTGTAATTGGGATTTGCCCCTATAAGCCCGGCGGGGGTTACGCCCAGCGCGCGTTCAAGCAGGATGAACATGCTTGCCAGGCAGGCCAGGCTGAAGACCGCCCAGGCCCAGAACTTTGCGGTCTCTTCGCCGCAGGACCGTGTAAACGCGAAGAAAGCCAGAAAGACCAGGTATTTTGAGAAATGCCAGAAACTGTTCAAAGGTTCCGGAGAAAAACAAAGCCCCAGGGCCAGCCAAAGGCCGAACAGGGCCAGCGGCCCGGTTACGGAAAAGGAGAAGTCTCTTTCAAACAAAACGAGGTAGCAGGTAAAAAGACCGGAGAACGCCGCCCAGCCGGCAAAATCCCTTAAACCGCCCAATGCCACGGCCAGGACCAAAAACAACGCCGGGACGGCTGCCCGCCATTTTTTTTCACCGGTTTCTATGCGAAAAGTCATCTTTTATTTAAAATTCTTGCGGAAAAAATTTTTACCATTTAAAAAAACCTTTCTTTCTTTGAAGAAGGTCCGCCTTCAGATTCGCGGCCCCGACTAGGGCGTAGATATATTCAAGGTCCCTGTACGCGCCGGAGTTGTAGGGATTTAAAAGCAGAGACCGCTCAAGTGCGGCCGCGGCTCTGAAAAGCAGGACACTGTCTTGTTTCTCAAGGCCCGCCGCCAGCCAGGCAGCCCCCTGGAGCCGCGCAATGAGGGGATTTCGCGGTTCGGCCGTTGAGGCCACTTCAAGCGTTCCGGCAGCCCCGGCATAATCTCCGGCGGAATAGGCGGAAAGCGCCGAGTCATACAGGCGCTCCAGGCGCAGCTGTTTAAAAAATATACCCAGCCCCTGGGCTAAAACCAGGACCGCGAGCGCGAGAACGGCTATCGTCATCTTCCTTTGGGGCTGGCCGGTTGTCCGGCATTCTTGCTGCGGCGGCAAATTGAGATATTGTGTAGCGTCCCCTATCCCTATCCCCTGCGGCTCGCTCAAAATATAGCAGAAGATGAAAAGGTTCGCCGGCACGGCAAGCCCGAAATCTGCCAGGGAATGGACCAGCGCGGCTATAACGGCGTATCTCTTAAGGCCGGTCGCGGCCTTAAGCCTTGAAAACACCGCCCAGAACCAGCAGGCGCTGGCCAGGGCGCCGTTTTCGGCCAGAAATTCAATGAAATAATTATGCACATAGACCGAAGAGAGGCCCGCAGCCGTCGGAAGGTGATAGGCCGGGTACAGCCAGGCGAAGGCTCCCTGCCCGAAACCAAGCAGGGGCGCATCGGCAAACATCTTCAGCGCGGACCGCCACCAGAGCAGCCTGTCAAAAACGGACCGCGGCTCTAAGCTCCATAAGGCAAGTGCGGCCACAACCGCCAGAACGGCGAACAGCGGCCAATTCTTTCTGAAATCGTTTTTTTGCATGGTGTCCGCGGCGTAGACTCCGGCCGCGGCCAGAGCCGCCAGCAGCGCCGCCATGGACTGCGTCCAGACCAGCACTATTATCAGCGTGACCAGAAGATAAAAATCCCGCCACAGCAGAGTCAGCGGGATAAGCATCAGCGCAAAGAGCGCCAGCGCGTTGGGATTGGTAAGCGACGCGGAGATTTCGGCGCTTTTAAGCACGAAAGCCTGGTACATGCTTAAGGCCGCCATAAGCCAGGCCGCGAGCCTCAAAGCCCAATCGGTCGTTCTTCTTTGCCCGGCCGAGAGGAAGCCGGCCATAACAAATATAAAAAGCCCGAAAAAAAAGCTCCACCAGTCCGCCAGGACGAGCGAGCGCACCGGGCTCAGCAGCGCGCCGAGAAGCGAAAAAAAAGCCGCGCCCAGAAGCGGCAGGTTTTTTTTCTCCAGCAGCGCCCGCGGCAGACCCGCTGAAAAAGCCTGTTTAAAAAGCCAGAGGCCGCCGGTAAAAAGACAGGCGGCCTCAAACATAAATTGCGTCCAGAAACTCCAGAACCCCTGCAGGACCGGCGCAAGGAGCAAGATGGAAAAGAAAAGAAAAACAAGCATAAAAATAGGGTAGAGGGTAGAGGGGTTAGGGTAGAAAGTGCAGAAATAAGGAACTCTTTACCCTATACCCTCTACCCTAAACCCTATACCCTATCCGTTAGTCCGCCATGATCCTGGGAGTCACGAATATCAGGAGTTCCAGCCTGGTCCTGCTGGTGGACTTCTTTCTGAACAGCGCGCCCACGAGCGGGATATCTCCGAAAAGGGGAACCTTATATACGACGTCGCGATTGTCGTCGTGTATCAGGCCGCCGATAACTATGGTATCGCCGTCGCGCACGATCACATTGGTGTCGGTGCTTCGGGTGTCTATGGCGGGCGCCACGCTTGCGGACGCCACGGAGGACAACTGTTTCACGGAAGGGCTGATCTTCATGGTAATGCGGCCGTCCGAGTTGATTGTCGGCGTTACTTTAAGAACGATGCCGGTGGTGACATAGGTGACCTTGGTGGTGGTGACCGCCACGCCGGAGGTAACGACAGTATCCACTATTTGATAGGGAATCTGGCTTGTTATATCAATATTGGCTTCTTTGTTGTTAAGCGTGGCCACCTTGGGATCCGAAAGCACCTTGGCCTTGCCTTTTTTAGCCGCCGCCGTTATCGCAATGTCAAGTCCGTACTCGGAGGTGAATCTGCCCAGCCTTAAAGCGCCGTAGATGTTTTTGGCCGCCAGGTCCACGCCGGTCCCGATCCCCCCTTTTCCGGTGTTGGGCCAGCCGGCGGAAGCGGTGCCGACCCAGCGGCCCTTTGAATCCGGGCCGGAAGCATAGCCCCAATTCACGCCCAGATCAAATTCGTTGTCCAGAGTCACTTCCACCAGTTTCGCTTCTATGACCACCTGCTTGGGCACGCGGTCAAGGCTCCTGATAAGCCGGGCGGTCGTTTCAAGCCCCATGGCCGAATCGGTCACGATAAGGGCGTTATTGGCTTCGTCCATAACGCTGCTGGATTTTCTGCCCTCGGCCGCGGCCACCGCATCGACCTGCGCCTCAATATCTACGGCTTTGGAATAATTGAGGAAGAACACCCTGGTCTGCTGAAAGGCTTTGGTCTGCTCGCTCAGCAGTGTGGCGGGGCTGGCTATCCGCAGGATATTGTCGCCCGCCTGCTGGGCGGCAAGCCCCTGCACGTTCAAAATGGTTTTGAAAGCCTCGTCGAACGGCACTTTATTCAGGTTCAGGGTGATGGTCCCGGCGACATCGGAGGTGTAGATCATGTTTATGCCCGCTTTGGCCGCCATCATGCCCAGGACCTCGCGGACATTGGCGTCGCTGTAATCAAAGCTGATAGGCTCCCGCGAGAGGTTATCTATTATGTTTTTAGCCGCGGAACCGGAGCGCGGCGCGGTCTTTTTGGGCGATACGGCGGGCGCGCTTTCGCGGTTCAGCTCGGCGGGCTTCAGGGTCAGGGCCGCCGGCTCGGCTTTTGCTTCCGGCGCCAGGCTTTTCTCCTGCGCGTCGGGCGCTATTATCTTAACAGGGGCGGTTGAAACGGAGACCTCGGCAGGCGAGTCTTTCAAAGGCGCGGTTTTATTGTTCCGCCTGCCGCCGAAGACGACGGAAAGCTCCGTTCCTTTCTGGGTAATCTTGTATACGGCCTTCTGGGTCAGTTCCATCACTATCCTTGTGACGCTGACCGGGCTGGTCCTGTACTGGCCGGTCCTGACCTTCTTTATGAACGCGCCGTTGACCGGGATCTCTTCAAGCGTCTTAAGCCGGGCATCGTCAAGCTCAAGCACCAGTTTCGGTTCTTGTCCCGGGCGGAAGGCCCTGTATTTCACGGGTTTATCCGTGGTGACATATACGCTGTCCGCGGAGACCCTGACCGATTTAACGACGGCGTTCTCGACGGCGAAGACAAAAACGGGATTCTGCGCCAGAAATACGGCTATTATCGCCAAAGATATGGTTTTTTTCATGTATTATTCCTTTTGATGCAGGGTCAGCTGATGGAGCTTTTTATCCTCGGTCATCAGTATAACCTGCTTGCCTTTTATGACGCCGGAAACGCCGGGTAACTGTTTTTTCTTTGAATCCAGAAGCCGGCCGGCCTTAAGCGTATAGAAAGCGCCCGTGGTCGGGTCGGTCAGCATGGCTTCTTTGGAACGGGCGTACTCCGTGATGCCGGCCAAAGAAAGGTTATAAACGCTGAAAGTGGTCTTGGTTATATCCGCCACCGCGCCCTTGGCCTTGGGCCCATGCTCGTCAGTGTAAACGGTGGCCTCCTTGAGCGGATCGCGCTGGGTGAGCGGCTGGTAGAGCTGGTCCACCGTCAAAGCGGCCGTGGACACGCCGGCGGCCGGGGCGGCCGCGGCGTCGGCCGCGCCTGGAACGCCGGTGCCGATAAAAAACAGCCCCAGGAAAGCGATTGACGACTGTAAGATTCTCATATAACTTGCCCGTTTTATTAGTCTTCAGTTCTCTGTCATTTATCAACTTGTCAACTTATCAACTGCTGTTTTCTCAGCCGCTGTACTGGTACGCTATAAGCGTGAAATTGGCGCTGATGGAAGTCTCCGCGCCGGGCGTGCCGGAAATGGTGAGGTTTTCCATGGTCAGGATCCTCTCCTCAAGTCCGAGCGCGGTCAAAAACCTGCCCAATGAATGATAATCGCCGGTGACGCTTATCGAATAAGCCGCCTTCATGAAATATTCTTCCCTGGTGGCGGCGCCGGGCGCAATAGACTTGATATTCACCTTATATTTTTTGCTCAGATCGGTCAAAGTCCTGAGCAGGTCCGGGAGCTTTTTTCCCGTCGGCAATTTTTTCTGGGCCGCTTCCTTCTGGGCGCCGAGGTCGGCCAGCGTGGCTTCCAGGTTCTTGCACTTAGCTTTCTGCATTTTGGCTTTATCAATATCGCTCTGTATGTCGGCGACCTTTTTGGAATTTTCCTCTATCTTCTTGGCCGTAGGCAGCCAGAAATAAACGACATACACGTACCCGAAAAGCGCGGAGAACATCGCTATCCCGACGATCTTGGTCAGCTGGTCTTTGTTCAGTTTCATTTTATTTACCGGGCTATTTGTAGGTGTATTTCACCTGAATGCTGGTAGTCAAAGTCTTGCCCGACTCGCTGTCCGCGACCGAAATGCCGCCAAGGGTCGCCTCGGCGTATTTGGGGTCGGTCTCAAGAACGTTTATCCAGTAAGCCAGGTCGTAAGTCGACCTTGCGCGGACGGGAAGGGTCACGCTGAGCGTCTCGCCTTTCGAAGTGGTGCCTATGCCGGTGAACCAGATAGTGCCCGGCAGATTTACCAGCAGGTCCTGCATGAAATGGGGGTAAAGCAGCCGGCCGCGGTTGATGCTGCCGATGGCATTCAGATACCTCTGCACTTCGGCTATCTGCGCTTCTATGGCCTTGGCCTTATCAACGTCCCCCTGAAGGCTTTGAAGCTCCCGGTCCAGCCTCCCCGCCCTGGCTTCAAGCGCCCTGGCTTTGTTGAAATACCAGGCCGAAACCAGGAACACCAGGGCCGCCGCGAGTACGCCTGCGAAAACGACCTTGGCCACCATGGCCTTTTTGTCGAGCCGCTCCAGGTACTCCGGCGGGATCAGATTTATCTTTATCATTCCCAATCCTTAAGCTTTCTCAAGGCAAGCCCGGCCGCCACCGCCAGCGCCGGCGATATTTCCACGGGTATGTTCTTGGCCTCCGGCAGAAAGGAGAAGGGATTTATGACTTCCACCGGCACCTTGAACTCAGCCGTCATGAACTTGGTGATATTGCCGAGATTCGCCACTCCGCCGGCCAGCACGATCTTTGAGATGGAGTGGTCCACACCCTGTGACAGGTAAAAATCTATGGACCGCGAGATCTCGCTATAGAGGTCTTTAAGGACGGCGATCGCCGCTTTTGAAGCCGCTATCCCCTCCCTGTCGAATTCCGCAATCGCGGCTTCCTTGTCCTCGTCCGTCACCAGCAATTTCCTGGATTTCTTCAACGCGTCGATCGCGGCGGCATCCAGTTTCAGCGTTTTCTGCACCGCTTTGTCAAAAGTGCTGCCGGCGATAAAAATATCCCTGACCACCTTGGTTATGCCCTGGGAGATGATGGACAGGTTGGTCACTTTATGACCAATGTTCAGCAGAAGCACCGCGCTTGCGTCTTTGCCGGGGGCCACCCGGTCGTAAAGCGTCTCAAGGGCGAAGGAGTCCACGTCTATTATCAGGGGCTCCAGGCCCGCCTCGGTGAGGATATCTATCTTATCCCTGACGGCATCTTTTTTCGCGGCGACCAGGACGGTCTCCATCTTGGGCTGGCCCTCTTCCGTCACATCGCCCAGGATGTAATAGGTGAGGTTGACATCCTTGATATCGAACGGGATGAACGGTTCGGCTTCAATATTGATGGTGAGCGTCACTTCCTTTTTGGAAAGTTTGGGCAGTTTGACGTAGCGCACTATAACGGCGTTGCCGGAGATGGCGGCGGCGGCGTATTTGGCCTGTATGCCTTTCTTCTTGAGGTAATTTTTGATCTCCTGGGCGATTATGCTTTTTTTCTCTTCGACCGGAGTATCGGGCTTGATAAAAAGCGGTATGTGGCCCCAATCTTTGAGTTTAAGCTGTTTTTTCTCCTCCCCGAAGCACACGATCTTGACCGAATAAGTGCCTATATCTATGCCGACTATGTCCTTGGGAGGGAACATTAGCTGCAGAAAGTTTGAGCCCATTAAGTTTTAATGTCCTCCGTTGCGCAACACCGGAACAAATCCGCTTAATAGAATAAAGCCGCAAAAGACTATAGCAACCCTATATTATATAATTATTACAGGTATAATATGGTTTGTCAAGCCCCAAGCAAGGGTGAAGAAAGTTTCTGCCAGGGCCGGTTAGAACAGATTCTATGCTGAAAGGCGCCATACTGGGTTTTTCCAGGACCGTGGAAACGGTTCATATTCCGGCTTTTTTAAGCCGGCCCGATGAATTCCGGCTTGCCGCCGTTGCGGACGCGGACCCCCGCCGTCTCGAGAAGGCGGACAGGCTTCTGGCCGGCGTTAAGACCTACGCCCGGGCCGGCGAGCTGTTTTCCAAAGAAGAACGGCTTGATTTCACCGTCATAGACTCCCCCTCGGCCCGGAGAGCGGAACACATCCTGCTCGCCCTCGGCAACAAGGTTCACGTCTTATGCGAGAAGCCGCTCTGCCTGTCAATTAAGGATTGGGACCGCATAAGAAGAGAGGCCGCAAAGCAAAACTGCTGCGTATTCACGGTGAACGTGCTGAAGAAATGCCCGCAGCTGCTGACCATTAAGAAAGTTCTTGACGAAAAGTTCCTGGGCCGGGTGTCCTACGCCGGGATACATATTCTCAAGACACCTGCGGAGAGCGCGGAAGGGATCCTGGCGGAATGCGGCTGGGACGCCGCCTTTCTTATTCAGGAGCTGGTGAGAAAAGAGCCGCGGTCACTGGCGGCCAGGCTTATGTTCCGCAGCGCCGGGGAGAGCGCGAAAACCGGGGACGCGGCGGACATACAGCTGCATTTTGAAGACGCCTCCGCCCACATACACCTGTCGCGCAAGCACCACGCCGACAGGTTCCGCGCCGTCGTCTGCGGAACCGGCGGCCTGATAGAGTTAAACGGCGATCTTATAATCCTGGACCTAAAAGGCCTTCCCGCCGAAACCATACGGTTCAGAGAAAATGTGCCGACCGGCCCGGCGGCGCCCGCGTCCATGGCCGGGGTGCTGGATGAGTTCCTGCTCGAAATAGCGGAGCCGGACCTGCGCGGCACCAACCTCAAAGAGGCCAAAAACTGCGTCAGGATAATAAACAACGTGTTTTATTCCGACTCGGTGAATTCGGCGGCGGTGCCGTTATAAAAGAAAGGGTAGAGGGTAGAGGGGTTAGGGTATAGGGTTCAGAATAAGGAATTTCTTATCCCGCTATCCTCCACCCTCTACCCTAAACCCTATCCCCTCTACCCTTATTTGGGCTGGATTTCTTTATAGGGGTGCAGCGCGGAGATAATGACGCGGCTCAACGCTTCGCTGGCATGATAGATATACAATCCCGCCTTGGCCAGCAGAAAAAGCGTGACGGCCAGAAAAAGCGACTGGTATATCCACTCAAAATCTTTTATGAACGGGAAGATGACCGGCTGAAAAGCCGGATAGGCGAACAAAACGGCGACTATGCCGGTGAAATAATTTAACAGCGTGCCCGCGCCGGGCAGCCGGCGGAATAATTCATCCACCGCAGGCCCGGCATTAAAACCTGCTTTAATAAAGACGATTATGGCGGCCAGGGAAACAACCGCCACCAGTAGATCGGCCGCGGTTATATACCTGTTGAACACCGGAAGGCCCGAGAAAGGCAGTATTTCTATGAACCGGCTTATCAGCAGCAGGGTGAGAAGGATTATCGCGGTCTTAAGCGCTTCGATCAATACGGCGGTGACAAGATTTTTGTTTATCATAAATTCCTCTGTATCCTAAACTATAGAAAAAACAGGACCGTAAGGCAAGAACTCCCAAAAAATTCAGTAGAATTTTTTGGGAAGGCTGAAGGCTGATGGATTCGGGCTAAGAACACCGTTTTCCAATAATAATGAATGTATACCCATTTGTAAATGTATATTATAAATGTGTAAATGTATATTATAAATGTATAAATGTGTTGAAAGACGGATTTTTTTGTGCTATGATACACCATCATAGGGCGTTGTCCCAGGGGGCTTCGCCGGGAGGAAGCAATATGCCAGTGGAAAGAACTGAATACAAAGGCCAGCCGGTCATCATCCTGAAGCGGAACGAGAACGACAAGTATCCGTTTTCCTTCGGGCTTTCAAAAGCCAGGCTGGTAATTGAATACTTTGAAGAAATAAAAAAATTCGTGGGCGAAGCCGACACCAAAGAAGAAAAGAAAGCCTAAATCCTGCAGTCTCCAAGGAACGGCAAATGCCGCGTAGAACCGAGGAAGCCATTTCCGGGTTTTATGACGGCATTTCTCATTATTATTCCCGGTTTTAACATCCCCGAGAAGCTTTCCGAAATACTTCCGGAAGCCGGCTTTTCCAAATTGGAAGTCCACCCCCTCCGCTCATTCCCCGCCCCAAAGGTCAAAAGTCAAGACCTGGCACCCCACCCCTTTTTTTATTGACTTTTTTCGATATAATACTGGAAAAGTCTTGACTTTTTTCGACTTTTGTTGAATAATATTAATATGATAGAAAGAAATATCCGCGCCTGCGTCAACGACATACTTTGGAAATACGGGAAAATGGCTTTTATAAGCGGCCCCAGACAGGCCGGGAAGACAACTCTGGCCAAAGCGATTTTAAAGGAAGCAGGCCAGGGAGTATATTTCAACTGGGACATAATAAGCGACCAGAAAAAATTGATAAAAGACCCTTATTTCTTTGAAAAAGAAAACAGGGACCCCCGAAAAAAGTTCCCGGTGGTTTTTGACGAGATACATAAATATTCAAAATGGAAAAATTATCTTAAAGGCGCCTATGACGGCTATGGCGGAGAGTTCCCCTTTATTGTTACAGGCAGCGGCCGGCTGGACCTTTTTAAAAAGGGCGGCGACAGCCTGCTGGGCAGATATTTCTCGGTTCCACTGCTCCCGCTGACTCTTGGCGAGCTTCTGGGCCGGGCTCCTGACTGGGAAGCGTTTAAGAAACAGCTCCCGGACTTACCCAAAACAGCGGATGCCAGGGGCCTCTATGAATCGCTGTTCAAATTGTCCGGGTTCCCGGAACCTTTTGCGAAAGGCAGCGAAGTGTTCTACAGGATGTGGTTTCAGGAAAGAAAATCCCTTCTCATACGCGAGGATATCAAGAACGCCTACGCCATACGGGAAATATCAAATGTCGAAGTTCTCTCAAATCTTCTGCCCGACAAAATAGGCGGCCCTCTGTCCGTAAATTCCTTAAAAGAGGACGTGGGTGCATCCTTTGACACCGTCAAAGACTGGCTGCTTATACTGGCGCAGTTCTATTACCTTTTCAGCATACGGCCTTTTTCAAAGTCTATAGCCAGAGCCATAAAAAAAGAGGCCAAAATTTATCTTTACGACTGGGTGGAAGTTCAGGAGGAATCTTTCCGGTTTGAAAATCTCATCGCCCTCCATCTTTATAAAGCGGCAAGTCTCTGGCGCGGCCTGGGCCAGGCCGATGTGGAACTGTTTTATTTAAGGGACAAGGAAAAGCGGGAAGTGGATTTCATGCTGGCTGAAAAAGGCCGGCCGCTGGCCCTGATAGAATGCAAACTCAACGACGCCGAAATCTCGGGCAATCTGCCGGCTTTCCAGAACAGGACAGGCGCCCCATTCGCGATCCAACTCGTGGGTAAAAAAGGCGTAAGCAAAAGAACGAAGCGCAGCGGCTTCACGCAATGGGTGGTCTCGGCCGAGAGATTCCTTGAAATTCTTCCTTAAATACCCGGAAGCCGGACTTTCGAATATCCCCGCTGCCGGAAACTCTCCCCCTCACCTTCGGCGCCGCAGCCATCCACCGCGCGGTGAAATAAGTAGTTAGCGCCTATCTATTTAACTTCGCCTATCAAACAATTGGCCGGGGCTGTCGGTGGGGGCGCTTTGCGGGGGCCGGGTCATCCAGCGCGTCGGCCCTTATCCTCACCGCGTTATCCCCAGTTGTTTTTGGTGAATTTTCCAAAGCCTCAAGCAAATCAACACAGTACTCCGAAGTTTCCTATGCGCCGGGGTGTCTGTGCTTTTTTCGGAATTCGGCGATCTTCAGACGGACGGCGGCGCGCTTGAGCGCGACCTGGGCGGCGTCCATGTCCAGGTCCTTGCCGCGCATGACCAGCGCTTCTTTGGCCTTCTGGTAGGCCTGGCGGGCGCGCTCCTCGTCCACCTCTTTTGAGAGCTCGGCCGCTTCCGCGAGTATCACAACTTTATTTTTATGTATCTCGGCAAAACCGCTGAACACCGCGAAAATCTCTCTTTTATGGCCCTCTGCATACCTTAAGACGCCCTCTTTAAGCTGCGCCACAAAAGAAATGTGGCCGGGCAGAACGCCCATTTCGCCGCCGACGGCGGGGATGGCGACGAAATCCACCTCCTCGTTGGTCAAAACGGCTTTTTCAGGCGTTAAAATGGTCAGTAAAAGTCTATGTTTCATAATCAAAACTGTTTACAAATCTGAGGAAGTTGACAAGTGCCGCAACTTTCTTACTTATCAACTTATCAACTGCCGTTCCCTACTGATCTTTTCCGCGCGCGACGACCTCATCTATGCCGCCGGCCATGTAGAACACCTGTTCCGGCAGTCCGTCAAGCTTGCCGGCTGCTATTTCTTTAAAGCCTCGTATGGTCTCTTTCAGGCTTACGTATTTTCCGGGCCGGCCGGTGAACTGCTCGGCCACGAAAAACGGCTGCGAAAGGAATTTTTGTATCTTCCGGGCCCTTGAGACCACCAGTTTGTCCTCGTCGGACAGCTCGTCTATGCCCAGGATCGCTATGATATCCTGCAGTTCCCTGTAACGCTGCAGGATCTTCTGCACGCCCCGCGCGGTCCGGTAATGTTCTTCGCCGAGGATCAGCGGGTCGAGTATCCTGGACGTGGAGTCAAGCGGGTCCACCGCCGGATAGATGCCAAGCTCCGAGATGGCGCGGGACAACACGATGGTGGCGTCCAGATGGGAGAAGACGTTGGCCACGCCCGGGTCGGTAAGGTCGTCAGCCGGGACGTAGACGGCCTGTATGGAGGTTATGGAGCCTTTCCTCGTGGAGGTGATGCGCTCTTCAAGCATGCCTATTTCCGTGGTCAGCGTGGGCTGGTAGCCGACAGCCGAAGGCATGCGCCCCAGCAGGGCGGATACCTCGGCGTTCGCCAGCACGTATCTGAAAACATTGTCCAGGAACAGCAGCACGTCCTGCCCCTTGTTGTCCCTGAAATACTCCGCCTGCGTAAGGGCGGTCAGGCCCACGCGGGCTCTGGCGCCGGGCGGCTCGTTCATCTGGCCGTAAACCAGGCAGGTCTTTGAAAGCACCGTGCTGCCGTCGGAAAGTTTGGAGCCGTTCATCTCATGCCAGAGGTCGTTGCCTTCCCTTGAGCGCTCCCCCACGCCGCCGAAAACCGAATAGCCGTGGTGCTGCCGGGCCACGTTGTTGATAAGCTCCATGATGATCACGGTCTTGCCAACGCCGGCCCCGCCGAACAGGCCGACCTTGCCGCCCTTGACGAACGGCGCCAGCAGGTCTATGACCTTAATGCCCGTCTCAAATATCTCCGGCTCCGTCCTCTGTTCGGTCAGCGGGGGCGGCGCCCTGTGTATGGGCAGCCGCTCTTTGGCCTCTATGGGGCCGAAAGAATCCTTAGGCTCACCCAGCACGTCCATAAGGCGGCCGAGGCAGGCTTCCCCCACCGGCACTTTAAGCGGTGAGCCGGTGTCTTTGACCTCAATACCCTTGCTCAGGCCGGTGGTGGCGCCAAGCGTTATGGCGCGCACGGCATTGTCGCCCAGATGCTGGGCCGTTTCAGCCACCAGAACGGTCTCTCGCCCCTCATCCTTGTATTTTATCACGAGAGCGTTCAGGATTTCGGGCAACTCCCCCTGTTTAAATTCAACGTCTATTACGGGACCTATTATCTGCACTATTTTGCCGATGCTCATAAGTTAAACTCCTTATCCGCCCAGCGCTTCGGCGCCGCTCACTATTTCGTTAAGCTCGGTGGTAATCATGGTCTGCCGCATCTTATTCAGCTTAAGCGTAAGACTCTCTATGATCTCGGCGGCGTTCTTGCTGGCCGATTCCATCGCGTTCATGCGGGCGGCCAGCTCGGCCGCCTGCGATTCAAGCAGAACGCGGTAGAGCTGCGCGTCCAGATACCTGGGCAGAAGCGCCTCAAGCAGCTTTATTTTGTCCGGCTCAAAATCAAAATCCCTGAATTCCCTTTTGCCCCAATCTCCGGCGCCCGCCCCGACCAGGATATGGCGCTCCAGGGGCAGCAGCCCGACGCTGACTATGCGCTGCGCCAGCAGGGATTTGAATTCGTTGTAGACAAGGGTTACGCTTTCCACGTCGGGGTTGGAGTAGAGCCCGGCAATGTTTTCGGCCAGAAGATTGGCGTGCACGTAGCCGACCTTGGGGAAGATCCCCACCATCTCATGGGCTATTTCAATGTCCAGCCCTTTGAGCCGCTTTAAAAAATCCCGGCTCTTTTTGCCGACGCACACCGCGTAGATTTTTTTTCCGCTGTTCTCCTTCAGCCATGCCAGCGCGCTTTTAAGCAGGTTGGTGTTGAACGAGCCGGCCAGCCCCTTATCGGAGGTTATAAGCACAAGAGCGGCCGAGCGCGCCTGGCGGCGGGCCGCGAACAGGTTATAGACCGGGGAAGCCTTGAAATCCTCGGATTCCAGCTCGCAATAGAGATCGGCTATCAGCTGCTTCATTTCCACGGCGAAAGGCCGTGAGGCGAGGATGGCGTTCTGGGCCCGCTTAATGCGCGCCGCGGCCACCATTTTCATGGCGTAGGTTATCTGTTTTATGTTCTTGACAGACGAAATGTGTTTCCTGATGTCCCGCAAAGAAGCCATAAATATATAGCAATCCAGCCAGACAGCAAGATAGTCTGTCGGTAAAAAATTAAGAACCCTCCCGCTCTCTTGCTTTCTTACTATCCCGCTGTTTTGCTCTCCAGTATGCTCACGTAATCCGCTATGCCGTCCTGGAGCTTCCACTCCGGCCGGTAATTCAGATGCGCCTTGGCGCGCCGCAAATCAGCCTGGGTCTTCTGCTGGTAAAAGCCGTAAGGGTTGTCAAAATATTCCGGGGCCAGGTCCGTTTTCATCGCCTTGTTCAGACAGTCTACCACCCGGTTGAAGTTTTCCGGCGCGCCCGCGGCCACGTTGACCACGCAGGACTGTTCGGCGTCAAGCGCGTTCAGGTTGGCCCGGACCGCGTCTTTGACATAGACAAAATCCCGCATCTGCTCGCCGAATTTGAAGATCTTGGGCTTTTTGCCGGTCTTCATCTGCAGATAGAGCTGGTACATCATGCTTGCGGCATGCCCCTTGTAATACTCCCGCGGGCCGTAGACATTGAAATACCTCAGCCCCACAAGCGTCATCTCCTTGTGCGCGGCGGCGAAATCCGCCGCCAGGTTGTCCATCAGGGCCTTGGAAAATCCGTAGACGTTTTCCGGGACCGGGGACTGGTCTTCTTTCATGGGGCACGGGCCGTTGCCGTAGACCCCGGCGGAAGAGGCGTAGATCACTTTTTTCACGCCGGCGGCCAACGCAAACTTAAGGACGTTTCTGAATCCCTCCACGTTGACCTCCACCATTTTTTTCTGGTCTTCGGAGGTGGTGTCGGTGAGCGCCGCTTCATGGAAGACGGCGTCCACCGTCCCGGCTTTCTTAAACCAGCCGTCGCTTAAGATATCCTCGGCTATCACATCGCCCTTAAAACCGATCAGGTTCCTGTAATCGCCGGACGAGAAATTATCCAGCGCCGTAACGAAAGCCCTGCGCTCGCTCTCAAGCGCGAAAGCCAGGTTGGAGCCCACAAACCCGGCGCCTCCGGTGACCAGATATCTCATAAAATCCCCTTTTACTTTTTCTTGAATTCCGTGATCGCGCTCACCAGTCTCGCCTCAAGCTCCGCGTCCAGCTCTTTCCTGCGGGATACGTCGTCCAGCAGATTAGAGTATTTATCTTTGACGAATTTCAAAAAACCCGCCTCGAATTTCTTTATCTCAGGCATTTGAAGATCGTCAAGATAGCCCCTGGTGCCGGCGAAAAGCGCCAGCACCTGCTCGGCGACGGCCATGGGCCTGTACTGATCCTGCTTTAAAAGTTCCACCATCCGCTCGCCGCGCCTTAATTGTTCCAGGCTCGATTTATCCAGGTCCGAGCCGAACTGGGCGAAAGCGGCCAGCTCGTTGTACTGGGCCAGGTCCATCCTCAAGCCTCCGGCGACCTGGCGCATGGCCTTGATCTGGGCCGCACCGCCGACCCTGGACACCGAGATGCCCACGTTGACCGCCGGCCTGATGCCGGAGTGGAAAAGCCCGGATTCCAGGTAGATCTGGCCGTCGGTTATGGAAATGACATTGGTGGGGATATAGGCCGTGACGTCGTTGGCCTGGGTTTCGATGATGGGTAAGGCGGTCAGCGAGCCGCCGCCGTTCTTATCGCTCAGCTTGCAGGCGCGCTCCAGAAGCCTTGAGTGGAGATAGAAGACGTCGCCGGGGTAAGCCTCGCGGCCCGGCGGGCGCCTGAGCAAGAGCGACATCTGCCTGTAGGCCTGCGCGTGCTTTGAGAGGTCGTCATAGATGACAAGTGTGTGCCGGCCTTCCCACAGGAACCCTTCGCCGATGGCGCACCCGGAGTAGGGCGCCAGATATAAAAGCGACGCCGGCTCCGACGCGCCGGCTGAAACTATAATGGAATATTCCATGGCCCCGTGATCCGCCAGGGTTTTCGCCACCCTGGCCACGGTGGATTCTTTCTGCCCCACGGCCACATAGATGCAGATCGGGCGGCTGCCGGCCGGTTCGTATTTCTGGTTCAGGATCGTGTCTATAGCCAAGGCCGTCTTGCCGGTCTGCCTGTCGCCTATGATAAGCTCGCGCTGGCCGCGGCCTATCGGGATCATGGCGTCTATGGCTTTAAGCCCGGTCTGCAGCGCCTCTTTGACCGGCTGGCGCTCAAGGACTCCCGGAGCGATGATCTCCACGGGCCGCCGTTTCTTGGCGTTTATCGGGCCTTTCCCGTCTATAGGGTTGCCGAGCGGGTCCACCACCCTGCCCACAAGTTCGGGGCCCACCGGCACGTCCATGACGCGGCTGGTCCGGCTTACCCGGTCGCCTTCCTTGATGAGCGAATCGTCGCCCATCACGACCACGCCGACATTTTCGCGCTCGATGTTCAGCACCATGCCGCGCACGCCGCCCTCAAATTCCACCAGTTCGCCTATTACAGCGTTGTTCAGGCCGTAGACGCGGGCTATGCCGTCGCCGACCTGCAGCACCTGTCCGGTTTCGCAAAGCTCGGCTTCGGGGATAAACTTCTCTATCCTCTTTTTGATGATATCCGTTATCTCTTCCGGTCTGATCATAAGTTCCTCTTAGTAAGCGCGGCAGCCAGACAGCCTTTCTCGCTATCCAGCCAGAATGCTCTTTTTAAGCCTTTCAAGCCTGCCTTTTATGGTGGCGTCTATCAGCAGGTCGTTTATTTTTATCTCAAGTCCGCCTATCACCCGCTCGGCCGCTATCCGGGTAACAAGGACCTTTTTGCCCAGCGCCGCGGAGATGTCTTTTTCCAGGCGGCCAAACTCTTCTTTGGCCAGCGGGTAGCGGGACGAGACGTCGGCCCGCACGATCCCGGCATGGATATTGTAAAACCCGGCACAGTCTTCAAGTATCGTGTCCAGCAGATAAAACCTGTTTTCCTTCAGCAGCAGCCGGAGGAATTGCGCAGCGCCCGACGCGCTAAGGTCTCCGGACAGAAGCTTCGCCAGTATCTCTTTTTTATCGCTGTATCCCACCAGCGGATGAAGGAACAATCTCCTGAACGGGCCGGCAGCGTTCCTCACTTTCTCAAGCTCGCCTATCCTGTTTTTAGCCGCTGCTTCATCAGCCCCGGCCGGCTCGGCGAAAACCTCCCCCTCCAGGGCCATATAGGCCCTGGCGTAGCGTTTAGCGAGCGTTTTATCCGCGGCTTTCATAGCTTATATTTTGAGTCTTTTGCTTCCAGTTCCTTCAGGAACCGGCTGACCAGTTCTTGATTGGCTTGCTGGTCTATATGTTTAAGCAGCACTTTTTCCGCCGCCGCTAGCGCCAGCTCGGCCACACGGTCCCTTAATTCCCCGGCCAGTTCCCGCTTCTGGGTTTCCATTTCCTTCCTGGCCGTTTCCAGCAGGGCCGCGGCGTTTTTCGCCGCATGTTCTATTATCCGGTCTCTTTCCCTGGCGCCTTCTTCCCGCGACTGGGCCAGCCGGGCATCTATTTCCGTCTTCAGCGCGGCCAGGCGCGAGTCCAGTTCGGCCTTTATCTTCTCGGCGCCGGCTCTGGCTTTTTCGGCCGCTTCTCTGTCGTGGCGCAAAGCGCACTCGCGCTCCTCCACAGTTTTAATAAGCGGCTTCCAGGCCGTCCTGGAAAGCAGGACGACCAGCAGGATGAAGATGGAGATGGTCCAGAACATCAAGCCGAATTCGGGCTTAATCAATGCTTCCATAAGTACCTCTTTTCCAAATTTTAAAGGTCGGAAGTCAGAGGCAAGAAGTCAGCTATATAAGAAATCGTTTTCTTTTTCTGACTTCTAATTTCTGGCTTCTGACTTCTTCTTATTTATGCGTTTCGGTCTGCGCGGCTGCCGCTCCGACAGCGGCAGATTTCGGCATGCCGAAATTCATGACGGCCAGCAGGCAGATGACCAGCGCGAAAAATGCGAGGCCTTCTATAAGGGCGGCCGCGATGATCATGGTGGTCCTTAAGGCCCCGCCGGCTTCGGGCTGACGGGCCGTGCCGTCAAGCGCGCTTGAGGCCAGCTTGGCGATGCCCAGGCCCGCGCCCACCAAGGTCAGGCCGGCGCCAATCCCCGCGCCGATATAACCGAGTCCCAGAAACGTCAAGTCATTCATGTCATTCCTCCAGTATTTACAATCAAACTCCCTCTTGCCCCAAGGTTACCCCGCCCGAAGAAAGGATAAAGGATTAGGGATAAAGGCTAAAGGCCGGAATAATCTTTTTGTTTTTCCTTCATCCTTCAGCCTTTTTCCTTTAGCCTTCCTTTAGGGCGGGGTATGGTAAAAATTTTTGCCGCAAAAATTTTTAATGCGGATGCATGGAAGCGCCCGTAAATATCGCCGTAAGAAAAGTGAATATATACGCCTGCAAAAACGCTACAAAAAGCTCAAGCAGGGATACGAACAAAATAAGCAGCACAGCCAGCGGCGCGGTGACGCCCAGCCCAAGCGCCGGGCTGACCGCCCCGAACATGAAGATAAGGCCGATAAAGGACAATATCACTATATGGCCGGCTATCATATTGGCGAAAAGACGGATGCAAAGGGCGAAACTTTTGGTCAGCATCCCTATAAGCTCTATCGGGAAAAGCAAAGGATAAAGCCAGAACGGGACGCCCTTCGGCACTATATGGCCGAGATAGCTTATGAGCCCCTGCTCCCGGATGCCCGCGAAATTGATCAGCACGAAGGTCGTGAGCGCCAGCCCCCCGGTGACGGCCAGGTTCCCGGTGGCCGTGGCGCCGTAGGGCGCCATGCCGATAAGGTTCATCGCCAGAATGAAAAAAAACAGGGTGGCGAAATAGGGAAGGTAAGCCGCTGTTTTTGAGCCCAGGTTTGGCGACAGGACCTCGTCGCGCAGGAAAAGCACGATCATCTCTATCATGCCCCTGAAAGGCGCCAGGGCCGGGCCTCTGCTCCTTATTATAAGCGGGAAAAACACGGAGAGCAGCGCGGCGGCTATAAGCATCATCAGCATGTGTTTTGAAAAAGGCAGGTTTAAAGAACCCAGCTTGAACCAGGTCCAGATCTGGTCCGTGATGTGATGTTCAAGTATGGCCTTTAGATCCATTTTTTTTCAGCGGGACCGCTTCAAAAATAAATTGCGTGAAGATCAGCGTTCCGGCGAACGGAAGCAAAATTATATATTTTTTATCCCGCAGAAGCCAAATCGCGCCAATGAGAAAAATAAGCCGCCAGAAGAACCCGGCCGCGAAAACCGAATAGAACGCCTTGTCGGACCTGTGCAGGGTCTTTTTAAGGGCGTAGCGCGAAACGGCGCCGTTGAAGATCCCGAAAACGGTCCCCCAGAACACCGCGGAATAAATACTGTCTATCATAATTTAACTTTCTTCTTTTCCTCGCTCGGCAATTCCCTGATTACTAGATAGAACCCCGCCGCCATACCGGACGCCGAGCCGGCCAGCATCAGCCAGGGCGACAGCCCGAAATATGCGTCCAGCTTATAGCCGCAGTAAAAACCCAGCAGCACGGCCCCCGCCAGTTCAAGGCCCAACTGGGCGTATTTAAACCAGCCCTCATCGGTATCTTTCATTGGTAGAATCAGGCGCCGGTTCCCGCTAAAAGCAGTTCCGGTTTCCTGTACCCTCCTTTCAAACCGTGCTTGCGGTTTTCCCGCACACGGCTTACCGACGGTTTTATGGGTGCAGCTTGCGACGGATAGCACACGGTTCCCTGAAGCCTGTGTAAGCCCATATCATAGAAACGGTCTTGGGGCCGTTTTACCCACCGGACTTTTCCACGCTGTCCCCCGCGCCTCCACAACCAGCGCATGAGCCGAGCGTAAACGTAGCCGTCAAGCTGATTGAATTTCTTGTCGGCATTGCCGGTTTTGAAGTAATTGCCCCATCCTCGCAGTACCGGATTAAGTTCTCCGATAAGTTCCTTTATATCGCTGTTGCGGTTCCCAGGTCTGGTCATCTCATTGATACGCTCGCGGATGTTCTCCATCGCCTTCGGCGACGGCCACCTCTGCATGAAGTGACATTGAGGTTTCCGTTGTACGCTTCTGCGCTTGCGTATCATGCACCCAAGAAAGGTAAAACCTTCCTTGCCGCGCCTTAAGTCCACCAGCCGCGTCTTTTCAGAATGCAGTTCAAGGCATAACGCGCTCATAACCCGCCGTATACGTTTCAACGCTTCCTGCGCCTGCGATTCCGTCTTGCACATCACTACGAAATCGTCGGCGTAGCGCACCAGAATTCCCAGTTCTCTGCACTCGCTTTCCCAGTAACAATCCAGATGATGGAGGTAGATGTTAGCCAGCAATGGCGAAATAACTCCTCCCTGCGGCGTTCCCGCAAGGTTCGCTCTCACCGTTCCATCTTCCATCACACCGGCCTGCAACCATTGCCGCACCAGCTTTAACACCTTCCTATCCGTGATTCTCCTGCCTATCATTTCCAGCAGCTTCTCGTGCCCGATGCCGTCAAAGAAAGTCCGAATGTCAGCGTCCACAACAAAGTTGTGTCCACTGTTGCCGGCCTCGCGGATAGCTTCTAACGCTCCCGTCGCGCCGCGCTTCGGTCGGAATCCGTGACTGGCAGACAGAAAGTCCGCCTCAAACACGGGTTCCAGTACCAGCTTCGCCGCCATCTGCACAACTCTGTCACGAACAGTCGGTATCCCCAAAGGGCGATTCTTACCGTTTCCTTTTGGTATGTTCCGCCTTCGTACCGGATTCTGGCGGTACTCTCCTGCTTCAAGAGCGGTTTTGATTTCCTTCAGGAACGTCTCCACTCCGCTCTTTTCTATGGCTTCCAGCGTATGGCCATCCACGCCTGCCGCTCCGCGATTCTTCTTTCCTGCCAAACGGATGCAGTTGAGCGCGCGCAGTAGAAATTAAGAACAGCGCATATTGATTTACCGAAACGCCTTCTTCCATAGCCTCTTCTTTCAGATTATGTTGCAACGCCTTTGGGATACGAAGAAGAAATCGCCCGCCCAGTTTCTGCCCGGCCAGGGCCTGAGGAATCGGCAGCTTATTTTCTTTTCTAAATTTGTAGTCCGCATAAGGCCTGTTTTCGCAAGCTCTTCCTTAATTTCGCTCTTTGCGCTGCCTGAAAATCTTTCAAAAACCGCTTCCCTTCTGTCTATTTTTACATGATACAAAAAATCGGGGGAATTTTCTGAAATTTGAAAAGGCTCCGCCGCGCCCGGCTGTTACCGGGCGGAGACTGTGGAGGGATTATCGGGTTAGTCATCGGCCGTGGCGGATTCCATTAGATTAGACCTGTACCCATGCTACACCCAGGAGCGCCACATTTTTTTGCTGAAACGGGCTCAGCCGGTTCCAGGGGGTGTTTTAGAGTCGGAAAAAGAAGGCTAAATCATGCCCGATTATCGGGCACGGTTTATGGGATTTTGCGGACGTATAGCGTCTTGTTATTTGCGTAAGTAAGAAAGTAAGAAACGTCCCCCATTTCCCCCATTTCCTCTTCCTTAATTTCGCTCTTTGCGCTGCCTGAAAATCTTTCAAAAACCGCTTCCCTTCTGTCTATTTTTATATGATACAAAAAAACCGGGGGAATTTTCTGAAATTTGAAAAGGCTCCGCCGCGCCCGGCTGTTACCGGGCGGAGACTGTGGAGGGATTATTGGGTTAGTCGTCGGCCGGGGCGGGTTCCGTTAAAGACCGAACCGTACGCCGCGCACTCGTCTTCAAGACGGCCATAGCGGTCCAGCAGCGCGCGCCGGACTTCCGGCTTCATCAGGCTCTAATGCTCGTTCTGGCCGTGAAAATTAACCAGCGCGTCGCCCAGGCCCGAGAGGAAGGTCGCCGTGACCGGCCGGCCTTCAAAAAAAATGCCTCATTATCAGTATCGCCCAAAGCGGAGCGCCCCGGTATTTCCAGAGCAATGGCAACCCAGCATTTATCTTGGGCACTGTAAAAAACTTTGCGGATGTATCCGGACGGGAATTACACACCCGGCGTTAGGTAAATCTCATTATTTGATTTCGGTTTTTAAAATCTCCCCCGGCCGCCTGTTCGATACAGTTGAATTGTGCCGCTTCGCTCCACCCTTTGCTGAAGAGGGGGACAGGGTTGGGGATAGGGCTGTTTTGAGCGGGTTCGGGAATAAATGATAGAATCAGAGCATGGACGCGGAGTTCAGAAAAAAAATACTCATCGTGGACGCCGACACCGCCCAGACCGCGGAACTTAAAACCTTCCTGTACAGCAGCGGCTACCTGGCGCAGAACATGGCCAATTACCAGGAGGCGATGACCATCATCCAGAACTGGAAGCCGGACATGGTGATCCTGAACATCCTGATCCAGTCCTTCAACGCGCTGGATTTTATCAGCGAAGTGAAGCAGAACCCTTTCACCGAGAACCAGAAGATAATAATCTTCTCCCAGACGCCGCGCGTGGACATAGTGACCGGGCCCACCCCCAAGGTCAAAGGCTATTTGACCAAGCCCCTGGATTTCGACGCGCTCAAATCGGCGCTGCTCGCAGCCGCGCCGAAGCCCGGCCACGAGCGCTCTGTCGCCGTGCTGGTCGCCGACGACGACGAAGAGTTCTCGGAGCTGGTCAGGATGTTCCTTGAGGCCAATAATTACCGGCCGGTCATAATCAGCGACCCGTTAAAAGTGCTAGACGCCATACGCGCCGAGCATCCGCAAGTGGTGCTGCTGGACATCATGATGCCCAAAAAAGACGGCTTCCTGATAATGGACGAGATGCAGGACGAGGCCGAAACCGCGAAGATCCCCATAATAGTCCTGAGCGCGCTGCGCTTCAATAATTTCCAGGAACGCGGCATCCTGACCGGCCTGCCCGAGATAATCTCAAAGGACCTGCCCAAAGACCTGCTGCTCGGCATCATAGCCCAGGAGCTCAAAGATTCGTCCGAACCCGTCAGCGGAGATATCGGCAAGCCGCCTAGGCCCAAGGTCCTTATCGCGGACGACCAGACCGAGCTGCTGCTGCTGCTGAAGGAAACGGTGGAGGACGCGGGCTTTGAGGTCTTCATCGCCTCCGATGGCCGGGAAGCGTTAAGAACGATCTTCGAGACCCATCCGGACATCGCCGTGCTGGATTACAGCATGCCCGGAAAGGATGGGCTGGCCGTGGCGGAGGAGTTGAAGAACAATCCGCTTTTCGCGCACATACCGATAATAATCTGCACCGCCTACAGCGAGAAAAAGACCAAGCTTAAAGGGCTGAGCATGGGCATAGACGACTACCTGATCAAGCCCGTGGACACGGACGAGCTTATAGCCCGCATCCGCATGATCCTGAAGCGCAATAAGCTGGTCCTGGACACCAACCCGCTTTCAAAACTGCCTGGCAACCCGTCCATCCAGGCCCGGGTGGAGCGCGAGATACAGAAAGGCGCGGCCTTCGCCGTGCTTTACCTGGATCTCAATAATTTTAAGGCCTACAACGACTCCTATGGCTTTGAACCCGGCGACCGCGTGATCAAAGCCACGGCCAACCTGCTGGTAAAGCTTACCATACAGAACGAGAGTTCGCAGGATTTCATAGGCCATATAGGCGGCGACGATTTCATCATAGTCACCACCTTCGAGAAATCCGAAGAGCTGGCCCAGCGCATCCTGACCGGGTTTGACGAGATAGCTCCCTCTTTCTACAAAAAAGCCGACCGCGAGCGCGGCCATATAGTGTCCACCGACCGGCAGGGCAATATCAAACAATTCTCTTTCCTTTCGCTTTCCATCGGCATAGTCCACAACGGGATACGTCCGTTGACCTCCTTCGCGCAGGTCAGCAATATCGGCGCCGAGCTCAAAAAAGCGGCGAAGAACTCCGCAAAAAGCGCTTATATCGTGGATAGAAGGAAGGACTGAAAGCAGCGTGACAGCAAGAGAGTGAGACAGTGAGAAAGTGTGACAGCGAAACAGAGAGTTAGAGCGTTATAAATTTCTTACTTTCTCACTTTCTTGCT
Source organism: Elusimicrobiota bacterium (assembly GCA_016208085.1). Lineage (GTDB taxonomy): Bacteria > Elusimicrobiota > Elusimicrobia > Elusimicrobiales > UBA9959 > JAHJSU01. The sequence continues at coordinate 22,280 of JACQYT010000080.1, read as the reverse complement.
CTCTTACTTTCTTACTGTCCGGCCGGCGCGGAGATCCGCCCCGTTATTTCCGCCCTCTCACCTTGCGTCTCCGTCAGCACAAGGTACGCGTAATCGCCCATCACCTTGCTGTCCATCGGCAGATGGAGCACTATCTCCCGGCCGTACCGGGCGAGCAGTTCATCGTGGGACAGCCGGTAAGGGCGGCCATTGAACCTGGCCGCGTAGGCGCAGATCATGTCGCGCCGGGGCCGGACGTCCAGGAGCTCGCCCGCGCACATCCGCGCGTACAGATCCCAGCAGTCCAGGCCTTTTGAGTGGTTTATCATGTCTATGGTCAGCACCCCGGGAGGCCTGGCATTGATCTCAAGGCCGAAACAGGTCCCGTTTACGCTGAAGAACTCTATGTGGAAGAAATTCTTTTTCAGCGCGAACGCTTTCAGCGCCGCCAGGCCGGCCGTTTTCAACCCGCCCGGTATTTCATCGGCCTTGAGATTGTGATAACCGAGCGGCTTTCCCTCCACCACCTCAAGAATGCCGTCGTTGTAGCGGTGGGCCGTGAAAAAGGCCGGCGCCCCCGCCGCGTCCGTGAACCCGTCGAACGAATACAGCTCCCTGCCGGGAGCCCCGATAAAAGCTTCCATGTAATACGGGTACGCCGGATTGCGCGCCTTAAAAAAGCGCTCCGCTTCCGCCGCGCTCCGCACCCTTGAGGTGTCGGACGCGCCCACCCCACGGTCCGGCTTGACTATAATGTCCCGGCCGGAGCGCTCGAAAAAAGCGAGCAGGCGCCCGAGGTCGGTCACCGTCTCCCCCTCCGCCACGGCTATGCCGGCGGCGCAGAAGCGCTCCTTCATCAGCGATTTCCTTATAAGGGGTGAAAGGTTGTCGGGCTGGATGCCGGGGATGCCCAGGTCGCGCCGGAGGGCCGCATCCAGAGGAAGCCACCACTCGTTAAAGGATTCCAGATATTCCGGCCGGCCGTATTTATTCTTAAGGTACTGCGCGGCAGAGCGGATGGAGGCGTATTTTTCGCCGATAAGGGTCTCGTTGCCCGCGTAACATGCCAGGTCGGCCCGGCAATACTCCGTCAGGTCGGCTTGCAGCGCCGGGTCCAGCCCCCCCCAATCCGCGTCCCCGATGCCGAAAACGCTGAAGCCGCGGCATTTGAGCCTGTTCGCGAAAAAACGCAGGCGGGGAGGATACTGGGGGGAGATGATGATGAAATTTCTCATGGAGGCTTCATAAATAATATAAAATTTACCCCCGGGCGCGCATGTGCCACCGGCCATACCACCGGGAAAAGTCCACCTGAATATTTCGGTTTCTTCCCTGACCGGCCCGGCATTGTTTCAGAAGCGCCCATCGACAAAACATCTGGCGGGAGTTGTCTGACAGGCAAACGAGCGCCCGAAAACAGCAGTTTTCGGGCGATAAAAACGCCGCTTCCTTTCGGAGAGCGGCGTTAATATTTTCCGGCGCTGCGGTTTATTTCGCGTGTTTGCCGATCAGCTTGGCAATTTCAAACATGCTGACTTGTTTCTTGCCGTTGAAGACCCTGGTGAGTTTTTCATCGCCATTGATCATTCTCTTGTTTTTCTTGTCCTGCAGGTTGTACTTCTTTATGTACGCCCAGAGTTTCTTTACGATTTCGGTCCTGGGTATGGGTTTCGTGCCGACTACCTCGCTCAGAACTGTGTCCGGGGTCAGCGGGGTCATGAACTTTGAGTTTGTTTTCGCTACGGGCATTGTTTACTCCTCCTATGATATACGGTTAATCCTTTACATATTAACCGAATTTTCCATTGTGTTTGTCAATAGAAATCTTGCTTTTATTATACCATATTTCAGCCGGCTTTTACCATGCTCTCATTGGAGACCTGAATTTCCGGAGGTTTTTTCAGAACCAATCCGGATTTGAGCTTCTCCAGCCCGACGTCATAGGCGTCCTGCGGGATCTTTTCCTCCGGCTCGTCCCCGCCCGGGTGGATGACGGGCTTGCCCCCGGCTTTAAGCTCGCCGGCGAGTTCGTTCAGCTTTAAGGCGGCGAACCGGCCTACGGACATCGCCAACCGGCTCAGATGCATGAGAGCCCCCGGGAAGGCTGAAGGATAAAAAATCCGGCTTTACTGTCCTTCAGCCTTCAGCCTAAAATTACAAGGCGCGGGTGGGAATCGAACCCACGAATAACAGTTTTGCAGACTGTCGCCTTACCACTTGGCCACCGCGCCGTTACAGGGATATGTTATCAAACTTTATCTGAGGTTCTCAATGGATCGGATTTTATGTTTCAATCGGAAAGCCATTCTTCGTGTTTTATGGCGCCCTGGAGGCCGATGATGACGTGTTTTACCGGCGCTTTGCGGGCGCAGTTGCGCAGGGCCAGTTTTACCAGGTTCAAAAGGCCCATGCAGCAGGGCACTTCCATGGTCAGCACGGTCAGGGTGTTGATCCCGGCGTCCTCGATAAGGCTCTTTATCTTTTCCAGGTAGCTTTCCTGGTTTTCGTCAAGCTTGGGGCAGGCGATGGCCAGGGCTTTGCCTTTGAGGAATTCGTTGTGAAAATTGCCGTAAGCGTAAGCGACGCAATCCGCGGCCAGGAGGACGTCGGCCTTTTTAAAATACGGGGCCAGCGGCGACACAAGCTGCAGCTGCACCGGCCACTGGCGCAGCCGGGACATCACTTTCACCGGCCCGGCTCCCTCCCCTTCCGCGCCGTCGAATGACATCTCCCGCGCCCCCGGACATCCGCACGGGCTGACCTCCCCGCCGTTACCTGTCTTCTCCGGCTTGTGAGTTGTGACCTGTGACCTATGACCACCCTCCGCCAACGGGTCCGCAACGCCTTTTTCCTTTAAAAAATCAACGGCCTGCTTCAAGAATTCCGCCTGCCCGTGGTCTTTCAGATGGCTCAAATGCGCTTTTATCGTGTTTTTTCCTTTTTTCATCATATTCTCCATTACCTTCCTTTCATCGTATTTTCCGGCTTCTCTTTCTTCCACTTCTATCGCTCCTTTCGGGCACTCGCCTATACAGGCGCCCAGGCCGTCGCATAAAAGATCGCTTATCAGGCGCGCCTTGCCGTCTATCACCTGCAGGGCGCCTTCCGGGCAGTTCGGGATGCAAAGCCCGCAGCCGTCGCATTTTTCTTCATCTATCTTTATTATCTTCCTCTTGATGTTCATTATGGGCTCCTCACCGCGGCGGCATAATCCGCGTTCCTGTTCATTAAGCTTTATACTTAAATGATACCATATTGGTGTCATTTTGTCAAGAGTATAAAAGATTTATATTCATTTTTGCTAGAATAAGGATGGAGATACCGGAGGATTTATGAAAAAACTGCTTTTTATTATTCCCCTGCTATTTGCGGCTGATTCCCGCGCCGCCGTAATAATGCTTAAGGACGGCACGCGCGTCGAAGGCTCCGTGGAAGGCGAAATGGACGGCATAAAGCTGATAAAGACCAGATACGGCAGCCTGACCATAGACAGCCGCGATATTTCATCGATCGGGGCGCCCGAGATAGTGGTCAGCGAGCCGTACAACGCTCTAACGAGCACGATCTCCGTTCCGGCCCAGACGGTTGCGGTTTCAACAGATGCCGTCTTCGCCTCCACCACGGCGGTTACAGCCTCAACGGACACAGCACCGGTTCCGCCGGAACTGCCGCCGACGCCGACGGCGGGGCCGGAATACACGTTTAAGACCGTCACACTGAGCACGATGTCGTTTGAAAAGGTCTATTTTGAAGGCGGCGTCGTTATAGCCACGGAAACATTTGATTCCAGGGGCGAACTTTTGGCGCTTACGGGCGTTATAAAGGACGGCTCTTACCGGGAATATTACGAAAACGGCAACCTTAAAACCGACAAAACCGTCATAAACGCCAAGCCCGACGGGACGCTTAAAGCTTTTTACCCCGGCGGCGTCCTGCAGAGCGAGGCTTATTATCTGCAGGGAAAGCTTTCCGGCGCGGTGAGAATATATAACGAGAACGCGAAGCTTCTTTTCGAACAGAACTTCAAGGACGGCCTGCCGAACGGCTGGTTCAGGGAATTCGACGAGGCCGGCGCCGTAAAATCGGAGCTTTTCTATACGGACGGGCGCGCGACGGAAAAACCTAAAGCCAGGGAAGAGAAGAAAGCGGAACCGGCCGAGGAATCCCTGCTGACCGCCAAAAGCCTAGGCCTGGCCAGGGGCGAACGCATCTCTTTCTATATGAATGATAAATATGTGGCTAAACTGCAACTGGATAAATATTTCAACATCATTTCAAAGAACGGGAAGGTGCCTGACGGCGCCGTGAAAGTCTACGGTAAAAGCGGCAATCTTGAGAAGGAACTCTTTTTCCTTAAAAATGAGGTTGTTTCGCTTAAAGTCTATAGCGGAAACGGGAGCCTCGCGGAAGAATACTCCTACCAGGAAGGCCAGGCGGTAAAAAAGGAAACAGTAGACAGGAAACAGTAGAACGCTTTTTTCATCCCTGTATACTGTATTCTGCCTACTGTCTGCTTCAAATTACTGGGCCCGGTAGGACTTGAACCTACGACCCAGCGATTATGAGTCGCTTGCTCTAACCAACTGAGCTACGGGCCCATGAAATTCAGTGATCACCTATTCTATAAATTTTCCCCACATAAAACAATTGCGACCGCTCAGGCGGGGCAGCGGCTTTATAATATAATATTACTGGCCCGTCCGCCTGACCTGCCTGCCTGCCGATAGGCAGGGGCGGACGGAGAGACGCGGTTTCGGCGGAGGTTTGACACGATATGAGCAAGGAAAAAACAGGGGTTTTAATGATAGGTTTAAACGGCGCCACCGCCAATACCACGGTGGTGGGGACGAAGGTGTTATTAAAAAAACTCGTTCCCGATTACGGCATGATTACCCAGAGCCCGCTTTTTGCCGGTCATCCGCTTATAAAACTCGACCAATTGGTCTTCGGGGGCTGGGACCTCCACTCCCATAATGCTTATGACGCGGCGGTGCGCAACAAGGTCCTTGAAGAAAACTGGATAAAGGCGGTCAGAAAGGATATTGAGAAGATCCGTCCGATGAAAGGCATCGTTACGTCTCATGACGTGGATTTCCTGAAATCTTTGGACAATATCAAGCCGGTAAAAACCCGCAAGGCGCAGCTTGAAGCGATAATAAAGGACATCCGGTCCTTCAAAAAAGCCAACGGCCTGAAAAAGACGGTAGTCGTGTTTCTGGCGTCCCCGTTAAAGTGCGTAAAGCCGGGCAGAATACACAAAGACATAAAAAACCTGAAGCGCGCCATCGCAACCAACGATCCGGCCGTGACTTCCGGCATGCTTTACGCGCTTGCCGCCATTGAAACGGACTCCCCGTATATCGACTTCACGCCCAATATCACCCTTGAGCTCCCCGCGCTGGCAGACTACGCCGCCGAGAAAAAAGTCCCTCTCGCGGGGCAGGACGGAAACACGGGCCAGACCATGATGAAGACGCTGATCGGCCAGATGCTCAAGATAAAGAACCTGCGGCTCGCCGGCTGGTACAGCACGAACATCCTGGGCAATATGGACGGCAAGGTGCTCGCCCTGCCGGAACACTGCGTGCTTAAAATGAAGGACAAGCTGGATGTCCTTTCCGCCGTGCTGGGCTACGGGGGCTTCGATAATATCGTGGATATTCGTTATTACCTGCCCAGGGGCGACAATAAGGAGGCCTGGGACAATATAGATTTTCTGGGCTGGCTGGGGATGCCGATGAGCTGCAAGATAAACTGGCTGGGCCGCGATTCAATACTTGCGGCGCCGCTGGTGCTGGACCTGATAAGGCTGCTTGAATACGCCCACAGAAGAGGCGAGGGCGGCGTGCAGGGACAACTGGCGATGTTCTTCAAGCATCCCCTCGGCGCGCATGTCCGGGGATTTTTTGACGAATACACGCTTTTGCGGGAGCATTATTCCAAGCCCGACGAAGCATACGGATAACCCGAAGACCGCAGTTGAAAAAATTCCCTTTTCAACCTTCAGCCTTCAGTCTTCAGCCCTCAGCCTATTTATATTTTACCGTAGCCGGGTCGTAGCCGGCGAGTTTTTTATCGGTCGCTTCGTTTAATTCGAAATCTAAGAACGCGCGCACGTTCACGCCTTTTGTATCGTAATCGTTCCTGATGGGGGCGCCGAACCTGGAACTGAATGTTTCCTTCAGCTCGGCGATCACTTTGTAATCCCGCATCGCGTCCGCCACGTTCTGGATATCCCGGAGCTTGCTGTCATTGCCCAGCAACGAAAACCCGCCGATAGAGGCGATGTCTTTCGTTTCATTGTGTAGCTCGCAGTGGACGAGGGCTTCGGCTATCCGCCCGGCCGGGATCCCGGAGACTTCGGCGTACCAGCGGTTGGCCAGTTCCTGGTGGGTCAGCATGAAAAAAACCGCTTCCTTAAGCGAGACCGCGAAATTAAGCGCCGCCTTTCTCCGGAGCCCGGCGACACCTGACCTTATCAGCGCTTGGAGGTGATACGGGTCGTGCGCGAGCACCCGGATCTTTTTCCGCTTTTCCAGCTCAAGGAAAAACGGGTCCCAGGACATGACGGCGTCCACTCCGCCGCTTAAAAGCTCGTCGTTTATGTCGGCGCCGTACCTGTATCCCGTGAGCCTTGTGACCTCGCCCGGTTTCAGGCCCGCGTCCTTCAGAAACCGGAACAGCAGCGCCCCCACGATAGGGTCAAAAACCGTCTTCCCCTTCAAGGCCGCTACCGACCTGATGCCCGACTTTTCGGACACTATAAGCGCGTTTCGCCCTCCCCCGCCCAGCAATGCCGCTATTTTGACCGGCTGATCCGCGATTATGGAACACAGCGCGACGCCTGTCGCGGTAAGCGCCACGTCTATTTCGTTCCGGAAAATGGCGGGCAGGATGTCCCTGGTGGTCTTGTATCGTTTTATCTCCGCCTCTATCCCGTTCTTCTCCAGGATGTTGGTCCGTTCGAAGATCTGTCCGACCTCGCCCCAGACTATGACGCCGTCATCAACGGCGTAGCCGATGCGCAATTTATCGCGGGAACAACCCGTAAGGAGACCGGCTCCCAGGAGCAGTACGGCCAGGCGTTTTTGAAGCGGCGCGAACGATTTTGACATTTGTTTGCTCCTTGTATATTTTTTAAACGGCGGCTCGTTTCTTCCTGCCTCATCCCTTGAGTCCGCCCCTGCCTACCGGCAGGCAGGTCAGGCGGGCGGGCTGCCGCCCAGGCGCGTTATAAGCAAAGCGGCGAAGAGATAACAGGCGGCCAGCGGATAGATCGTCGACGCCGTGCCGAAATGCCAGTACATCAGATAAAACGCCATGAACCCGAGCACGGCGCCTAAAGCGTCCAGCAGCAGCGCCCACCCCAAATACGGCGGCGCGGTCGCCAGCAGGCCCAACGGGAAGAACATCCCGCTGACCAGCCCGAACGGGGCGATGATCAGCGCCGCGCACAGAAACTTCAGCCCGATATTGCCGACGCCGAAGGGGATGCGGTCGAACATAAAATAAGTGTACATTAAGCACAGGAACACGACCGCGAGGTTTAGTCCCCGCTTTTTTAACGGCTGCACCCAGGGCGTCAGCGCGCTGCCGGCGCTGCCGGCCACGGAAAAGATAGCCGTTGTATAAACAACCGTCGTTATCAGGTCCCGGAAATAAGACCTGAATTTGGCGTAAACATAGAACTGGAACAGGATGAACCCGGCGCCTATCAGCAGGAAATACAGCAGGCCCGCCCTGTCGCGCGCGGCGCGCGGGACCGCAAGTATCGCGGCGAGCGAGAGCGCAAAAATGACCACACTGATGAATTTCGCCGCCTTAAGAAGCCCGGCGAACATGCGGGGGTCCTTTTTTATCGCGTCAAACGGGGAAGGCCGGTTATCCGTCAGCGCGGGGAGGGTGGAATCGTAATATTGGCGGGAGACTTCGCGGATCCGTTTTTTTTCTCCGTTGACGACGACGGGGGAAGCCAGCGCGTCCGCGACTATGGCGTCCACCCTGGAGCGGTCACTGGAAACGACGACGAGATAGGAATTGCTGTCGATATTGTCCGGCCTGCCGGCGAACAGCAGCGTCCTGAAATAAGCGCCGTTGGCTTTCAGGGTCGCGCACGCCCCCCCCACCTGGTGGCGCAGCACATAATACGCCAGTATCCCGTCCGGGGTCAGCAGATCAAAGTATTTTGCCAGGGCTTCGGCGGTAAAAAGATAGTCCTCGAATTCCGTGGGATTTTCTTTTATGGTCGCCGGAGAGCCTGGCAGGTCCACGAGGATCGCGTCGAATTTTTTATTTAATTCGTCCAGCGCGCTGCGGCCCTCGGCCGTGATCATGTTGATCCTGTTGAACAGCGCGTTATTGTACCCAGGGTGTTTTTTAAAAAAATCCACCACGACGGGATCGACTTCCACCCCCGTGATATTTTCCGGATGTTCCAGGTTCAGCGAAAGCGCCGGCCAGCCGGCGCCTATGGCGAGGCACAGCACGCTGTCGGTCTCCCTGACGAACCGGTAGGCGCGCTGCCGGTACGGGTCGGGGGTTTCATCGTAAAGCCAGGTGGGATAATAATTATACGCGCCGACGATCTTTCTTGTTCCCCTTACCTCATACAGGTTTATTTTGGAATAGGCCGACCAGCCGTCAAAGATGGGGATGAAATTCTTGATCTCGTTCCCGGACAGCATAAGCCCGATATAGGCCGTTCTTCTGTGGATCGGCTTATCGGAGCTTCTCAGCTTTTCGATATTCTTGTCAATCGGAAAAACCCACAGCGCGGCCAGCGCGCCCGCGGTAAGCGCCAGCGGCGCTTTTAAATTCTGCATTCCTGCGCCGAGGGCGAAGAACAGCGTTGACGCGGCTATCAGCGCCATCGTGCCGTTCACCCCTATATGAACGGAAAAGACCGCGTGGGAAAAAAAAGCCGCCACGACCCCGGCCTGGCTGTAGGCGATAACGGCCCCCAGGTATTCCCTGCGGTTGCGGCTGAAATAGGCGATCAGCGCCGAAAATATGGCGCCGAAAAACACCAGGGTGACGGCGATCAGCGCTATCGCGCCCGCGAGCGGCAGGTAGGAGGAGAGCGGCTCGGCGTACGGGGAAGGCCCGGGGTCAAGGCGCAATTTTAATATGGCAAGCAGCGAGGCTCCCGTAAAGACGCCCGTGAAAACGCCCAAAAAAACCAGCCCGCCGCCCGTAAGCCGCCCGTACCAGCGTTTATAGGCCGCGAGCATCCCGACGCCGTAAAACACGGTAGCGAAACCGAAGACTATATGAAGGCGCGACCTGAAGGCGAATACGCTGGCGGAAAGCTCCTTTGTCACGGAAATCTGGTAAAGGACGCCGAAAAAATTAAAAAATATCAGCATCCACAGGAAATATTTCTCCGGTTTTGAAAATTCCGCCAGCCTGAGCCTTTCAAGAAATTTCATTTAGGAGCCGTTAAGAAATAACTGACACATTTGGCTGACCGATTTTGCGGCGAAACAAGGAACGAGGAGCGCAGCGTAGCAGCGCTACGTAAGCGACAAGTGACGCAGTTGCAGCCCAAAAGCGGTCAGCCCCCTGGGGGAGGCACATCTTTGGCCGGCTGCTGCGTTGCTCCTCCTCAATGTAGCCCAGCTACACCATCGTCGTCGCGCCTTGCATCCGGCTCAAAGCTGTGCCTCCAAATGTATCAGTTATTTCTTAACGGCTCCTTAGTGCGTGTCGCAGGCTTCCATGCCGAACAGAGGTTTGCCGTCGGCGAAAGGCGAGATCTCCCGCAGCCGCGCTATGATGGGAGGCAGTTCCTTCAGGACGCTGTCCACGTCGCTGTCGGTATTATAGACACTGAAGGAGAACCGCACGGAGCCGTGGGCGTAGGTCTGCGGCACGTTCATGGCCGCCATCACCGGAGAGGGTTCAAGCGAGCCGGAAGTGCAGGCCGAACCCGACGAGGCGCAGATGCCTTTTTCGCTCAGCATTATAAGAATGGATTCACCTTCCACGTATTCAAAGCCGATATTTACGGTGTTGGGCAGCCGGTCGCCGCCGCCGTTGACACGCGAATTGGGAATAGCTTTTAAAAGCCCGTCCTCCAGCCTGTCCCGGAGGGCCTTCACCCGGGTGTTCTCCGCTTCGAGGTTCTTTAACGCGAGTTCCGCCGCGATGCCCAGGCCGACGATATAAGGCACATTCTCGGTGCCGGCCCTTCTGCCGCGCTCCTGGTGGCCGCCCATCAGGAACGGGGAAAACCGCGCGCCTTTGCGCGCGTACAGGACGCCTATGCCTTTGGGGGCGTGCAGCTTGTGGCCCGAAAGCGAGAGCAGGTCTATTTTGGTTTCTTTAAGATTTATCGGGAGCTTTCCCGCGGCCTGGACGGCGTCCGTGTGGAACAGGGCGCCTTTGGCGTGAACGATGCGGGCCGCGTCCGAAACCGGGAAGATGACGCCGGTTTCGTTATTGGCCCACATGATGGAGACCAGCGCGGTCTCGGAGGCGACGGCGAGCTTCAGGTCTTCTAGATTCAGCCGCCCGCCGCCGTCCACAGGCAGATAGGTGACATGATAGCCCTGGGTCTCCAGGAATTTGCAGACGTTCAGCACGGCCGGGTGCTCCACCTTTGTGGTGACCAGATGTTTTTTCTCCGGGTAGGCGCGCAAAGCCGACCAGATGGCGGTGGAATCGCTCTCGGTGCCGCAGCTGGTGAAAATGATCTCTTCCGGAGACGCGCCGAGGAGCGCGGCGACCTTCTGCCTGGCGGAGTCCAGGTGTTTTTGCACGCCGCCGCCGAAGGAATGCATGCTTGACGGATTGCCGTAAAGCCCGGTAAAAAAGGGCCTCATCCCTTCGGCCGCTTCAGTCGCCACGCGGGAGGTGGCGTTGTTGTCCAGATAGATAATCTTATCGTTTTCCATAAAAATCCCTTTCGTATCCATATCTATTGCCATATGCTTTAAGCCATAGGCCGTAGGTAGAAAGAGGCTGCCGCAGGCTTTAAGCCGTACGCTATATCGGTTTCTGCGTATAGCTTATGGCATACAGCTTATGGCGGAAATTGAAGCGCTACTGCGCTTCAATTTCCAGCAGCGGGTCTATTTTTTCCTTAAGCTCTTTTTCCACTATGTTCTTCAGCGTCTGGGCCGACGACGGGCAGCTTGAGCATACGCCTAGGAACCGGACCTTCACCTTATCGCCTTCCAGGTCTACCAATTCTATCCAGCCTCCGTCCAGTTTAAGCTTGGGGTTTACTTCCTCGGCCAGCACTTTTTCCACCATCTTCACCTTCTCCACCACGGTCATGCCGGCGAAAGTCTTATGCTCCGAGCGCGCCCAATAGTCTTTCAAGATCTTTTCTATCTCGCCCGCGCACTGGCGGCAGCCGCCGCCGGCCTTGGTGAAATTGGTCACTTCCTCTACGGTCTTAAGGTTGTTGTCCTTTATGGCCCTGAGTATCTTGGCCTCGGTCACGCTGAAACATTTGCAGACCAGGCGCTCGCCCGCGCCCACAATTACTTTTTCCCGTTTGGCACCGCGATAATTCTTTATCGCCGCCTCCAGGGCTTCCATGCCCATCACGGAGCAGTGCATCTTTTCGCTCGGCAGCCCGCCCAGTGATTCGGCTATGCTCTGGTTGGTTATCCTGGTGGCTTCGTCCAGCGTCCTGCCTTTTATCATCTCGGTCAGGACCGAAGAGGAGGCGATGGCGGAAGCGCAGCCGAAGGTCTTGAATTTGGCGTCCAGAATCTTTTCGGTGGCGCGGTCCACTCTGAGCGTTAGCTTAAGCGCGTCGCCGCAGATGATGCTCCCGACCTCCCCGACCCCGTCGGGGTTCTCTATCTCCCCGACGTTCCTGGGGTTCTTGAAATGCTCGTAAACTTTCTCGGTATAATTCCACATAACGCCTCTCAGTGAATATTGTAAAGCGAAAAACCACCCAGCTTCCGTTACCCCCCAGAAAAATAATACGAAATATCCGGTCGCGTTTCAATCGGGTCCGACGGCCCGGTGGATTCTGCATTATAAAACCCTTGCCGATATTGACAGGGTCCGACGGCTCCGGTTTCACCTATGACGTCTGGCTTAATAAGTTCCCGCCGCCCGACCTGCCGGAGCGGCCGGCGCTTGTCACGTGGCATTTAAGATAGCGATGGAAGACGAACCGACTTTAGAAAAGCTGCTGGAGCTGGGAGGCAGAAAAATATTGCGCCTACCGCGCCATACTCCACCTGATGATGCGCAGAAAATAAAACCTCAGCGGCGGACGGGTTTTTGGACCAGCCCCCGGGCGATGTTCAGGCAGCTTTTGACTATAAAGGCCGCGGCGGACGGGCTGGTGGAGTAGCCGGTGTTCTTAAGGGCTTCCTGACGAACGACCAGAATGTCCACGTCTTCCCGGCTTGAGGGCTCATAGACCAGCTTCGGCGGGCCGCCGAAGGTCAGCCCCAGGAACGCGGCTATGGAACCCGTAAAAGAGCCGGCGGGCCGCGCCACGAATTGCTCGTATCCGGCTAGCAGGTTCGCCCCGCTCTTGCCTATAAGCACGCAGTAGAGATACGGGAAATCCCTGCCCTGCACGCTGTTGATGGAGACCTGCACCTGCATGCCGTAAAAAGCCTCCGGGGCGCCCAGCAGCTTCACCAACAGCCTGGCGTCTTGCGGCTCTTTTTTGCCGCCCCCGGTCCCGGCCAGCGAAAGCATCGGGAACACCTGCACATCGCTGGGATCGGCCAGCAGGGCCATCATTTTTTCAAGCAGGCCTATTTTGATCACCAGCCTGTCCTTTTTAAGATAGCCCCTGACGCCGGTAAACCAGTGCGGCAGCAGCACGACTACCGCGTCAAAGCCCACATACACCCAGTAGCCCGGCGGGAAACCGAAGCGGTCGGCGAAGACCAGGTAAACGAAGATCAGCCCGAAGACGGAGCCGCCGAAGCCGAGCACGCCGCGCGAGCTGGTGATGTCAAAAAGGTCCTCGTCCCAGCGCTTGAGCTGTTCGGCCTTAAGCCGGACCCTGGCGTATTCGTCCGGGGTCACCCGCTCCCATTTTTCAAAACTCGTCGTTTCCGGTTTGGCGTCGTAGCCTTTAACCACACCGAGCCCCGACGCCGCGGCCAAAAGCGCCAGGCCGGGCCAGAAGGACAGCGTAAGCTGGAGGGCGAGACCCGCAAGGAGCAGCGCCGCTATTAACGCCATGCGGGTCTTGTAGGGCAGGCTTTTTGCGATGAAGAATTTTATCTGGCCTTCCTTGTCCGGCGGAGGAAACAGGCTCATAAGGGGCTCCTCAAGTCAAAAGTCAAATTGCAAAATTTAAAAATTTTGCATTTTTCAATTTCTCCCCGCTTCAAGCAGCTCTTTATACCCGGCTTTTTCCCAGTAAAGCGGACAGCCGCCGTTGCAGACGGCTAGGTCTTCGCATTTTCGGCATTTTTCGTGCGCAAATCCTTTGTTGCGGAAAAAGCCGAACGGGCCGCTTTCCCACAGCGCTTTGAACGCGCCCTTATGCCCAAGGATGTTCCCCATCGGCCTGGAATAGCTTGAGCAGGGCAGTATCTCGCCGTCCGGGGCCACGCTTAAAAGCCCGTCGCAGGCCGCGCAGCCTTTATTGCCCAGGCCGCTCGCCACCGGGTTGAAGATGCACATCGGCGTCGGGGAATACCACATGAATTCAAGGCCCAGCCCGTGGGCCCGGCGCCGGACGCCTTCCACCAGCGCGCCTATTTCGGAATACGAGATAAACGTGTCGTCGAAATTGGCGCCGGCCGCGCCCACCGGCATAAGCATGTTCATCGAAAATTTATCAAGGCCCAGTTCCTTCACTAGGTCCGGTATCCCGGACAGCGCGTTCTTATTCAGGGCCGAAACCGTGGTGTTGGTGTGCGTCCTTATGCCGGCTTTTACAAGCTCTTTAATGCCGCGAACAGTCATGTCAAAAGCGCCGGCCTTCCGGACTATGGCGTCATGCAGCGCCGCCGCGCCCGCTTCCACGCTTACCTGCGCCGAATCAAGCCCCGCATCTTTAAGCGCAGAAACTGTCTGGGGCGTAAGCAGCGTGCCGTTCGTTATGAGGTTGGTCCACATATCCAGGCTTTTGGCGTGCCTGATGAGTTGGGGCAGGTCCGGCCTGAGCATCGGCTCGCCGCCGGTGAAGCTGACGGACGGAACCTGGGCCTCTTCCTTTATTATGCCGAGTATTTCGCGAAGGCTCTCCGCCGGAAGGCCGGGCTGTGCTTCGTCCTTTTTGCAGCCGCAGGCGGCGTAGCAGAATCTGCAGGACAGGTTGCACCGGTAGGTGACGGCTATCTCGCTTAAGACCGGCAGGGTGTTGTAGGGGATACTGAAGGCCGTTTTCTCAACGGCGTTTCTCTCTTCTTTTTCGTTATAACAGCCTTTCAAAAGGGCCGTAAGGTCGCGGAAAAAATAATAAATATCCAGCGACACTTTTTCTTTGTCCCCGAATTTCTCCAGCACCGAAAAGATGCTTCCGCCTTCCAGCAGGAACGCGAGTATCTTAAGCCCTTGCGGGTTCAGCTTATATGTCTGGTTGGGTATCTTTATCAAAAGCGAATCCTCCGCGCGCACCCGCACGTACGGCTTTATCCGCGCGGCATAGCCGTCTATCCACTCCACCCGCTTGCGCCAGTCAACGCCAGTATTTCCCATAATGTTTCCTGTTCCTTCCTTCAGCCTTTTCTCAATGCCCCCCGCTGACGCAGGCGCCGTGGCAGGCCCCGTGACACGCGCTATGGCAGGCCGAATGGCACGCGCTGTGGCAGGCGTCGTGGCAGGCGGAGTGGCAGGCGTCATGGCAGACAGTCTGGTTAAAAGCTCCTTCATAACACATCTGAGAGCTTCTAAAATTATCGAAAGAGGCATTCAACGCCGGGGTTCCGGCGCTCAGGTCTTTCGTCATTCCTTCGGCATGGTCGTATGCAGGATTGCGGTAACCATGATAATGGCGGCGGTAGCCGCCCCAGTAAAAATCGGCGTCGGTCTCGGCGCCGCCCGGCTGATAGACCTCAACGCGTTTTTTATAATACGCCTTCGTAGCCTCCAGATCGCAGTCCCACATCTTCTGCTCAAGCCCGGCCGCTATGGTTTTGACTGCCTCGGTCAGGGCTCCGGTTTCAAGCCCGCCGTCCGGCTTGACCGCGTTCAGCAGCACTGTCTCGTACGCGTCATTGCTGGTATTCATATATGGTTTGCGCTGTATGTTCAGCGGCTCCGCGTTTTTGATTGTTAACAGCCCTTTTCGCTCCATATTGGCCAGCATAAGCGACAGCAATTCCCCCATCGGCATATCCACCAGCACGCCCACTTCTACCGGGGTCAGGTTCGCGGCCACTTTGCCCGGTTTTCTGAAAGTGCTCACCTGCACCTTCGGAGGCACCCATTCCGTGCCCTCCCAGTTGACCGCCGCGATGCCCGCCTGGGCGGTCAGCATGGAATTCTGCTTGACGGTCATGATAAAGAACGGCAGGACGCAGAAAACCATCGTTAGGATCAGAACCAGGAACACCGTCTCGCCGCGGTTGACGCTCAGGCTTGCGAGCATGCCGCCGGGGAGATACCTGTTAAGGTAGTATTTTTCCCCGGCCGGCAGGTATTTCACTTTCTGCGGCGGGCCTTTGAGGAGGTTCCCGTAGGCCATGGTCTTCAGGCCGAAATTCCCCGCGTCAAGATAGACCTGTATCTGGAAATGATACCTGCTTTCAAGGCCCCGCCTGAAGAACCGGACGCTGAAGACATTCTCACCGGCCTGGTTTTTCACAAAGGGATAATCTATCTTGTACCGCTCGTTGACGAATTTCTCGGTCATGAAGCTTATTTTTCCGAGGAAGGCGTCGTCCGGCTTCTCTGCCGGGACCATCAGCGGGAAGCGCACGGTCACGGCCTGGTGTTCAAGCGCATCCTCCCACTGCACGGGCGACCAGTTAAAAACCGCCAGGCGCTTGTCGCCGGACATGGTCTGGGTGACATTGCCGGAAGCCTCGAGGTCCGCCGCGTACCTGAAGAAATAAGTTATTTCGCCGTTGGTGAAGGCCCGGCCGTCGGCGAGGATGATGTCGTATTTCCTGTCCGAAAGGCGTTTTATTTCAAGCGGGTATTTATTGCCGCCTGAGTCTAGCGCGTAGGCCCGGCTCGTATCAAACACCGGCGCTTCCTGGAACCCTTCAAAGTAAAAGCCGTGCAATTGTCCCCC
This sequence comes from Elusimicrobiota bacterium, assembly GCA_016208085.1. GTDB lineage: Bacteria > Elusimicrobiota > Elusimicrobia > Elusimicrobiales > UBA9959 > JAHJSU01. Next base: position 6,121 of record JACQYT010000080.1, on the reverse strand, counting down.
GCTTGCGGTCCACCGGACCGTATAGGAAACCCGGGCTTTGCCGTCCCTGTCCAGTATAACCTCGGCCTCGGACCAGTCCATTTTAAAGCCGCCCCCCGCCGCCGGGGGGGGCAGGGCGGACAGGATGCAGACCGAAAAGACCGCTAGAAATCCGGTTATTATTTTTTTCATATATTTTTACTTCCAGGTTCCCATTATATAAAATAGCGCCGGGCGACGCGGGAGGATAATATATCTGTTGCTAATTCCGGGGAAAAAATATTAAATTACTATATGTCAATCAAAATCGTCAGGCAATACACTGTGTTCCTGCCCAATGTGCCGGGCGCGTTAAGCAGGTTTATAGAACTCTTCGCCAACGAAGGGGTCAATATCGTCGGCATAGCTTCCGAGATCCGCGACGATTCCGGCGTGGTGCGCGTGACCGTGGACACTGAAAAAAAGATAAGCTACATCTTGACTCTCCGATCAACCGGGGGAACTGCTGCGCCTCTCAAAGGCCCTGGCCGATCACGGTATTAATATTACCACGGTCTACGGCACCGCGCTTGGCGGCAAAACGGCAAGAATACTTATCAACGTGTCCAACGCCGAAAAAGCGGTAGAGATCCTGAAAGCCAGCCTGGAAACAAAATAGGCAGAGGGCTTAGGGCTGAAGGCTGAAGTTGAGGAAATTTGATTCATTCGTAAAAAGTTCATTCTGTTTGGAAATTGGCCGTCTGATGAGCATAGCTCTTGATACGGCGCTGGCATAGCCTTGTAGCGGGCGACGTGAGTCGCCTATTAAGCGGACTTACGTCCGCCGCCTATTAAGCGGACTTACGTCCGCCGCTACACGCGTTGACCGGCAGGCAGGTCAGGCGGACGGGCCAGCAGCGCGGCCGCCCCGGCTATTCCTTCTCCGCAATAGGCGCATAGGAGCCAGAGCGCGTTCAGGTAGAACCGGAGCTCGATGCCGCTTCCGGCGGAAACCTGGTTTATGGTGGAGATGAAGGTTATCGGCAGGATAAGCGCTGGCAGGAGCAGCAGCGTAAAATAATCCTTCTTCCTGAACAGGAAGAACAGCCCGGCCAGCAGGACCGGCAGCAGGAGCAGCTTATAGTACAGCAGCCGGGGGATATAATGGAAAAAGCTCTTGCCGTAGGCCTTCAGCAGGCCGGCGCCGGCCTGGGCCGGACCCTTCCTGAAGATGAAGGCGGAGATGCCCATCGGTCCGCCTTTATAGCGGTCGACGGAATGCGGTCCTTTTTGCTCGGTGTTCAGCCAGAACCTGGCAGCCATAGCGTGGGAATAGACCGGGTTGCCGAATGTCCGGTATTGCTGGACCAGGTAAGGCAGGGTGAGCAGCAGCGAGATGGCCGCCGCGGCGGCGCAGAATCTGAGCCGGCGCTTTGTAAGGTCAAGCGCCGCGAAGACGCCTAAAGCGGCCAGGACGACCAGGAGGTTCTCAAGCCGGGTCAGCATGCAGAGCGCCCCGGCCGCCCCGGCGAAAGCGGCGCGCCAGCGGACCTCTCCGCCTTTAACCAGCAGGAACCAGAAGAGCAGCAGGAAAAGACCGCTGGTAAGATTGCTTACGCCCTGGACGGCGTAGTAGCCGGCGTACGGGTTGAGCGCAAATATCAGGGCCGCGGCCAAGCCGGCCACACGGCCGTATATCCCCCCCATCAAAAAGATCATTAAAACGACTGCCGCGGCGAAGACCAGCGCCGTGGCCAACCGGACCGAGCGGTCGTCGCCCGCGCCGAAAGCGAGCATCGTTTTGGTCAGGAATATCGGCACCGGTTCGCGCATCCCGGAATCATAAAAACAATGGGAGGCTCTGGCCATCTCTGGATAGCCGCCGGGATCGCTCAGGCCCGCGCGGGAATAAAGTTTCCAGGAAGAAAAGAGGTTCCAGCAGAGCGCGATAAGGATAAGCGCCGGCCCGGCAATCTCCAGCAACCGGTGTCCGTCCATCTTAAGATTGTTGGGGCTCATACCTTTTTAAACGACTTGACACGTTTAATTAAGGGTTATTCGGGCTAGTGGCTGGAATATGGAATATGAATATGTGAATATGGAATATATAGAATATGGAATATGGGACGTTGCGTCTTTTATTAACTTATTATTTGTGTTATTTTGGATTCGTTTTTAATAAGTTCTTCCCCGGGCGGTTGCGGGCTATTTCTTCGTTTCTTCCGCCGGGACGTCCTCGCCTTCGTCTACGATGGGCTCCACCGAAGCTATCTTGTCGCCTTCTTCCAGCCGCACCAGCCGCACGCCCTGGGTGTTGCGGCTGATGACGCGCACGGCCTGGCAGGGCATGCGTATTATCTTGCCCTTTTCCGTCACCACCATCAGGTCGTCGTCGTTCAGCACAAGGTAGAGGCCCACCACCGCGCCGTTGCGCTCGGTGGCCTTGATGGTGATCACGCCCGAGCCGCCCCGGCGCTGGTTCTTGTATTCGTCCAGGTCCGTGCGCTTGCCGTAGCCGTTCTCGCAGACGGTCAAAAGCGATTTCTTGGTCTTGGGTTCGGCCATTTCCATGCCGATGACCTGGTCTTCCCTGCCGAGGCGTATGCCCCGCACGCCCATGGCAAGCCTGCCCATGGACCGGACGTTCCCCTCGTTGAAGCGGATGGACATGCCGAGCCTGGTGCCGATTATCACCTCGTACTTGCCATCGGTGTGGCCCACGCTGGTCAGGATATCGCCGTCCTCAAGGGTTATGGCCGCTATGCCGGAGCGCCGGATGTTGGCGAAGTCGCCGATAGGCGTTTTTTTGATGTTGCCCTTGCGGGTGCACATGACAAGGTAGGTTTCCCTGCCTTTGGCGTCTTCAAACGACTCGACGGCCAGCACCGAGGTCACTTTCTCGTCATGCACGGCCAGCAGGTTCACTATGGCCTTGCCGCGCGAGGTGCGGTTGCCTTCCGGTATTTCGTAGCCTTTGAGCGAATAGACCTTGCCGCGCGTGGTGAATAAAAGTATGGTGGCGTGGCTTGAGGTCACGAAGAGCTTTTCTATGAAGTCTTCTTCTTTGACATCGGAGCCGATGATGCCTTTGCCGCCTCTGCCCTGCACCTTATAAGTGTCGGCCGGGATGCGCTTTATGTAGCCGCCGTGGGACATAGTGATCACCACGTTCTGCTCGGGAATGAGGTCCTCAATATCCAGTTCCGCGGCCTCGCCGGTGATCTCGGTTTGGCGCTTGTCGCCGTATTTTTCCTTCAGCTCTTTAAGTTCGTCCACAATTATCCTGAGGACTTTTTTGGGGTCGGCGAGTATGGCTCTCAATTCGCCGATGAGTTTCATCAGCGCTTTATGCTCTTCCTCTATGGCGCCTACTTCAAGGCGGGTCAGTTGATGCAGGCGCATATCGAGGATCGCCTGGGCCTGTATCTCGGACAGGGCGAATTTGGCCATCAGCTTGCCCCTGGCTTCCAGGGAGTCCTTGGACTTCTTGATGATTTCAACTACGGCGTCAATATTCTGCAGGGCTATCAGGTAGCCTTCCAGTATATGCGCGCGGGCAAGGGCTTTTTTAAGGTCGTACTGGGTGCGGTTAACTACCATCAGCCGGCGGTGGCGCACATACTGAAGCATTACCTCTTTGATCGGCAGCACGCGGGGGCGGCCGTCCACGATGGCAAGCATTATGACGCCGAACGAGGTCTCAAGCTGTGTGTGCTTGTAAAGCTGGTTCAGCACCACCTGGGCGTTGCCGTCGCGCTTTATCTCTATAACTATGCGCATACCGCGGCGATCGGACTCGTCCCGTATATCGGAGATGTCGGGGATCTTTTTCTCTTTGACCAGGTCCGCTATGGTTTCAATGAGCGTGGACTTATTCACCTGGTAGGGAATTTCCGTGACGACGATAGCTTCCCTATTGCCTTTCATCTCTTCTATTTCGGCCCGGGCCTGCGTTTTAAACGAGCCGCGGCCGGTTTCAAAATAGTCCCTGATGCCCGAGCGCCCGCGGATGATGCCGCCGGTAGGCAAATCCGGGCCCTTCATTATCTTCATCAGCTCTTTGGTTGCAAGCTCCGGGTTGTCTATGACCGCGATAGTCGCGTCGCAGACTTCGCTTAAATTGTGCGTGGGGATATTGGTGGCCATGCCGACGGCTATACCGCTGGAGCCGTTCACCAGCAAGTTGGGCAGTTTACCGGGCAGGACCGACGGCTCTTTCATGGAGCCGTCGTAGTTCGGAACGAACTTGACGGTGTCCTTTTCAAGGTCGGCAAGCAGCTCGCCGGCTATGCCTGAAAGCCTGGCCTCGGTGTAGCGCATGGCGGCGGCGGGGTCGCCGTCCACCGAGCCGAAGTTGCCCTGGCCGTCCACCAGCGTGTAGCGCAAGCTGAAAGGCTGCGCCATGCGGACCATCGTGTCGTAGATGGCCACGTCGCCGTGCGGGTGGTATTTGCCCATCACGTCGCCGACCACCCTGGCTGATTTTTTATAGGGTTTGTTGTGCTGAAGGCCCATGTCGTCCATGGTATAGAGCACTCTGCGGTGCACGGGCTTCAAACCGTCGCGCACGTCGGGGAGCGCCCGGCCCACTATAACGCTCATGGAATATTCAATGTAGGAGGATTTCATCTCCTCGCTGATATCGCGGTCCATGATATTGGTGAAAGGAGTTTCAACAGGCGGATCTTTGGGTTCGGTCATATAAGCGACTCCTTATGTAGAAATCAAAATTTCTTTTTCAGGGTTATGCGCTGGGTGCTGCCCAGCTTGCCTTCCGGCGACATGGCATAATCCAGGTCGGCGTTCATCAGTTTTATACCCGCCCCCGCGCTGAATGCTCCCGCCGCGCCCGCAGCCGCCGCCCCGCCGTTTACGCCTCCCCTCAGGTTCAGTCCCGACATTGTCTCCGGCCCGCCGAACAGGGCGTACTCGGTGCCCAGACTGTAGGCCGTGTATTTATCATACACATAACGCCTGGCGTCAAAGTTCAGCATGAACCCCTGAACCGGCATAAACATTATACCAGCGCTCACGCTTAAAGGCAATGGATCCCGCTGTGAAAGATACTTGATGCCGGGGCCAAGGTTCTGCACCGCCACACCCACAGATAGGGGAATTCCTTTTAAACCGCGCTTTAAGCCCATATCAACGGCGTAGCCAGTGCCTTTAACGCCCGCTATGGAACTTTCTATGTATTTTATGGTCCCGCCCACATTGTATGCCCCGTATTGTCTTGCAAGTGTCAGGCTCGCCGCCTGGTCATAAGCGTTATATCCACCGGCTTTGGACCTTGAGGCCGTGCGGCCTTCCATGCTGCCGCTTGATAGCCGGGTAAAACTTAAACCGACAACAAACGGGGAATGGGATTCGCCAGCCCCCAGTCCCGATCCTCCAGCCCCGCACCCCGCCCAAAAACCATACCGACCCCCACAAAATCGTGCGCCGAGCCTAAATACCAAGCGCTATGGCTTAAAGCGGCCTCGCCTTTGCCCATGGAAGCTATGCCTGCGGGATTGTAGGCTATGGCGCTTATACCCATGGCGGAAGCTGCGCCCGCCGAAGACATGGCCCCGGCCCTGGCATCCGTGTCTATCTTTAGGAACTCCGCCCCGGATTGGAGCGCATTGGTCAGTTTGTCCGAAGGTATAAGCGTGAAAATCAGCGCCAATGCAAGGATATAAGGCCTTGAAAGACGATAAATTATTTCGTTAAGCCAATCTTTAGCCGGGTTATTGTCCTTCATAAACCCTCCCGAGCGCACTCTACCCTCTACCCTACCGTACCACCGCAAACTTCCCTGTCTTCTTCAGGTTTTTCCCGGCTTTTTCGGCGTTTCAAGGTAATAGTAGTACACGCCGCTCGGAATGCGCCCGCTCCAGGCGTATTCATAAGCGTAGCTTAACCCGTTGCCGTCGTCTATGGCTGCGGGCGCGCCGGTGAAGGTATATTCATGCGCCGGCCTGCCTGAAATTGTATATATTTTTATAGTGACTTTGTCGGCTATGCCGCATTCCATATGGAAGGTCGGCGCCGCTCCATTCTTGGCCGGGTTCGGGAACACGTAGACTTCGCCCAGCCTGAACGCCGGATCCGGCCCGGCTAAAACTTTCGGGGTTGCGGCTTCAGTCCCCAGGGCGGAAATTTTCTTTTTCCCGCCGCTGTC
>JACQYT010000083.1 GCA_016208085.1 Elusimicrobiota bacterium | reverse complement strand
GGTTCACTGGTTCAAGCGCCTGTGCTTGCCCAAGCAATGGCGCTTCGCTACCCTCGATACCATACGTACCGATTTCCTGATGTTGCCCGCAAAGCTGACAAAGCGTGGCAGCCAGAACATCGTCAAGCTCCCGGACGATTATCATTACCAAAAGGAGTTTCTGCAAGCCTTCCGCAATATCCACAGGCTGCGGTTGCCCAAAACTTTCCGAATTTGCAAGTAACCATTTCATCGGCTCCGTCGAGACCTATGCTAAAAACAGTCGATTTCGCGCTTTTTTGTTAAACTATATACAGTTGATCCGGCGTTCCGCAATGGTGAAACATGGATAGCACGCTTACAGCAATAATCTTCCTGGTGGCGCTGGCGCTGTTCTTTGATTTCCTGAACGGCTTCCACGACGCGGCTAATTCCATAGCGACCATCGTGGCCACCCGCGTGCTTTCACCGAAATACGCGGTGATCTGGGCGGCATTCTTCAACTTTATCGCCTTCGCGTTCTTCGGCCTGCACGTGGCCGGGACCATAGGCAAGGGCATAGTGGATATAGCCCAGGTGGACAGCTACATCATCTTCGGCGCGCTGATGGGCGCCTGCTCGTGGAATCTCATAACCTGGTATTTCGGCATACCGTCCAGTTCCTCGCACGCGCTGGTGGGCGGGCTTATCGGCGCCGCGCTGGTAAAGGCGGGGACGGACGCGCTGGTGATGAAAGGTATTATAAAGACGGTGGCCTTTATAGTCATCTCGCCGGTAGTGGGTATGCTGCTGGGGCTGACGCTGGGGATCATAGTTTATAACATCTTCGCCCGCTCCACCCCGGCTAAAGTAGACCATCTGTTCCGCAAAGGCCAGCTCCTGTCGGCCGCGGCCTACAGCCTGGGCCACGGCGGCAACGACGCCCAAAAGACCATGGGCATAATAGCGGGCCTGCTGTTCAGCGCCGGCTACCTGGGCACGGAATTCCATGTGCCGCTCTGGATAGTGCTCTCCTGCCACGCGACAATAGCGCTGGGCACTATGTCCGGCGGCTGGCGCATAGTCAAGACCATGGGCAATAAACTGTCCAAGCTCCGCCCGGTGGACGGCTTCTGCGCGGAGTTCGGCGCCTCACTGGTGCTGTTCGGCGCGTCGGCCCTGGGCGTACCCATAAGCACTACCCATACCATAACCGGCGCCATAGTCGGCATCGGCAGCGTCAGGAACGTACGCGCCGTCAAATGGGGCATAGCCGGCCGCATAGTCTGGGCCTGGATAATCACCATCCCGGCCGCGGCGCTGATCTCCGGGGTTTGTTACAAACTGGCGGTTCTGATGTTTCGGTAGTTTTGAGTTATAAGTTGTGGAATCCGTGTCAGTATTTCCAGGAAAGGGCCAGGAAAAAACCTTTGCGGGCGGCGTTTAAATCGACAATATGTGTTTCGGACTGTGTGCCGTCGGTGTAATAAGTTCTTTGAGCGCCCGAGGTAATTCTGTAAAACCAGCCCATGTATCCGGCGTTAAGCCGGAACTGCTTCCAGAAGCGACATTCAGCGAAGGCCGACAACTCCAAGACCTGGCCGGTAACGGTGTGCCGGAAACTGAAGCTGTCGGAATAGTAGGTGCCAAGGTTCCATAAGCCCTGTCCCCTGTATGCCATAGTGGGGCCGAAAGCAAATTTCGCGTTTAGCGACCAAATACCGGAAAGCCTGGCTTGTTCCCGCAATCCGACGCGCCAGCCCTGCCAGGTCGTATTATAAAAGGAGTCCAGTCCCGTTATAGGGCCCAGCGCCGGGGGCGGACCAAAGACAGCCGGATCAAAAATATCAACGGACAGCAGGGTATAGCCGTCCGCGATGCTGATCCGGTTCTGGTACCAGCTGTAGCCGGCAAAAAGCTCAAGGCTGTGCTGCAGGTCGTATTCGTCCCGCAGCGCGCGCGCGGCGGTTTTAAAGACGCGGAAATAGGCGTCGGCGGAGTAAAGCCTTGTTGTTCCGTTTATTTCGGCGCGCGTCTTGGCGTAATCCCTGTGGTCGGGTCCGGTCCACACCGTCCCGTTGTAAAAGGTAAGGACACTGCGGGGGCCATCCAGCCAGTTATGGATAAAGACTTTTCCGTCTGAAAAGCGGCTGTCGCCGATTTGAAAATCCAGCGCAACGCCTTTTAAAGGCCGGACCTCGGCCGAAAACAGCGGCAGCGCGCTATCCATGTCCCGATAATCCAGAGTGTCGCCTATGTAAACTTTATTCGCGCCGGGCGGCGAGATCAGCGTGGCCAGGCGGTATTTGACGGAGCCGCAGGCGAACCAGTCCCTGACTTCGCCCTTGAAAATAAAAGTGTCCTCCGGCCCGGCGTTCAGCGAGTAGCCGCAGACGGACCGGGGGGATACGGCGGCGACAGCCCAAAAAAAGGCAAGAGCTGTCAATATGCCGGACAGGAATTTTTTACAGGATGCTCTCATGGGTGATATTCTATATCATTTTGCGGCTCCTTATCCCGCATTTTTTTAAAAATTTTCTTATTGTGCCCGGTGATTTAAGGCAGAGCCCCAATTTTGCTATTATATTTACGATGCAGGTTAAGCACAGGAGGATGATTCGGAATATGAAACAACTCGCGTTAATTACTCTGGTATGCGTTCTGTCTGCGTTCGCCGGGGCGGCAGAACCCGCTAAACGGCTTGAGGGGACGCCTAAAGCCGCTAAGCCGGCCGGGACTGTCCAACTGACCGACGATCAGAAAGCTCTTTATTTCCTCGGAAACAAGATGGTGGCGAGAAGCCTTAAATCGTATGATTTCACCGCCGGGGAAGCCAAATACATAATCATGGGCATCAGCGACGCCCTGAAAAATATCCCGGCCAGGGTGGATGACTCCTACGGGACCAAGTTTAATGAATATATGGGCAAAAAGCAGGCCGTCATAATGGAAAAGGAAAAAGCCAAAGTTCAGGCGGAAAAAGAAAAGTCCAGGGCTTTCCTGGACAAGATGGCCGGGGAACCGGGGGCGCAGAAGTTTGAAAGCGGCGTCGTCTATATCCCGGTGACGGAAGGCGCCGGCGCCGGTCCCAGGGCCACCGACGAGGTTAAAGTCCATTACCACGGCACTCTGATGGACGGGAGAGTGTTCGACAGTTCGGTGGAACGCAAGGCGCCCGCTGAATTCCCGCTTAACCGCGTGATACCTTGCTGGACCGAAGGCGTGCAGAAGATGCGTGTCGGCGGCAAAGCCAAGCTGGTCTGCCCTTCCGACACCGCCTACGGCGATCAAGGCAGTCCCGGCGCCATACCCGGCGGAGCCACGCTGGTGTTTGAAGTGGAACTGCTGGATATCGTAACCAAGGCGGAAGAGGTAAAGGCCGAAGTCCAGCCGGCGGCTCCTGCGGAAGCGAAACCTGCCGCCGCGCAAGCCAAACCGGAAGCCGCGCCGGAAGAAAAGAAATAACCCGACGGTTTTCCGCCAGAGACGGACCCGCCAGGCTGTTTAGCGGGAAACGGGGAGCGGAAAATTCCGTTCCCCGTTTTCTGTTTTCCGTTTCCCACCCTATACCCCATACTCTACACCCTTCTTTTAGGCTTTATCAGCACGGACATGATTATGGAAAGGGCCATGATGCCCAGCACGACGCATAGCGAGGTCAGCGCGGGTATATGGAAAAAGTCGGAAGCCAGCATCTTTACGCCCACGTAGAACAGGATCACGGAGATGCCGGTCTTAAGGAACCGGAAGTAATCCATGATCGCGGCCAGGAAAAAGTAAAGGGAGCGCAGGCCGATCACGGCGAAAACATTGGAGGTGTAGACTATAAAGGCCTCTTTTGAAATGGCCAGCACAGCGGGGATGGAGTCCACGGCGAAGATCAGGTCGGAGGTTTCTATGACGAGGAGCGTGGCGAACAGGGGCGTCGCATGCCAGCTCCTTTTTTTAACGAAGAAGGCGGCGGTTTCCACGGTGTGGTCTACAGGCATGATCCGGGCCAGCAGTTTTAAGACCGGATTCCTGCCGGGGTTCATCTCCGAATCCTTCTGGAGGAACATCTTGACCGCGGTAAAGATCAGGATGGCGCCGAAAACATAGATGATCCAGGTAAAAGCGTTTATCAGGCCCACGCCGGCGATGATAAGAATAAGGCGCATGACGACCGCCCCCAGGATGCCCCAGGTCAGGATCCTGGGCTGGTATTTCTTGGGTACGTGGAAATAGGCGAAGATCATGATGAACACGAACATGTTGTCCATCGACAGCGAATACTCTATGACATAGGCCGTGAAAAATTCCAGCATCCTTTCATAACCCAGCATGTAGCCGGTCAGAAACCCAAAAAGCGTCGCGACGATTATCCAGAAGGAACAAAGGAGCAAGGCTTCCTTTTGTGAGATCTCATGGGGCCGGCCGGCCGAGATCTTGATATCGGCGACAAACAGCGCGGCGGCGGTCAAAACAAAGAGAATCCACATTATTCCAAGATTCGTCATTATGTAAATTATACCTAAATATTCAAAGGCGGGGGGTAACGCGGCATGTAAGCATTCAATAAAATGTTGTCGGACAACATTTTATTGGATTCCTGCCAAAAGATCGCAGGAATGACAGTTATGACGGGGTTACCGGATATTTACGCGGGCATTGCTTTGCGCTTGCAATACACGCAAAGATAGTTTAGAATTTACAAGGCTCGGAAATCAGAGATTAGAGGTCAGATATTGATATACCTTAAAGTCTGACTTCTTACTTCCGGCAGCCTGGAGGAAATATGGAAAAAACGTTCGATATAGTGCTTTTGCTGGCCCTGCCCGCCTCGGGCAAATCAGAGGTCAGGAGATACCTGGCCGGCGTGCCGTCCGACGCGCTCAAAAAGGACTTCCACATAGGCGAGAACCTGCAGCTTGACGACTTCCCGTACGTGCACCTGATGCGCCGCATCGACGACGAGCTGGCTAAATCCGGTAAGGCGCGGATGTTCTTTATGTCGGGAGCTAAGCCGTTCATAAATCCCAAAGACTGGGGCACGCTTATCCATATCCTGAACGAAGACTATTATGACCTGATGAAGAAGAACGAGGTAAAAACCGATTCGGCCGCCGCGCTGCTGATGAGCCGCATAGACAAAGCCGGGAAAAAAGCCGGGATCCCGCCGCGGCTCGCCGGACTCGGGCGCGCGACCTTTTCAGCCGTGGCGAAGGAGCTGGAAAAGGAATCCCGCGATCTTCTCAGTGAGAAACAAGCCGCCTACCCCGCGTCTTTTGACGGCAAGACTATCGTGATGGAAGCCGCGCGCGGCGGCCCGGACGGCTCCGCCATGCCGCTCGCGGCCCCGTTCGGCTATCAATATTCCCTCGGGGAGCTGGCCCCGGAGATACTTGAGCGCGCCGTCATCCTTTACGTCTGGGTCACCCCGGAAGAGTCGCGCCGCAAGAACGCGGCCCGCACCGACCCGAACGACCCCGGCTCCATACTGCACCACGGGGTGCCGGTAGACGTGATGCTGAACGATTACGGCTGCGACGATATGGGGTGGCTGGAGCAGAACAGCGAAATTCCCGGCACTGTCACCATCGCCAAAGGCGGGAAAAAATACCATCTCCCTGTCGCTCGCTTCGACAACCGCGTTGACAAGACCTCGTTTCTGCGGGACGACAAAAAGCTCTGGCCCAGTGACAAAGTCCAGGCCGTGCACAACGGCATCAAAACGGCCACCGATAAACTTTATTCGCTGCTGACTCTGGCTCGAAAGTAAAGTATTATATAATTGATGGTAACTACCCAGGTCTTTGCCGGGGAATTAGAAAATCCCCCTCAATCCCCCTTTTTATGAAAAGGGGGGACCTGAATAGTTACAATTGATGACGTCTGCCGAGGTAGCTCAACGGTAGAGCAATCGCTTCGTAAGCGATAGGTTGTGGGTTCAAATCCCATCCTCGGCTGAAAAAATCAGGGTATAGGGGTTAGGGTAGAGGGTTTTTTAAAAAGCGATACGATCTATAGTCAGGTTGGAAATTAAAAACGGGAGGATAAAGGCATGGTGAAGGCGGATTTTGAATTCAGGGCAATACCTTCCCTCTACCCTCTACCCTCTACCCTCTACCCTCTACCCTCTACCCTCTACCCTGTTTTTACTTATGTCTAAAAAGAGCTACCCTCAGGTCGGCGAGTTTTCCGATATCAATTTCGCGCCGGGCGTCTTTTTCGCCCGGAAGGTCCTCTGGTGGTGGCTGCCGCTGCTTTATCTTCTGATCTCCGACACCTTTTACCTGCGGACCTACGATTCCGCCCAGGTCAAAATAACGCTTGTGCAGATGGGAGGGTTTTCCCTGCTGGGGATCTGGGTGTCTCTGCTGGTGCTGGAGGGCAGGAAGGCGTTCAGAAAAGAGGATTTTGTCCTGTTGGCGCCTTTCTTCGCGTATCTTGTTTATGTGATAGTGTCGTTTCTGCGCACGCCTTACACCGGCTCAAGCGTAGACGATTTCGTGCGCTACGCCCTTTACATGTCCGTTTCGCTGATCGTGATCAGGGAATTCAACGAGAGCGCCATCAACCGCCTGACCAAAATACTCATTATCACCGCCTATATAGCCATTCTTTACGGTTTTGTCCAATTCCTGGACACCCGTTTTTTTCCCGCCAAAGACGTGGGACCGGGCATAGACCCATTTATCTGGCGCTGGGCTTTCGGCCCCCGCGTTTTTTCGACTTACGGCAACCCCAACTTTTTCGGCAATTTCCTGGTGCTGATTCTGCCCGTCATCGTCGCGCAATTTCTGAAGACCAGGTCCGTTTACCTGCTGCCGCTTATTTTTCTGGATGTCCTGTGCCTTTACGGCACCCAGACCAAAGGGGCGTGGCTCGGCTTCGGCATCTCTTCGTTCATCTTCACCGTTTTCTACGGCTATTTTTTTCTGCGCGACCGGCTTAAGATAAGCAGGTTTAAATTCATACTGCTGGCCCTGGCTATCCCGGCGGTAACTTTCAGCTTCGTGGCGCTGTATCTCTACAGAGTTCCGGCCTCCATCAATTTCAGGGTGGCCACCTGGCTTTCCACCTGGGAGATGGTGGAAACCCATCCGCTTATCGGCACGGGAGTGGGCAGTTTCAAAGTGATCTATCCCTCCTTCAGAAGGCCGGTTATTTTCCACATAGAGGGCAAGCATAACACGGAAACCGACCATGCCGAGCAGGAGCACCTCGAACAGTGGATGGACCACGGCCTTATCGGCTTCGGTTTTTACCTCTGGCTGATATTTTTTGTTACCGTTGTGGGGTTGCGTGGTTTAGAGTCCCTGACGGGAAACCTTAAGGGCGCCCGGCCACCGCCGGTGGCCTATGACCTGCTGGGCTACCTGACGGCGTTTTTGGGAATGCTCATCCATAATTTCACCGACGTCAGCATGCGCTTCGTCTCCTCCGGCATCTTCCTGGGACTGTTGCCCGGAGTCATAATCAACCTGGCCCGGGGCCGCGCGCTCTGGGAACTGCATTATATGGGAGAGAAAACGGAAACGCCGGACGCCGAAAAACCGGTTTCGTCTTTTTATACTGCGGCGCTCTGGATATTCCGGACGGCGGCGGCGGCGGCCGTGCTTTACGCGGTTTTCCTTATCCTCACCGAATTCCACCAATTGCAGGGGCCGCTCCGAAATTATGCCGCGGGAGGGGAGATACTCCAGTGGTGGATCTCCTGGACGGTAATGCTCTCGGTGACGCTGTTTCTGGGTTATGTTTTCATAAATATCGTTCTTAAAGGCGTTAGCTTAAGCGTGCCGCTGGTCGTCCTGATCGTGCTTCTTCCGGTCTATTATTTCTGGGGCTGGTTCAAGGGAGACGTATACCATAATATGGCTATTTTCTTCTCCAAGCAGAGCAAATGGGAAGACGCCATAACCTATTATAAGAAAGTCAATAAATTCAACCGGTATTTCATCATGCCTTATTATTTTATCGGGAACGTCTTCAACGACCGCCTGAACATGGAGCGGCAGTACCGTCCTGAATGGGGGGATGAGAACAACGTCGCGCGCACGGATTTTGAGCGGGCCATGGACGCCTACGAGACGGTCAGAAAAATAGCGCCCAATTATGTGCAGATGCACCACCAGGTGGGCACGCTGTATATGAAGATGCACGACTATATGGCCGGCCAGGGCAAGGCAAAGGAAGCGGCTGAATATCTGGATAAAGCGCTGGCGCGTCTTAACCTTTACTGGAACCTGGATCCGGTTTATGCGCCCAACTACTACAGGAAAGCGCAGATATACCTAGCGAAAAGGGATTTTGCGGCCGCGGAACGGGAATACCTGGACAACATTAACGCCGCAATGTGCCATATCAAGGGGCATCTGCATGAGTCGCCCGAGGCTTACACTTATCTGGGAAATGTGCAATATGCCATGGGGAAGTATAAAGACGCGTATCTTGCCTACGGCAAGGCGCTGGCCCTGAATCCGGAGGCCCAGCCGGCTAAAAACCAGCATGAGGCGCTCAAAGCAAGATTCGGCATTAATGTCTGGGTAGAACCCAAAAAATAAGTAAAGAATTGATAAACCTTGCTATTTCGCTGCTTCACCGCTTCGCTATTCGCTACTGAGCTACGGGTGCGGGGGCTGGCCGGTTTTGGGCTGCAACTGCGTCACGCGTTCGCTTGCGTAGCGCTGCTACGCCGCGCTCCGCGTTCCTTGTTTCGCTCCAAAACCGGCTCAGCCAACGCTAAATTGCTTACGCGTAGCTCAGTAATGCAATAATGCAACAAACTTCTGAAAAAACCGAGACCAGAAATAAATCGTTGCTGACCAGTTCCCTCGTAACGATCTTTTTCGTTTCGCCGCTCCTGTTCTTCACGGACCTCACGCGAAACCCGTATTACCTGCAGATAACTTTGCTTAACGCCGCCCTGCTCTCCGCCGGCGCGGTTCTGGCAGTCGGCGCCGCCCGCAAGAAATCCTGGGAACTGCCTGCGAATATCCTTTACGCTCCGCTGGCGGCAATGCTGGCTGTGTCCGCTTTAAGCCTTTTCCGGGCTTATTTCTCGCATGCCGCTTTTTTCCGGCCGGCCATCGCAAGCGAGGGAACGCGCGTCGCGCTCTTTACGTTCGCCAACTGCGCGCTGGTCTTCCTCCTCGCCCAAAAAGTGCCTTTTGACAAAGAACCGCTGCGCCAATCCACCGCCGGCTGGCTGGCGCTGATCTTCATCTGGGGGGGGCTCTGGCTACTGTTCCCGGAGCTGAAGGCTTCCGCATCAGGTGAAAGCCTGTTTAGCCGTTTCTGGGACCCTTATGGCGGTTTCTTATGGCTCGCCGGGGCGGCCGCGGCCTGGTTTCTGGCCAGGAACTTCAATCAGGAGGATTTTCTGCATCTGGCGATGGCCGCGGGCGCGATCGCCTCGCTTTACGGCGTTTTGCAGTATTTCCAGCTAGAGCTGATCTGGCCCAAGATTTTAAACCCTTACGGCAACAGGTCGGTTTCCACCTTCGGCAATCCGAACTTCATCTCCTCTTATCTCGTCATGCTGCTGCCTTTCGTCCTGGCGTATCTGCTTGCGGCCAAAAGGCCGGCCCAGCGTTTTTTTTACGGTTTTCTCTTCCTGATATATGAAGCCATGCTGATGGCAAGCCTCACGCGGTCCTCCTGGATAGGGGCGGCGGCCGCCCTGGCTGCCGTCTTCGCGTTCCGGGAATACCGTGAAAAGTTCCTGGAAAACAGGAAATTTATGAGGTGGTTTTTCGCCGCGGCCCTGGTTCTGCTGGTGCTGTGGCCGGCCAACTCCCTGAAGCCCTTTACGTCGGGCCTTGCGGAAAGATTTTCCGAAGGGTCTTCCAAGATGCTGTCGCCGTCCGCTTTTTCGCTGGACGTGAAACCGTTTAAAGTCTATGCCTCGTTTCACCAGCGCCTGCTTATCTGGAGCTGCGCCTGGCAGATGGGGCTGGAGAGTCCGTTGCTGGGGAAAGGTTGGGGATTATTTGAGCTCTTTTATCCGTTTTACCAGGGGGCGCTCCTCTACGCTTTTGAACCTATACGGCCCTTCCGAACCCACGCCAACAACGCCCACAACGAGCTCCTTGAGGTTTTTTCCCAGGCTGGGCTTCTGGGGCTTGGCATTTACGTCTGGCTGCTGGCGGTTTTAGCGGCGGGCTTTTACAGGCACTATAAAAACGCGCCTTCCGACAGCAGGTACTGGATAATTCCTTTCGCCGCGGCGATGACGGGGATGTACATGGACAACCTCTTTAATGTATCGCTCCATTTCGCCGTGCCCGCCTTTATCTTCTGGTGGCTGCTGGGCGCTTTCTCAAAGAAGCTCTCGGGCGCGGAGTTCTCCGTGAAGTCGGCTTCCTCATCCCTCATCCTTCATACCTCACCCCTCACCCGTCGCATGCCGGCGTTAAATACGGCCGCGGCCGTCGTCTTGGCGGTTTTCTGCGTCTGGGGCATCAATTGCTGGCGCGCGCAGTTCATGCGCGAGGTCTATTATTTCAAGGGTTTTAAAGTGATGCGCAAGAACGATTTCGCCGGGGCGGCCGCGGCGCTTAAAAAAGCTTATGACAGCCACCCCCGCGAAGTCAACAGCAATTACGAGATGGGCAACGCCTATGTGCGCGCGGGGGACCTCGCGGCCGCGAAATGGGCCTACGGCGAAGCGCTTAACTCCAACGCCGGTTACGACGAAATATATTTTAATCTGGCCATCGTCAACAAAAAATTGGGCGAGACCGCCCTGGCGCTGGATAATCTGAAGGTTTCCGCTTTTATCAATCCGCTTAACAACACCGTTTTTCACGCGCTGGCCGAGCTCTACGTCAAGGACGCGGACGTGAACGCGAAAGAAGCCGCGGAGATCTTTGAGTCCGCCGTCGGCCTGTTTCCGGCGGATGCCAATCTGCTGAACACACTCGGTTATTTTTACACCAGGCTTAAGGACTCCCGCCGGGCCAAGGAAAGTTACGCCCGCGCAGTGAAGCTTAATCCCCGCGACACGATGCTTGTCCAGAACCTTTTCGGCGTGGCGGCCCAGTTGGGCCTTAAGGACGATGCGGATCTCCGCTGGTTTAAGGCCTATAAAGAAGTCGAAGATAAGCTTCTCGCCGGAGACGCGTCGTCCGTCCAGGCCTCGGCCGACCGGCTGGTGGCGCTTGACCCCGGCAATCTCCACGCGCTGGGGCTGCGAGCGAAAGTGCGTTTTAAAGCGGGAAACACGGCAAAGGCCAAAGAAGACCTGCTGGCGATCCTCGCGGCGGATCCCCGGGAAAATAATGCCCGATACGGCCTCGCTGTGGTGTATGAAAAAGAAGGGGATTTTGAAAATGCCCGCCGGGAGTGGGATAAAATACTTGCGGCGGAGCCGAATAACGCTGCCGCAGCCGAACACTTAAGCAAGCTGCCGCAATGATGTGAATCCGCGAAATTGGGGCGATTTACATCGCCCGCTACATTACGGGAAAATCAAGCTTTCTGACCAGCGATGCAAAATTTTACAGGTGTTCATTGGTAAAACCTATTGGCCGGAGGTTGGTAAACAAGCGAACGAGCACCCGAAAATCGCAGCAGCGATTTTCGGGTAATATTTGCGTAACAATCCCGTAATATTTAGGCAAACTTAGCAATGTTAAATATAGCGGAGCCATAAAATGAAAAAGACGTTGCCCGGTAAGACCCTTTTTTTCGCGCTGATATTCATTCTCCCGCTTGTGCTGTGGGGGTCTCTCTCTTTGGTGAACAGCCAGTCCGGTTCCGGAGGCGGTTTAAGCCGCTCAATGGAGCAGGCCATCCGGCTTTATCACGACGGCCAGGATAACGAGGCCATGGATAGGTTCATGGAAATCCTCGTAAAGGGCACGCCGTCTGAGAAGTCCCTGGCGAACGAGTACATCTCCAAAATAACCATGCGCATGAACTCCGGGGTCGCGACCTTCAATGACCGCGCCCCGGAGGAAGGCGCGTTAAAAGAGGTGCCCGCCGGCAAACCACAGCAGGTCCCGGTCAGGAAATCGCCGGCCGCGGCGGAGGACCTGACCCCATCGGAAGCAGAGGCCGCCGACGCCGCGAGCGCCCGGTCCCAGCGGGAGCGCATGGCGGCGAAGATTTCCGAGAAAATAACCGGAATGCGCAGAAACATCCTTCTGGAACTCAATAAATCGGATGCCGTCAGGATCTACATGGACGAGGCCATGCCCAGGGCCGTGACCATAAATTCCGCCTATTTTTTCGCGAACGAAACCGCTTTTAAACCGGATGCCGCCGGGCTGCTTACAAATCTCGCGGGGCTTATTTTCACGCTAGGAAAAGCCAACTGCCTTATCCTGCCGGAGGGAACGGTGGAAAACGACGTGAAAATAAAGAGCATAAGAAGGGCTATAGCGCTTAACTCCTATTTCGCTTCAAGAGGGGTGTCGCAAAGCCGCCTGGATGTCAACCTTACCGGGGGGGAAATAAAATTTCCGAAGGAATTGACCAACCTCAGCGGCATTGTCATGCTTTTCAATTACGACAAGGAACCCCGGCTTACGCAGCTTGAGGATCTCCGGGCGAAAGGGCCCAAGGTTTCCCTCGGCATTTACCCGACCGCCGTCTCCACCCAGAAAAACGAGGGCGCGCTGGTCGAGTTTTCGGTGTTTGAATCGCCTTTGGGGAAGCCTACCTGGAAATTTGAAATCTTTTCGGTGCAGCCGGACAACAGCATAATCCAGCTGCAGAAGATGGACGGCTACGGCGCCCAGTACAACCAGAGCTACTGGAACGGCAGGAAAAATTTTTTCGGCGCGGCCTACCCGTCGGGCAAATATATGTTTTCCGTCACCGCCGCCGATTCGCAGGGCCTGGAGACCAATATGCGCAAGCTCCTTGTCATAAAGCCGAGCGCCGAAGAAGAGAGGGCCATGCTTGCGCGGGCTGCGGCAGCGGCCAGACAGGCGGCGCCGAAGTCCGGACTTAAGAAAAGAGCGCCGGTCAGGGGGGCATCGCCGGCCGGCAAAAGCAAAGCGGGCGTTAAAACCGGGATTTCCAAACTAACTCCGTTGTCAAAAAAGAAGAGCGCTAAAAAAACCGCGCCGGCCGGCGAATCCCAAAACCCGCCTGAAGCGGCTCCAAAGAAAGGCGCCGCCGCCGACGATGCGCAGGAGGCCGCGGAGTTCAGCGTGCAGATGAGCTACAAGATATATTTCAAGGAACACACGGCCATAGTCACGCCCAACAGCGAAAAGAAACTTTCCCAGGTGGCGGAAACCATGAATTATTACCCGATGGCCAAGGTGAAACTTACCGGTTACGCGTATTCCGGCGAGGCCAATTCCCAGACCATGGCCGAGAACCGCGTCAATTACGTGGCCAACAGGCTTGCCGTCAAATACAAGATAGAAAAGGAAAGAATAGACACCGCTACCCAGATAGTCGACAGCCCCAAAAGCATCGTGGAAATAAAAATGGTCGGCAAAGAGTAAATTGCGGCGACAGCCAGTTATAAGTTATCATTACATTATTATATGCAGCTACCATCTATCAATAAAAGCGCGCCGAATATAAATGCGCTCGGCATCTATATCTCGCCGAAAGAAATATGCATTGCCCAGACCAAACCGGACAAGAACGGCCGGATCCGGACCGAACATTTGCTCAAGCTCCAGACCGGTTTTCAGGCCAAGGAGGGCATGCTCAGGCCTTTATCCCTGAATAACGACTTTTTCAATGAAAAAGCCTCCTGGCTGACCTCTTTCAAATCCGCCGTAAAAAAAACCGGCTGGGACACCGCCCGCACGATCATAACCCTTTCGCCGCAGTTCGGGATCCTGCGCTATTTTGTGATGCCGTTCGTGGACAGGCGGTACCGAAGCAAGTCCATACCGATAGAATCCAAGAAATATATCCCCGTGTCTTTCGACGAGGTCATATACGATTTCAACGCCTACCCGCTGGAAGGCGGGAAAAAACTGGGAGTGCTTTTCGGGGTCACGCAGAGGAAAAGCGTGGAATTCCTGATCAATACCCTGCGCCTCGCGGGGCTGGAGCTGGCCGCGGTGGAGATGAACGCCGTGTCGCTGGAGCGCATGTTCGCATACCTTGACCCCAAAGACCACATGGGCAAAGGCTATATCCATTTTTCGGGCGGCTCCAGTTCCATGCTCTTCTCAAGCGACGGCCACCCCGTTCTCTACCGTGAGACCGATTTCGAAAGCGCAGGTACGATGTCCGAACGTAAGCGCCTGGACATAAAAGGCGCGGTGCAGTTTGTCGAGCGCTACGTGAGCGGGCAGACCTATAAAAACCTGATGCTCAGCGGCGACGGGCTTGAGGCGTGGAAATCCCTGGCGGCGCAGGAAACCGCCATGCCGATCACGGCTTGGGAGCCGGCCAAAACAGCCGGTTTAAAAGACAATGACGCCGCCGCTTTCTTTGCCGTCGGCGCTTCCATCCGCGGCAGGAGCCGGGAAGCGCCCGCCCTTGACATCTCCGGCATCAGCACGGGCCTCAATCTCGACAAGCAGGTCCGGACGTATATCTGGAACATCACCTGCGTCCTGGGCGGCTTCCTGCTGTTCTTATCCGTCATCAACCAGACCAGGCTGTTCATGATCTCTTCAAAGATCTCCTCCCTGACCGCGCAGGTGGGAAATATCTCCGAGCTTGCGTCCAATGACGCCGGCGCTATAAAGGCCAAAATAGACAAGATCCAGAGCAATGTCAGGATGCTCTCCACCTTGGTAGCCGATACCGATTCCCTGGCCCCGAAACTCCAGGCTATAACCGAGAAAATCCCCTCCGAACTCTGGCTTACGAATATGCGCTATTCAAGCCCCTTTGCCGCCTCGGAGCTGCTGAGCACGGCCAAAGAGATGACTCTGACCGGCGAAACGGTTTTAAAAGGCGAGATGAAAATACGGGTAGTGGAGCTGTTCCATAAAGGGCTTAAAGGCGCCGGGGAGTTCAAGGTCTTCAATCCCCCCGGCGGCGGCATGGAGTTCAAGACCGAGGACGAGAGCATCGGGCTGCCGACCGGTTTCGGCGACAGGAGTTCGCGCAACAAGGCCACGGGGTTCAGTATACAATGCCTGGTCAAGAGGTCACGCTGATATGCCGGCGCTGTTCATCCTAGTGGACAAGATAAAGGCTTTTGTCATAGACATGACGGATAATATCGCCATTATCTATACCGACAAAGGCATAGAACCGTTCAAAAAACCCCTTATATACGCCCTTCCGCTTTTACTCATCCTGTACAGCGCGGTCTATTCGCCGCTCGGCTCCAGGGTGAAAAACAGGGTTGCGGAGCTCGAAAAGCTCCGCCTTATCTCCGTTCATGCCGCGGACTATCAGGAGGCCAATACCAGATACACGGCGTATCAGCGCAGGCTTCCGCTTTTCAAGGATAAAGACGAGTGGCTCAGTTATGTCATGACTTCCACCGCCAAAAGCCAGGGCATAGAGTTTGATCAGTTTTCAGCGCAGACCGAGTCCGAAGTGGGAAATTTCCTGCTGATCTCGCGGGAGGCCTCCGTCACCACCACTTACGCCAGACTGGGCAGATGGATCGCGGATATGGAAAATTCCCCCATACTGCTTAAGGTATCCGCGCTGGACCTCCGGAAAGACCCGATGACGGCCGGCATTATTAAAGCGACTATCAAGCTGTCCACGATTTTCCCCAGGTTCGGCGCCCCGGCGCCGGGCCAGCAAAAAACGCCGGGGAATGAAGGAAAAATATGAAAAGTTTTACCAGCATCGTGGGCTGGCTGCTCCTGGCGGCGCTTATCGCCGTTCCTTCTTTCCTGTTTTATAACTGGTGGGCCAATACCAAAAACAGCGAGGCCGCCGCCATGACCCAGCCGTCGCCTGGAGGCAGACCTCCCGGCGCCATTTTCCCCGGGGACGATAAGCCCGCGGCGGCAGTTGGGGCCGCGCAAAAACCGCCTTCCGGCGCGTTCAACAACCCCGCGCCCGCGGCAAGTCCGGTTGCGCCCGTCGCAACTCCGGCGCCGGCGAATAAGCCCGCTCCCGCCGGCCAGGCCGCCGCAACCGCTGCGAAACCGGCCCCCTCCGCCGCGGTAGGGGTCTCCACCCATTCCAAACTGGTTTCGTATTTCAATCCTAAAACAAGCCGGGACCCCACCATGTCGCCGGAAGATTATCAGAAGATAAGGGACGAAGAACAGCGGCGGCGTGAAGAAGAGCGGCTGGCAAGACTTGCCGAGCTGCAGAGAAACAGGGTGGTAGGCCCGGAGACGTGGCTTAAACTTCAGGGGATAGTCGGGAACCAGGTTATCATAAACGGGGAAATGTATTCGGTCGGCATGTCTGTGAGGGGCGTCAAGATCCTGAAAATAGGCTCGGATTATATAATCGGGGAGTATAAAGCGAAAGGGGAATTTAAAAGATTTAAAAAAGTGCTGTAGTAGAGTTGGGTTTGATATCGCGCGCGAACAAATTATAATGGAGGGTATATGAAACAATTACGCGTTTTGACCGCTTTCTGTCTTCTGGCCGAACAATTCCTGATCCCCGCCGCCGGGCTTTTTGCCCAGGCCCCGGCTTCCGACAAGGAGTTTATGCAGGACATGCAGGGTTCCGGCGACGAAGGAGGGCCTATACTTGATCAGCCCGGGGCTGAGAGCCCGCCTCCCCAGACCATGCCGCAGGCAAGCGCGCCGGGCGCCGCGGTGGAATCCGTCCAGGTCGGGGGGCTCCCGAAAGAAGCGCCGATGTATGAGGAAGCCGAAGCTGTTTCTCCGCTTGACCGCAAGATAGGCCCCATACGGCTTAAAGGGGCGCCGCTGTCCACCTTCCTGGACGTCGTCTCGGCCCAGTCAAAGGTGAATTTCATCATCACCGAAGGCCTGGAAGCAAAGACCATAACCGTGTTTTTAAGAAAGACCACGGTGCGCGAAGCCCTTGAACTGCTGCTCAGGGTAAAAGGCCTCACTTATCAGCGCATAGGCAAGAGCAACACTTATGTGGTCCAGAAGCGCTCCGCCGACATGCCCAACCTTATCACCAAGATCTACACCCTGAATTACATTCCGCTGATCCCGATCGCTTCCGTGGAGAGCGATATAGCGTCCATCACTTCCAAGGATACTTCGTCCGGCGGCGGGTCGTCGCAGCAGAGCGGCGGGGGCGCCGCGCAGGGTGAATCGGGCGGGGGGGGCAAGGGGGGAAAATCGGGCGGGAGCGAGGATAAGGGGATAGCCATCATAACTATCATTGAGAGCGTCCTTTCCAAGAAAAACGGAAAACTGGCCGCCGACCCGAGGACCAATACCCTGATCATCACCGATGTTCCCGAAGTGTTCCCGCAGGTGGAGCAGATCATAGCCGAGCTTGATAAAAAGGCCCCGCAGATACTGATCGAAGCCCAGATCGTAGAGATCAACACCGACAGGCTGAACGAACTCGGCATAGAATGGGGCGGTTCCAGGGGCGAGATGGCCTATTTTGCGGGACCGGCGCGGCTGAGCGATTACGGCCTGCGCCCCGGCTTTTTTTCCGGCGACAACTGGAAGATGTTCTACCCTCCCGCCAAGGATACCCTCTTTGAAGCGACCCAGAACGAAGCGCCGTCGGCGATAGACCCGATTTCCTCCACGCGCATTTCCGGCCCGCGGGGGATGTACTACGGTGTTTTCAGCCTGGCGCAGTTACAGGCGATCTTCAGGGCGCTTATTTCAAGGGGCGAGGCCAGGTATCTGGGCAAGCCTAAGATCGTGTCCATGAACAATAAAACGTCGGTCATAATGGTCACAAGGGACGCAGCCACGGGTACCCAGAGCAACGTCAGTTCGGCGGGCGGCTCTACCGGTTCCTCGTCCACTTCCGTGGAACGGCGCAGGATAGGCCTTATGCTTAAGGTCACCCCCCAGGTCAATAAAGAAGGATATGTCACGCTGATAGTCCAGCCCTCGTATTCCGACCTCACTCCTTCCAGCATAGCGATCCAGGGCACCACGGTGCTTGATCCGATCTCGCGCGGCGCTTCCACCATGGTCAGGGTGAAGAACGGCCAGACCGTAGTAATAGGCGGCATGCTTTCTTCCACCGAGAAGAAGACGGTGAAGAAAGTGCCGCTGTTCGGCTATATCCCGATAATCGGCTGGCTGTTCACCAGCGTCAGCTCACAAAGGACGAACACGGACCTGGTCATTTTCGTGACGCCTACAATTTTGGTAGACTAACAGTAGGGTATACAGTAGGGTATAGGGTAGAGGGTAGAGGGTAGAGGGTAGAGGGTTTAGGGTTTAGGGTATAAGGAGTTCCTTAATTACTCTACCCTATACCCTAATTTTATGGCCAGAAAACTGCTTGGCGAAATAATGATAGCTTCAGGCTGGATAAGTCCCGACCAGCTTGCAAAAGCCCTTAAATTCCAGCAGCAGAACCCCTGCCTGATAGGCGAAGCCCTTATCAAGATGCACTTCGTAAACGAAGAGCAGGTGGCCATGGCTTTATCCAAACAGCTCGGCATTCCCTACGCCTCAAAGGAAAACCAGATCCTGAACCCGGAAAAAGGCCAGGGACTTGATAAGGTCCTACCGGAAAAATTCGCCCGCGATAACGCCGCCATCCCGCTTTTCACAGAAAACAACCTGCTGGCCGTGGCCATGACGGACCCGGCGAATATCCTTCTCATTGATAATCTCAAGCTGATCAGCGGCATGGAGATAATGCCCTACATCTCCACCAGGGCGCAGATCCTGAAAGTCATAGATTCGTTCTACCAGAGCGGCGCGGACCTTATAGACAAGGTGATGGAAAAGAGCGGCGACGGGAAGGGCGAAACTTCCGAGACCGACGTCATCACTTCGGACGGGAAACTGGATCTGGATAAGGTCATCATAGGCGCGTCCAAAGGCGCCCAGTCCATCAAGCTGATCAACGCCATCGTCAAGCAGGCCATAAGCGAGCGGGTCAGCGATATCCACCTTGAAAAATTCGACGAAAAAGTCTCGCTGCGCTTCCGGATAGACGGCGTGCTTTACGAGCGCAGCGCGCCCCCGGGCGATATCGTCAACGCCTTGATCTCCAGGGTCAAGATCCTTTCAAAACTGGATGTTTCCGAGCGCCGCCTGCCGCAGGACGGCAGCTACTCCATAAAATACCAGAACCGCATCATCGAAGTCCGCGTGTCGGTTTGCCCAACCGTTTTCGGCGAGAAAATGGTTCAGCGTCTGCTGGATAAAGGGGCCGTCGAGCTTAATATCGAGAAGCTCGGCTTTGAACCCAGGCAGAGGGACGACTTCCTGATGGCCGCTAAAGCTCCGCACGGGCTTATCTTTCTGACCGGCCCCACCGGTTCCGGCAAGACCACCACTTTAGGCGCCGTCCTGAACACGATAAAATCCCCCGAGATCAACATCATGACCCTGGAGGACCCCGTAGAAATAAAGATGGAAGGCATAAGCCAGGTCCAAATAAAGCCGGAAATAGGGCTTACGTTCGCGGCGGGCTTGCGGTCATTCCTCCGCCAGGACCCCGATGTCATACTGGTGGGCGAAGTCAGGGACAATGAGACGGCCGAGGCGTGCCTTAAAGCCGCCATGACGGGCCACCTGGTGCTGAGCACCCTTCACACCAACAGCG
The DNA here is from genome assembly GCA_016208085.1 of Elusimicrobiota bacterium. GTDB lineage: Bacteria > Elusimicrobiota > Elusimicrobia > Elusimicrobiales > UBA9959 > JAHJSU01. The sequence goes on along the minus strand of JACQYT010000083.1, from coordinate 13,715 downwards.
CCATCGAGGCGATTCCGCGGCTGATAGACATGGGTATTGAAAATTATCTGCTGGCCAGCACCCTGCTGCTGCTGGCGGCGCAGCGGCTGGTGCGGGTGCTTTGCCCGGATTGCAAACAGCCTTATAGGCCGCCGCAGGACGAGATAGACCAGTGCATGGCCGAATGCATGCTTAACCCGCTGCCCGATCCGGCCAAACTGATGTTTTACAAGGCAAAAGGCTGTCCCAAATGCTTTAATATGGGCTATAACCGCAGAAAAGCCGTTTATGAAGTCTATTTCAACACCGAGGATATGAAGCGCATCATCTTCAAGGATGCCGATAATCATAAACTGCAGGAGGCAGCCGCCAAAGGCGGCGCCTGGAACCTGAGGGCCAGCGGCTGGAGAAAGGTTATAGCCGGCGTGACCTCGGTGGACGAGATGCTCTCGGTCACTGTCGGGGAACACTAATGGGGACACTCCTTGCCGCAAGGAGTGTCCCCGAGGGGAACTATGTCAAGATTTATATACACGGTACAGGACGCCCAGGGCACCGTCACCACCGGCCACACGGACGCCGACGACGAGGACCAGGCGGTACAAAGCCTTCAGAACAAGGGCTTGTTCATCCTTTCCATCCAGTCCGAGGAGACCAAAGCCAAAAGCATTCTGAACGTCAAAAAATTCAGGAAAGGCAAGATTTCGGGCCGCGACCTTGTTTTTTTTGGCGAGCAGATTTCCACGCTGCTGGCCGGCGGCGTGCCGCTGGTAAGGGCTTTGTCGCTCCTGGGCGAACACGCCGAAAATAAAAATCTGGGCGCGGTGCTGGGCGCGATCACCAAGGAAGTCTCGGCCGGCGGGGCGCTGCACAAGGCGCTTGAAAAACATCCCAAAGTCTTCGACGAAGTCTGGATCTCCCTGGTGCAGGCCGGCGAGGTTTCGGGCCAGCTGCCCACGGTGCTCCGGCAGATAACCGCCTACAACGAATCGCAGGAAAACATAAAATCAAAGATCATCACTGCGCTGGCCTACCCCGCCGTGCTTACGCTTTCTTCGATAGGCGTTCTCTTCTATTTTATCGCCTATATAGTGCCGGTTTTCGCCGATATTTTCAGGGATTTCAACCTGCAGCTGCCGATGCTGACCAGAAGCATCGTGGCGCTGTCGGCAGTCGTCTCCAAATATTCCGTCCTTATGATCATATCCGTCATAGGCGCGGCTTTCGCGTTCAAGGCTTATATAGCGACCCCGCCGGGCAGGCTGGCCTGGAACCACGTACAGTTTAAACTGCCTGTTTTCGGCAGCCTGGTGAAGAACATGGCTACGGAACGCCTGCTGACGACCATGTCCACCCTTATAAGAAGCGGCGTCAGCATCCTGAACGCCGTCTCGGTGCTTGAAGGCGCTTTCCGCAAAAATCTCATCTTCCAGAACGCGCTCAAACAGGCCAAGAACGACATAGCCAGCGGCCGGTCCATCTCCGAATCTTTCAGAAAGACCGGGATCTTCCCCGGGCTGGTGACGGAAATGATGTGGATGGGCGAAGAGTCGGGCAAACTGCCGGATATAATAGTGGTGCTGTCCAAATTCTACCAGGAGCAGATAGAACAGTGGATCAGGCGGTTCTCGTCCATGATAGACCCAATCCTGGTCGTAGGCATAGGCGGCGTCATCGGCGTAATAGTCCTGTCCATCTTCCTGCCCATATTCCAGTTATCGCAGATCGGCGCGCATTAAATAAAAATTTTTGCCGCAAAAATTTTTGCTATTCCCCGCCCTGAAGGGCGGGGAAACCTTGGGGCAAGGGGGAGTTTGAGGGGGAAAGAAATTTCCCCCTCATCTCCGGCACGGGGATTATAAAACCCCGTGCCGGGTGGTATAAAATGTTGCTTCAACATTTTATTTTTTACCTATTGAAAAAATCGGTTTTGTCTGGTAAACTATATTGGGAGGATCGTTATTGGTTATACCCTGGAGAGAAAAATGAAAATAAGAAATGGGTTCACTCTTATCGAGATGGTGGTTGTGGTGCTCATTATCGGCATCCTTGCTTCCATAGGCCTTCCCTATTATTACAAGACCATAGAGGCCTCCAAGGCCAGCGACGCCGTATCCATAGGCCACCTGCTTGCCAATACCTACCGGATGTGGCAGGTTGACAATCCGGGCGGCTCTCTCTCCGGCTACGTAACCAACGCCTGCAACGGCGTCACATGCGCCTCCGCTTCCGGCGGCTGCAAGCTTGTGGCCTGCAATTATGTGGCCAAACAGGACTGGAATGCGGGTTCTTATACCTTTTATGTCGGCGGCGCGGGTTCGGCCAGCGTAAGACGGAACGGCGGGACAGGCGAGTATGCGAGCTGGGGCTATGACTTCAACAACATCGGCGCCTGCACGCCGGTCGGCACCGCGCCGATCTGCCCCCGGTTCTGAACAGCAGGGTCTAGAGGATAGGGTAGAGAGGTCAGGGTATAGGAGAATTTATGAATATTCCCGGAAAACTGAAAAGTCTTTTTTCCTCTACCCTCTATCCCCTACCCTCTACCCAACGGCCGGGCCAGGCGCTGGTGGAAGTCGTCATAGCCACCCTGATAGCGGCCATGACCACCATGTCGGTTTTTTCCGTTGTGCTTTCCGCCACTGTTTCCCAGAAAAAAGCGGATAAGCGGGAAGCCGCCACGCTTGTCCTTAAACAGGCCCAGGAAACGCTTAAAAGCTATGTCAGCGCGGACCCGCTCAATACTGATATTACGCCGTGCAGCGATCCCAATAAGCCCGGTTCTCCCGTAGGCCCCAGCGGGATCGGACGCTGGTATTATGACACAAGCGGCACGTGGGCGCTCTCGGCCGGTGTTCATACTATCACGAACATGCTGGCCATCCCCCCGAACCCCGTGGGCTTTCCGCTGACCGGTGGGAGTTTATCTTATACCGTCAGTAATTATAATTGCGGCTTCGGCGCAACGGATTATATGGCGTGTAAAATAGTCGTCTTCACGCTCACCTATCCGGATTGATCGGGGCAAGAGTTTATTAAAAATTTTTGCCGCAAAAATTTTTAATATACCCCGCCCTTTAGGGCGGGGAAACCTTAGGGCAAGAGGGAGTTTGAGGGAGAAAGAAATTTCTCCCTCATCTCTGGCGTGGGGATGAAGAAAACCCCGCGCCGGGTAGGATAAAATGTTGCTTCAACATTTTATTATGACCGACAGAAAAGGCTTCACGCTGGCGGAATTGCTGATAGCCGTGCTTATTTTCGGTTTTATGATAAGCTCGCTGGCGACCATCTATTCCACCGCCAATAAGCACATGTTCCAGCAATACCGGACCAACACCATTAAATCCGGCGCGGCGGTGGCCATGAAAGATATCGTCAATAACCTTATGGCGGCCAACAGGATAGACTGTCCTTGTTCATCTTCTTCCCCGTGTCCCGCAGGATGCCCGGGCACGGCCGCCAATACACTGGCTTTCGCGGTGAATGTGGACCAGAACAGCGGCTGCTATCCTATCTCCACTCTCGCAACGGCGCCATTCACGCCCAGTTGGCACTATTTCTGTTTAAGCGGCAGGACTTTGTATCACCACACCGGCACGCTGGCGGGGGGGACGGGCTGCCCGTCTGCTGTCGGGTGCACCAGCCCCACCTGCTTTACAGAGGCTTCTTATCCCGCTTTCTGCGGACCCGGCGGGGGCGGGACGACCGTCACGCAGCTTTCGAATATGATAACCCTGGACCCCCTTATTGGAGCGCTTTTCACAAGAATGGGCGCAGTAAACCACAACGTATACGAACAGGACCAGGTAAAAATAGTGCTGAGGGTATTCTGGGATCCGGCAAACATGGTCACTGCGGGTTATAACCTGACGACAAGCGGCAGAATAATAGACACCACCCTTACCAGCGACGTGAAGATAAACCGCAGCGTCAACTAACCGGGAAAATTTAACTAAAAATTTTTGCCGCAAAAATTTTTACTATGCCCCGACCTTTGGGGATGAAGAAAACCCCGTGCCGGGTACGATAAAATGTTGTCGGACAACATTTTATTAAGGAATTCAGTTTAAGACAAGCTTATGAAACCGCGTTTAATCTGGAAAAGGGGCGCCATACTGCTGCAGACCCTTGTCATGTCCATCCTCTTATCCATGATAGCCATAATGGTGATGAAATGGGTGCTGGCCCGCTATGTCCTGGTCGGCCGTATGCACAGGAACATCGCCGCCAATACGCGCGGGGAAGGTTATATGTCCACCCAGTTCTGCAGTTCAAATTGGAAGGACGTCGGATCAATTCCCACATCCGCCAGTACTAATCTTGATAATCCGCCAAAAAGTTTTAATTTTAACGTAGTCAGCGGCACCGCATACGGTCCTTCGGTCCAGACGGTCAGGGTTACCACCGAACAGGAACAGTGATTTTCCTATGCACGTCCACCTGCTTACGGGACTTTTGCTGCTCCTTTTTTTCAGCGCGCTCGCTTCCTCCGCCTCAGGCAGACCGGCAGCCTCCTGGCAACTTAAGACCTCGCCTCATTTCAGCGTTTATCACGAAGCCGACTGGTCGCCTGATTCCATCACCCTTGAGCTCGAGCGGCTCTACGGCAAACTCCGGATGAACGTCTCCATGTTCGCGCCCTGGATGGTCAGGGAAAAAACAAAGGTCTATATTTACAGGGACCAGCGCACCTATTTAAACGGGGAGTTCCATCCGCCAAAATGGTCCAAGGGGCTGGCGTATTTTTCCACAAAGACGGTCGTGGTCTATGACTCCGGCGATATTATCAAGCTCCGGGCCACCCTCGCCCACGAATTAACCCACCTGTATTTTGAAAGTTTCTACGGAGAACGCCTTAAAAATCCGCCCCAATGGCTCAATGAAGGCCTGGCCGTGATGATGGAAGATCTGTCCCCGGCCGGAGCCGGCCACTGGTCCTCGTCGCTCAGGTATTTTCCCGGGGAAAAGATTATTCCTCTGGAACGGTTTTTCAGCGTCAGGCTGGACCAGCTTGACTCCGATGCCCAGATAGGTTACTGGTACCTGGAGGCCTTCGGCGTGGTGGCATATCTTTTCAGGCCCCATATGCGCATTCAGTTCAAAAATTTCTGCTCGCTGTTAAGGCAGGGGGAAAAGCTGGAACCGACCCTCTGGAAAGTGTACAGGATCAAAAACCTCGGGGAATTCGACCTGACCTGGCGGAATTGGATCAGGGATTACGGGACCAGGCAAAAGCAGGAACCCGGCGGCAGTTTCCCTTCGGCAAGCTTTAATTTTAAGCCGGTGGAATTTACCCCTTTCAGTTTAAGCAACAAGGATGAAAGAAAAAAATAACCCGAAAATTGGCGGCCAATTTTCGGGCGCTCGTTCGCCTGTCAAACAACTATAGCTATATGTTTTGCATGTACGCCGGTGAAACTTCATCAACCAATTTCAACTCCAAGCTTTCAGGTTAAACCCTTTCTCACTTTCCCTATATGCTCTTTTAGATAGGCTCCGGTGTGGGAGCCGGAGATTTTCATTATGCCCGGCAGGCCGCCGGCGTAGATAAGGCGGCCGCCGGCATCGCCGCCTTCGGGGCCCAGCTCTATTATCCAGTCGCAGGAGCCGATGACGTCCAAGTTATGCTCTATCACCAAAACGGTATTCCCCTGGTCGGCCAGGCGGTGCAGGACCCTGAGGAGCTTTTCCACATCCGCGAAATGCAGCCCCGTGGTGGGTTCGTCCAGGATATAGAGCGTGCGGCCGGTGGAACGTTTGGCCAATTGCTCGGCCAGCTTTAGGCGCTGGGCTTCGCCGCCGGAAAGCGTCGTGGCGCTCTGCCCCAGTTTAATGTAGCCCAGGCCCACTTCCCGCATTGTGGAAAGCGCCCTGGCTATCCGGGGGATTTCCGAGAAATGGACTGCCGCTTCGTCGGCGGCCATCTCCAGGATCTGCGCGACGCTGACACCCTTGAATTTAACTTCAAGGGTGTCTTCGTTGAACCGCCTGCCGCGGCATTCGTCGCATCTGACATAGACATCCGGCAGAAACTGCATCTGTATCTTTATCGTGCCATCGCCCTGGCAGGCCTCGCAGCGTCCGCCCTTGACGTTGAAGGAAAAGCGGCCGCTCGCGTATCCGCGCCGCCTGGCCTCCGGCAGTAGAGAGAAAATATCCCGGATATGGTTGAAAACCCCCGTGTAGGTAGCGGGATTGGAACGCGGCGTCCTGCCGATCGGGGACTGATCCACTATTACGACCTTGTCTATGTTAGCCTCGCCGCTCATTCCTTTGAAGCGGCCCGGGGTTTCCTTGGAGTTATAAAGTTTTTTCGCCAGCGCCTTGTAAATTATTTCGTAGAGCAGCGTGGATTTTCCGGAGCCCGACACGCCTACTATCGTCACGAACAGGCCCAGCGGTATCTTAACGTCTATTCCTTTCAGGTTGAAATGCTCCGCCTTTTTGAATTCCAGCCAGAGCGCGCCCGGCTTGCGCGGGAGGCGGTCAAAGGCCGCTTTTTTTTCGCCGCGTAAAAAAGCGCCGGTTATAGACGCCGGAGCCTTGAGGATCGCGGCCAGGCCGCCTTCCGCCGTCACATAGCCGCCGGCCAGCCCCGCGCCCGGACCGAGGTCCACTATGTGGTCGGCGCTGCGGATAACGGCTTCGTCATGCTCCACGATTATCAGCGTGTTGCCCAGGTCCCGGAGCGACTTCAGAGTGTTGATCAGCCTGGCGTTGTCGCGCTGGTGCAGGCCGATCGTGGGCTCGTCAAGCACGTAAAGCACGCCGGTCAGGCCGCTGCCGATCTGCGTGGCGAGCTGGATCCGCTGGGCCTCGCCGCCGGACAGGGTTTGGGAGCGGCGCTCCAGCGAGATGTAGCCCAGGCCGACATCGTCCAGGAAGCCGAGGCGCGAGTTTATCTCTTTAAGGATCAGCCGCGCGATGGTCCGCTCCTTTTCGCTCAGGACCAGCCCCGCCATGAATTCCCTTATGCCGGAAATCGGCAGGCTTGAGACCTCCACGATGTTCCTGCCCCCGACCCTGACACTTAAGCCTTCAGCCTTCAGCCTTAAGCCTTTACATACGTCGCAGGTAACCTCGTGCATGAACTTGCGGTAGATCTCCTCTTTCACGAAATCGGACTGCGTCTCGGCGTGGCGGCGCTTCAGGTTGGCGATAACGCCTTCAAAATCGCCCTCTATGCCGCCGTAAAGGATAAGCTTACGCTCTTTTTGGGGCAGCTCTTTCCAGGGTGCGTCCAGGGAGATAGAGTTTTTTTCGGCGGCGGCCGTCAGCATTTCCATATAGTAGCCGGACCAGGAGTTCTTCCAGCGATGGGTGCGGGTGGTGACCGGGTTGGACCAGGCTTCTATGGCCCCGCCGTTTATTGATTTTGACCGGTCCGGGATTATAAGGTCTTCGTCTATTTCTATTTTTACGCCCAGCCCGCCGCATTCCGGGCAGGCGCCGAACGGGGAGTTAAAAGAGAACAGCCGTGGCTCAAGCTCAGGGAAGCTGACGGCGCAGGAGGGGCAGGCGTTCTTTTCGCTGTAAAGCGCTCCGCCGCCTGGCCCGCCTTTGGCGGGCTTTGCGGATGAGGCGGCTCTAACTGCCTGTTCAGGTAGTGGGGCATCCACCGAAACCAGCCCGTGGCTCTGGGCAAGCGCCAGTTCCACGGCATCCGTCAGGCGTTCCTTTTCGCCGGGCCCGGCGGTAAGTTCGTCTATAAAAAGCTCTATCGTGTGCTTTACGTAGCGGTCAAGCTTCGGAACTGAATCCAGGCCGCGGAGTTTTCCGTCCACACGGGCTTTAACGAAGCCGTTTTTTTTGAGCCTGGCGAACAGATCCTCGTAGGTGCCTATACGGGCGCTGATCAGCGGGGCCAGCAGTTTTATCTTCCTGCCGCAATACCTGAGCGAGATCTCTGAGACTATGCCCTGGACCGACCAGGCTTTTATGGGCAGGCCGCACCGCGGGCAGAACGGGGAGCCGATCCTAGCGTAGAGAAGGCGCAGATAGTCGTAAATCTCGGTTACGGTGCCGACGGTGGAGCGCGGATTCCTGGAGGGGGCGTGCTGCTGTATCGCGATGGCCGGCGAGAGCCCCTCTATGGATTCCACGTCTGGCTTATCCATCTGTTCCAGGAACTGCCGGGCGTATGTGGACAGGCTTTCCACATAGCGGCGCTGGCCTTCCGCGTAGATAGTGTCGAACGCGAGGCTTGATTTTCCGGAGCCGGAAAGGCCGGTGATGACGACCAGCTTATTCTTGGGAAGTTCAAGGGTCAGGTTCTTCAGGTTGTGAGCTCTAGCGCCGGTAATGATTATTTTGTCCATGAAATTTTAAGGGTAGAGGGGATAGGGGGTAGGGTATAGGGTATAAGGAATAAGGAGTTCCTTATAACTCTACCCTCTACCCTCTACCCTCTACCCTCTACCCTCTACCCTCTACCCTCTACCCTATTGTACCTGTCCACCACCGTATTTTTGGCGAACGCGTCTTCAGTGCGCGGGTAATTGATGTTGAAATGCAGGCCCCTGGATTCCTTGCGCGCCGCCGCGGAACGGATGACGACGTCGGCCAGGCAGGCGATGTTGCGCAGTTCCAGCAGGTCCCGCGTAAGCAGGAAGTCCCAGTAGTACTTAACTATCTCTTCGGAGATTATTTTTATCCTGGCGCCGGCCCGCTCAAGCCTTTTATCGCTCCTGACTATGCCGACGTAATTCCACATAAGGGTGCGTATCTCATCCCAGTTATGGGTTATCATCACCGCCTCGTCGGAAGGGCGGGCGTTGCCGTAATTCCAGACTTCGGCCCCCGGTTTTTTACCGGTTTTCTTCACGTAATCGCCGCTTATGGAGCCTGCCGCCCTGTGGGCGAAGACGCAGGCCTCCAGCAGCGAGTTGGAAGCCAGGCGGTTGGCGCCATGCAGGCCGGTGCACGCCGCTTCGCCTACGGCGTAGAGCCCCGGCATGGCGGTGCGCCCCCATTCATCGGTCTGAACTCCGCCGCAGAAAAAATGGGCCGCGGGAACCACGGGAATTGAGGTCGTGGTCATGTCAATCCCGAATGACAGGCACTTTTTATAGATATTAGGGAAGCGTTTTTTTATGAACGCCGCGGAGCGGCCGGTGAGATCCAGATAGACGCATTCAGCCCCGGTTTTTTTGAGTTCGCTGTCTATGGCGCGGGCCACGATGTCGCGGGGGGCCAGTTCCCTGCGCGGATCATAGGCCGCCATGAAAGGCCTGCCGCCGGCCAGCCGCAGTACGGCGCCCTCTCCGCGCACCGCCTCCGAAATAAGGAAAGATTTGGCCTGCGGGTGATAAAGACAGGTCGGGTGGAACTGGATGAATTCCATATTGGCGAGCGCCAGGCCGGCCCGGTAGGCCATAGCCATCCCGTCGCCGGTGGCGGTATCCGGGTTTGAGGTATAGAGATATACCTTGCCGGCCCCGCCGGAGGCCAGCACGGTCCGGGAAGCCAGGAAGCTGTGTATCGAGCCGGTGGCCTCCTCAAGGACATATGCGCCGTAACAGGCGTTGTCTGCCGGCCCGGCTCCGGCCGGGTGGGCGGCCAAAATCAGGTCCACGGCGGCGTGATTCTCGTAAAAGCGGATCCTTTTGCCCGAGCGGGCCAGCCGGAGCAGCGCGGATTCTATTTCATGCCCGGTATAGTCCCGGGCGTGCAGGATGCGGCGCCTGGAGTGGCCGCCTTCAAGACCGAGCGCGAAGTCCGCGCCCTTTTTCGTGAAGCGCACGCCGAACGCGACCAGCTCTTTTATCCTTTCAGGGCCTTCCCGGACGGCGAGCTCCGCCACCCGGGGATCGGTCAAGCCCGAGCCGGTCTTCAGCGTGTCGCTGATATGGAGCGGGAAATCGTCATCTTTGCCCGTGACCGCGGCGATGCCTCCCTGGGCAAGGTCCGTGTTGCAGACCTCGGCGCTGCGTTTGGAGATAAGGCTGACCGTGCCGAGGCGCGAAAGCTTGTGCGCGGCCAGCAGGCCCGACAGGCCCGTGCCTATCACCAGAAAATCCGAGGTATAAATGGACATTTCGCTTTTAAAAATTTTTGCGGCAAAAACTTTTACCATTCCCCGTCCGCCTTAGGCGGACGGGTAACCCCTGGGGTAAAAATGTTAAAATATACAAAGCCGACCGGGAGCGCCGGCGGGCGATCAGCCGTCAATATTTTATCAAATTGGGTCATGGCGGATACAAAAAAATTCCTGTTCATTTACGCGCCGATGCTGGCCTCGCTCGGCATACTTTGCTGGCTGATATATCCGAATTTTGACGCTCTCTCCTCCACAGTCAGAAACACCGACCCGAAGTTCCTTTTTTTATCGTTTCTTTGCGCCTGCGGCAGCTATATGTTCATGGGTTTTTCGCTCTGGGAGGTCCTTAAAATACTGGGCCACCGGCTGCCTTTCTGGGAAGCGTCCGGCATCGCGTTCGTTTCGGCGACGGTCAACTATTTTTTCTCTTCCGGCGGCGTCAGCGGCTTCGCCACCAGGGCGCATCTTCTGAACAAACGCCAGATCCCCTACGGCATCTGCGTCACGTCATCCGTGGTGCTCAGCGTCTTTATTTACCTGATGCTTTCCATTATTATAGTCGAAGGCATGTTCCTTCAGCTCCTCAGGACCCACCAGTTCGGAGTCAAATTCTTTGAGGGTATCGTGGGCGTGCTGTTCGTCCTGTCTTTCGCGTTCGCGCTGGTCATGCTGTTTTTCCACCATGAACTGCGCTCCGCGTGGGCCAGGAAAATTTACCACGCGGTCAACCATATTCTTTTTTTCTTCTCAAAAAAGGAAATACCGGAGGAGACGTTCATTCAGTTCGAGGAGCAGCTGGCCCGGGGCATCAACACCATACACGCCAAAAAATACGAGCTGCCCAAGGTCCTGGGCTATGTGTGCATGGACTGGATCTGCAATATAATGATACTTAACTTCGCTTTCAGGGCCGTCGGCGTCAATATGGGGACCACCAAGCTTATAACAGGCTTCGCGGCCGGTATGCTTATGACGGTCATCCCCATACTGCCCGGCGGCCTCGGCGCCATGGAGGCCGCCATGAGCGCGGTGTATTCGCAACTGGGCGTAAACTTCGGCAAGGCCCTTACCGCCGCGCTCATTTTCAGACTGTTATATTATGTGGTGCCGGGCATTATCAGCGTGTTCATCTACTGGGGTTTAAAGATGTCCGAGCCTTATTACGCCTATTTCGGCAGGCAGGACCCCGCTTCCAACAGGCTGCCGGATGAGAAGGAGTGAATTTTATGGCCAAACCCGCGGGCAGGAAAATATTGATAGTGGAGGACAGCAAGACCACGTCCGTCGTTTTAAAGGAACTCCTTGAAAGCGAAGGTCATGCCGTATTTTTAGCCGGGGACGGCGTGACCGGCATAGCCCTTGCGAGGCGCGAGAAGCCGGACCTGGTCCTGCTTGACCTGCTGCTGCCGAAACTGAACGGCTACGAAGTCTGCAACGCGCTGAAAAGGGACAACAGCACGCGGCACCTCCCGATACTGGTCATCTCCACTATGACCAGCCCCGAAAGCATAGAAAAGGCCGAATTATGCGGCGCGAAAAATTTCATGAAAAAGCCGTACAACCTCGAAGACCTGCTGCGCGAAATCAAGCGGCTCCTTCAGTAGCCGGGATCTACAGGGCGCTTTTCAAAGCTTTCGGTCCGCAGGGGTTGTGGCCGGTGTCTCCGGGGGCATGCCGGCCGCCGGTTTATCGCCGGGGCTTCCACGGACCGCTGAGCGCGGGGGCGAGGTTTGAAATATGCGCCGGCGCCATACTGACCCAGAACACCGCCTGGCGCAGCGTTGAGCGCGCGCTGGCGGCGCTTAGCGGCGGCGCTCTGATGACTCCGGCGAAAATAGCGGGCTGCGGTTACGGGCGGCTTTACCGCGCGCTGCGCCCCTCGGGCTATTACAGGCAGAAAGCCCGGCGACTGAAAGATTTCTGCCGGTATATCCTTAAGGAACATCCTGAGGGGCTTGCCGGCTGGTTCTCCGGCAATACCGCCCGGCTGCGCGCGGAACTGCTTTCGCTTAAGGGAATAGGGCCGGAGACCGCAGATTCCATGCTGCTTTACGCCGCCGGGAAACCGAAATTCGTGATTGACGCGTATACGCGCCGGATCTTCGCCCGGTTGGGCTTCCCGCCGTGGCGTGAGTACGGGGACTGGCAGCGGCTCTTTGAAAGTTCGCTGCCTCCCGACATCCGGCTGTACAACGAATACCACGCGCTTATCGTCGGACTAGGCAAGGATTACTGCAAGAAAACCGCGCCGCTTTGCGGAAAATGCCCGCTGAAAAATTTTTGCCTTAAAAATTTTTAATGATAATTGAAGAACTCAAAAAAGCCGAAAATCTGACGGAGGCCGGGAAGGTCAATGCGGCTTTAAAGATATTAAAAAACCTGGACCGCCCAAGGGGTTTTGAAGGCCGCTGGTATTATCTTAACGGGGAAGCCTGGCGGCTTAAAGGGATCTTTCACAAAGCTATAGCCGCTTATAAATCCGCTCTGACCTGCGGCGTCCCGAATGCCGGGCTTTTGTGCCAGACCCTTATCAGGACCGCCGCCTGCCACCGGGCGCTCGGGCGGGAGAAACAGGCATTTGCTTTCGCTTCGGCAGCCGTTAAAGCTTCGCGCAAGGCCCCGGCCCTTATCTCCGAGGCGAAGCTTGAGCTGGCCATGGCCTATCGGCTCAAGGGGGACTTCAAAAAAGCGGCCGCGATGCTGGCTGGGCTGCTCACGGCGTATCTTAAAGAAAAAGACTATCCGGCGGCGGCGTTCATTCTGTGGGCCCTCGGCGGGCTGTACCGGCTCCAGGGGCGTTACGCGCTTTCTATTGAGGCGTTTAAGAGGTCGGGGGCGTACGCCGCGAAGGCGCGTGACCGCGCTTTGCGGGGCCAGGCTTTACTCGGAAATCGGCGATAAGCCGGACCTTGGTTTTGTGGAATGGGGTTTGGGCGAGGTTTACAAGAAGCGGGGCGAATTTAAGAAGGCGATGTCCTGTTTTAAGGCCGCCCAGCGGCTTTTTGAGGGCAACGGCGAGCCAAGGGGCGAGGTGTTGACCGCTCTTTCCATAGCCAATGTGCACTATCTTGAAGGCCGCGCCGCCGAAGCCGACAAACTCTACTTCGCCGCCGTCTCCAAAGCCAAAAAACACGGGTTACACACCTACCTTGAAACCTTCACATAGTGAGGCTCCCCCGGCAGGAGCCAGGGGCTTCTCCCGGTTACAAAAAATATGGCGTCCTTCGGACGAGCCGCCTCCATCCCCAGCCGGGAGGCTGGTGTTTTACTGCGACATAATAAGCAATCTCCCGGAAAACCATTCCTTTAAAGAAGTTTTCTGACCCACTCAATATATCGCTCTACGCTGATTTTTAAAACCAGTGCGTTTTTCTCTGGGAAAGATTTGGGCCATTCGCAAATAATGTGGAATAAGGGAGTAAAAGTAGTGGGCAAAAAAAGCATCGATTGCCAATGAAAACCTGATATACTTTATTTGTGAAAACAAAAAGAAATCAGGGAGGCAATCGATGCACCCATATAATATCAGAAAAGCGTTAAACATTCCAGCGTATAAAATAACAGTTGAAATTTCAGCATAAGGCTGGGGATAAAGCCCGGGTGGCGGCGCAAATCTTTACGCCCGGTGTATTCCGGAGCCTGCGACAAGCGCAAGTCCGACCTGACGGAAAATATCTATAGCCCGGCCCCGATGGGT
>JACQYT010000007.1:1047-16228 GCA_016208085.1 Elusimicrobiota bacterium | reverse complement strand
GTTACAGCGTTTGCATAGAGATAATAACAACGTCTGGTAATTGCGGGTGGGGAATTGGTATCGGTTGGGACAAGTTTACAGCCGGTGTTAAAAAATTATGGGAAGATGTTAAAACTATTATTTCGAACCTGCCGTTACTTGGTAAAATTCAATGGGAGAGCATAAAAACCGTACTAACAAACCTGCCTTTGCTTGTGAAAATTCTCGGACAAGCAGTATAGGACGTGATAAAATGGCCTTTTGGAAAAATAAAGGACGCCCTGGCTTGGCTGTACAACAAAATCGCCGATGCCCTCAACAAAACCGAAGAATGCGACGGTAAGAAATACAATCCTGCCAGACTTTGCTGCACCGTGAAAGGCCCGATGCCGAGACGCGGCATGAATAATTTATCCGACTGTGCCCAACGTTATACGGTCAGGACGCCGGTTCAAGATGGCTGTCACCCCGGTTTTGATTTGACTTTGCAGGCTCTTCGGAATGGCGGCGATTTTAATAATCCACTAGGCGCGAACGGACCCGACTTCAAGCCGGTATGCAACAGCCATATCTGGTGCTATTATGGGGCTTGCTCCTGGGACGACGATGTGAAACATAAAAAAGCTTGCGATGTTAATTTTAATCAGAAAATGCTCGGCCTTTGCAAAGAAATAAAGAACTTAAATACGCAAGAAAAATGCAACAAGCTAAAAAATGTTTACTATGACAAAATAGCGGTTGAAGACGGCCCAAAATCATACGAAAGTTCTCAAAAAAGCAATTGTTCCTGCTGTGCAAAGGTAGCGAAATAAGGCTGTTTTTATGAAGAAAAAATATCCGGTAATGTACGCGGTTCTGCTGATATTGCCTTGCATCGCGTTTCAAGGCTGCTTGAAGCCGACGGCTGAGCGGGCCGTCACGCGGTTTGTAGGCGACCTTAATAGTCCGGACTCGGAAGTCCGGCAACATGCCGCATATCAGATTAGGGAGCTGGCTGAATTGGGTGTTCAAAAAGAAGCCGCTATATCAGCACTCAGAAAACATTTAAACGACGAGGACGTATATGTTCGTTGGGCAGCGGGAAATGCGTTGATTACTATTGACTCCGGCGGCAACCGGGAACTGGTCTTATCAAACCTTCTTAAAGAAATCGAGGATCCGAAAGCAGAAACCAGAGAGTTCGCGGCGCTCCGCCTGGGCTCTTTTGAATCAGAATCTAACCCGAGACGTGCAACGAAATCTGAATTCAACAATGAACCTAACAATGCGATAATAACCGCCCTGCTGAAACATATAAATGACGAGGAGGTCCCAGTTCGTTACGCTGCCGCAGTGGGATTAGGAGAAATAGATGCTCTACGGTTTCAAAAAATAATAATGCCCGTTCTTATTGAAATATTGAATTCCCGAGCAGAATTTAAAAGGGATCATCGAATTGCCGCTATCGATATCTGCTGGCAGTTTGGCCCGGTCATGAAAGAAGCGGTACCCGCGCTTACAAACTTAATGAAGGACAAGTATACTCAGTTGTGCAAAGACGCTCTCAAAAGCATCGGCACGCCTGACGCCCTGGTGGCCATCCGGCCGCTGGAACAGGCCCAAGAAGCGCTGCGATTGAAGATAACCGCGTTTAGCTGCGCCATTATAGCCTGTTTTGTCCTGCTTTTCATCTGGAGCATTAAACTGCGCAAAAAAGGCAGAAAGATTTTTCACTGGTTTATTCCTGTCGCTGTTGCGCTGGTTGCGGTGGCGGCATATTTCTTTCAGACGGAAGCAGTTGACAGTGACGGCCGCGCGGAATGCGTCTTTTTATTGTTTTCCGCCTCCATAGGATTTATCCCCTGGCTTATAAGCTGGTTTATCCTGCGCCAGCGCGGCTCGCTTGAGGTGGAAATCCCCGTCGGCGGCGGGTCGCGCGACGCGGATTTATGGCCGAGGGCAGGCGCATTCATGCTGGACGCATCCTGCATGGGAATGGCTGGGTTGGCGCTTCTTACGAGGTTTTTTATGAAAGGCGGGTGGAATTATGTTCAGGAACAAATTTTTATCCTAGTATTACTGATATTTGCCGCCTCTGTAATTTACCACGCCGTGACGGCGGGTGTGTGGGGCGGCGGAGTCGGCAAGCGGACCGCCGGGATATGGATAGTTTCAGTGGACGGACAGGGGATAAATTATAAACAGGCTTTCACGCGCGCTTTCACCCGCTGGCTTTCGGCACTGCCTTTATTTGCCGGCTATTGGCCGGCTGTTCTCTACGGGAAGGATACCTGGCACGACCGGCTGGCCGGAACGCGTGTGGTTTACGACGAACAGACTCCAAAGACCACAAATGATATCCACACAACTGATTAATCAGCCCCCGGGCTTCTTCCCCAGAAACCCGATCCCGGAGCGCGCAGGAAACTTGCCGTCGACCCCGACTGGGCTAACCTGCGGTTCTAAACCACATCTGTCCGGTTAAACTTGAAACAACAATGGTGGCTCTTGACAACGCAGCCTGGCAAGCCCTGTCTCGTTTAAATTCAGCAAATCAATAAGCGAAATTCTTTCCATCAGCATTTCCCGCACTATCCTGTGCAGATAAAATATTGAAAACCGGTATTTCGTCTGATACTTGATGTACGCCAGCGGTAAATAATAGCACATGGCAGTCCAAACCTGCGTCATTACCGCGTTCGGGGACGTTCCCAGAAAAGTTTTTATCTTCAGATTCTGTTTTATCCACTTGAAAAATATCTCTATCTGCCACCGGGCTTTATAGACGTGCGCTATGGTGGACGCGGCCAGACTGAAATTATTGGTCAAAAATTCAAGGATGACATCCCTCTCCGGGTCATAATAACGTATCAGTCTGAGTTTATTCGGATAATCTTTTGCTGTATAGAAACCTGAAAGGTGAGGTGGTCGGGATATATACTAGACCAGTTGTAGACACTTTTTAAGGTGGACTGCTTTACTCTTTCTGCTGCTGACGCCGCGCTTCTCCATTCCTTCCAAATATACTTCCCGCGGGGTTTTATAATCCAGCGTTTGATGCCGCCGCTCCGCGTCGTAAAACCTGAAGTACTCGCCTAAGCCTGCCTTGCATTCCGGAATATTCTGGTACTGACGCAGGTATATATCTTCGTACTTCACAGACCGCCACAGCCGCTCCACGAAAATGTTGTCGTAAGCACGTCCGCGCCCGTCCATACTGATTCTAACATTTTTTTGGGCGATTAGTATTTTCGTGAAATTCTCGCTCGTGAACTGGCTGCCCTGGTCGCTGTTGAAGATTTCAGGCTTCCCATACAGTGCCAGGCTTTCTTCAAGCGCCTCCACGCAGAAATCGCTTTCCAGCGTGTTTGACAGCCTCCAGCTTAATACCCGCCGGCTGTACCAATCTATAACCGCCACAAATTAGGCTTGCCAAGGGCAAGCAACTACAAGGCATTACGGTAGTTTCACGCCCTTGGCGTGATATTATTGAAATTCCTGAGCATCAAGGTAGGCGAAACCCCGCGCCAGCCGCACATAGGTTATATCTATGCTCCAGACCTGATTGACGCGGACTATGGCTACGCCTTTAAGCAGATACGGGTACACCTTGTGCGCCAGATTGCGCCGGGACAGGTTCTTCTTCGGGAAAAGAGCTATTATCCCCATGCGACGCAGCAATGTGCGGACATGATCTTTGCCGACCTCATAGCCCTCATCCTTTTGCAGATATACCGTCATACGGCGGACAGGCTTTGCTAAAAGGGGGGAAAAATGTAGAATTTCTCTATGACAGAAAACATTAACCACTTTGACATCATTATCATCGGGTCCGGGCCGGCGGGGTTTACCGCCGCCATCTACGCCGTCCGCGGCGGCGCCGGCGTCGCCCTGTTCGGCGGCGTCGCGCCCGGCGGCCAGCTCCTTTATGCCGCCGAAATAGAAAATTTTCCTGGTTTCCCGGAGCCCGTCGCCGGCGCGGAACTGATGGAAAGGATGCTGAAGCAGGCCAAAAGCCTGGGAGTGCGGGTATTCCAGGAAGACGCGCTGAAAGCCGATCTAAAAACCGCCCCCTTTACTATCCTCGCGGGGGGGAACAAAAAATACACCGCCGGAGCCGTGATAATAGCCACCGGCGCTCGCGCCAGATGGCTGGGCCTGCCCTCCGAGCAGAAATACACGGGCAAGGGCGTCTCCGGCTGCGCCACCTGCGACGGCTTCTTCTACCGCGGAAAGGAAGTCTGCGTTATCGGCGGCGGAGACACCGCGGCCGAGGACGCGCTGTTCCTGGCTGGATTCGCCTCAAAAGTTTACCTGGTCCACCGCAGGGACAAATTAAGGGCCTGCGTCAGACTGCAGGAAAAATTAAATTCCAACCCGAAAATAGAGATAATCTACGACCACGCGCCGGTTGAGATCGTTGGCGGGGAAAAAGTCACCGGCATAATACTGAAGAATGTTAAGACCGGCGCGGCCAGACGGCTGGACCTGCCGGGCGTTTTCGTGGCCATAGGCCACGCGCCGGAAACAAAGCTTTTCGGGGATCAGCTTAAGCTGGACGACGGCGGCTATATAATCGCCGACGAGCGGCGGCAGACTTCGCTAAAAGGCGTGTTCGCCGCCGGCGACGTGATGGACCCGCATTACAAGCAGGCCGTGGTGGCGGCCGGCTCCGGCTGCGTGGCCGCTCTGGAAGCGCTGAAATATCTGGAAGAAATAAAAAAATAAAAGACTGCCATAGGCTCTACGCCATATGCCATACGCAGAAATATTAAGGAACTCCTTGACAAGCATACGGCATCCGGCTCATGGCATATAGCTTAACCCGTCCGCCCGGGCGAACGGGTTAACTGTGCGGCAGGATCTTCAGTTTTCTCAGGTTCGCGCTGGTCTTGCTGATATCTTTCACGAAAATACGCCAGCCCTTTATAAGGCCGGCCCTTTCCTCTTCGGAGACAGCGGGGGTGAATTTTTTCGATATCCCGACTCGCGCCGGCAGTTCAATGCCGGCGGCGCGGGCCGCGCTTACGGCCGTTCCCGCGGCGGTAGCCTCGGTTTCTTCCAGTCTCAGGACATTAGCCCCGGTAATATCGGCCTGGAACTGCAGAAGCCAGTCTATATTGGACAGCCCGCCCGAAGCCCGGATCTCCGTTATATTGAACCCGCGTTTTTTTATCAGTTCGAAAGCGTCGCCCACCAGGTAGGCTATGCCTTCCACCACACCGCGCACGACGTCATTGCTGTCCGTACGGGGGGAAAAGCCGGCGAACGTGGTGAAAGTGGAATAATCCCAGTAAGGCGAGCCTATGCCGCCTATGGCCGGCAGGCAGAAAAGCCGGTTCCTGGAAAGCCGGCACAGCCCGTCCACTTCGGAGAGCTCGTTGAAGATCCCGAACTTCTGCTTAAGCCATTCCAGCGCCGTGGCGGCGGAATTGACCGTGCTTTCAAGGAAATAGCGGGGCGTTTCGCCGGCGGCCTGCCAGCCGATGGAGTTTAATATGCCGCGCACTTTTATCAGGCGCGAGCCGGTATTGACCAGCAGAAAAGCCCCGGTGCCGTAATTCAAGGCGGCGGCGTTCTCATTTCCGGCCCCCATACCGAGCAGCGCCGCCTGCTGGTCGCCTATCATGGCGCGCACCGGGATATCGAAGCCACCGAACTTTATTTTCCCGAAATCGCCGAACGTCGGCAGTATTCCCGGCAGGGAGTTCCGAACGACGCCGAACGCGTCCATCAGGCGCGCGTCCCACCTGAACCTTTTAATGTTGAAGAGCAGCGTGCGCTGGGCCTGCGTCGGGTCTATAGCGAAGATTTTGCCCTTTGAGAGATGCCACAGAATGAAGCCGGCCACCGGCGAAACAAGCAGCCTCCCGGTTCCGGCGGCCTCCCTGACTTCCGGCACGTTAATGAGGCACCAGCGTATCTTCGAGGCGGAATAATACGGCGTTTTATAAAGGCCGGTCATATCGTGTATGGCCGTGTTTGAAAACTGGAGCGAGGCCAGCTCCGCCTGCGCCCTGCCGTCCTGCCAGCTCAGGACTGGGCAAAGCGGCATGCCGGTCTCTTTGTCCCACAGAACGACGGTGGAACGCTGGGCGGCTATGCCCAGCGCCTTAACGCCGGAGCCGGCCGGCAGTCCGGCCAGGACCTCCGCCAGGCTTTCGGTCTGGCTTTTCAGGATCTCAAGTCCGTCGTATTCGGCACAGCCGGCCCGGGGATAGCTGAGCGTAACTTTCTTCCGGGCCTTGAAACGGATATGGCCGCCCATGTCAAAGGCCAGCGCCCTTGAGCTTGAACTGCCCTGGTCCAGCACTATTATAAATTCTTCTTTCACTCTTTTTTCCGCAGGTTGATGTCGAACACGCCGGATTTTTCGGCGTGCCTGAGCAGTTTTTCCCTGGCCGCTTCCGGAACCGCCGGGTCGCTCAGCAGGGCGACTATGTTCTTTACGGTCAGGCCCAGCGCCTTCTGATAAAGGTTGAACTCGTTCAGCACGCCTATGACGGCTTCGCGGTCTTTGAACTCCCATTTTTCAGCGCGCCGGAGCTCCAGTTCGTACTCCTTTCCGGCCAGGACGCCCGGCGCCGGCGAAATGGAAACCAGCCGCGCCTTGACTTCGTCCAGCTGGGCGTTCAGCCCGTCTATCTTTTCCCGAAGACGGCCGTAACGGTCCGCCAGTTCCCCGACGACGTCCCCCTCCGGGCTTTGGGAGGGACGACTGTTTTCGCCGCCGTAATAATGCGGGCATAATTTTTTATAGTCGCACCACGCGCACTGCCGCTCGCCGGGAGCGGGGTCGAACCTGCGGCCGCGGATATTTTCCGCCACGCCCAGCGCCCGTTCCCAGAAAACGCTTATCTCGGCGTCTTCGGCCCGGTCAAAAGCGTATTCTTTAAGCGTGGGCACGTGATAGTACAGCATTTGTTTTACCCTCAGGGCCGGGACACTGTCGCCGTAAACCTCGTGAACGCGCTCGCACAGCCGCGGGTCAAGTTCGCAGATCTTCTGATACATGTGCAATTGGTCCGGCTGGCGCTTTACATCCTTGCCGGTCTTATAATCCACCAGCGCGAGTTCGCCATGGCCCAGGTATTCTATTTTATCGGCTATTATGCGCACCAGCAGCCCGTCCACTTCCACGTCGGTGACGTATTCCAGCAGGAAAGGCAGTTTGAACCTGCCGTCGTGATGGCGGTAATACGCAGAGAGCATTTCAATCCCTTTTTGATAATCCTCGTCGGCTTTGGCGGGGTCCCTATAGCCCTTCTCCAGATAGGATTTCAGGTTCCAGTCCCGCTTAAACTCCTCCAGCACCGAACCTGCGGCCGGGAAGGGGGGGGCTTTGACGGCGTACAGGAATTCAAGCGCATGATGAATGCTGTGGCCGAAAGAGAAATAAGTCTTCGGCTCTTCTTTTATCCTGTCAACATACTTGAACTTGTATTTAAGCGGGCATTCTTCATACAGCGCCAGCTTGGAGTAGGAAAAAGAAAAAACGCTTTTTGCTTTTTTCTGCGGCAGCGCCGCGGGAGACACGGCGGCGCCGAAAAGGCCCGGCGCGGGTTCTTCAGTTTTTTTGGGTTTCTTCATATTTCAAAAGTTCCATGACGCGGTTCTCATAATCTTTCCCGGCGACGGAAGTCAGGATCTTGCCGATCCAGGGCGCGTAATATTCGTATATCCAGGAAGGCAGGCCTTCCATCTGCTGCTTAACCTTTACGCAATTGTCAAATTCCCCGGCCCGGACCTTTATTCTCAACCCCGCGGCCTGGACCGTAAACGCGACGTTGCGGCCGGCCGAGACGGAAGTCCAGGAGCGGTCCCTCTCAACCGGATAGCTTAGTATAATTGTATCAAAACCGTCCTGCGTTTCCACCAGCTCGTTTTTTAAAAGCCTGTACGTCCTGGTCTGCTTGCTTACTACGGTCCTGCCGGCGTATAAAGTCGTGCCGGTCACGGCCTCGCCGGTTTTCAATTTAAGCACGCGCATCTCCTGGCTGGCATTGACGCCGCCGGTTTCGGAATCTCCGTAGGTCCAGGCCAGCCTTTTGTCTATCGGGAAATAATCCGGGCAGACAAAAAGCCCCTTCATGGCGGCGTCCCGCAGCGGGGTGTCCGGATAATTTTTAAGCAGTTTTTCAAAAAGCGGTTTTGATTTATGGCAGAGGCCGAGATTTTTTGAATAGATCTCGGCGGCTTTAAACATAGCGCCCGGCGCTTTCGCGTCCCGGGGATTTTTGTCGGCAAAGATCTTATAATAAGCGGCGGCTTTTAAAAGCAGGCCCTGCTTTTCCAGCTTTGAGGCCTCTTCATAATGATACCCCGCACCGCAAGCCGCCAGGCACAGGGCCAACGGGAACGGCAGTAATTTTTTAAGGCCCATAGTTTACCGCTTAGGGCTTGTTAGGAAATAAATGCGTGAATTTTGGGCGCCGAGGCGCTCGCCGGGCAAGGCGCGAGGAGCGAGCATGCCCGTCGGCATGTAAGCGACGAGCAACGCAGCCCGGCGAGATGCATCGGCGCTCAAAAACGCGCCAGTTATTTTTTAACAAGCCCTTAATACTTGTAAAACATACCCCCACCAGGAATCGAACCTGGATTACCTGCTTAGAAGGCAGGCGCTCTATCCATTGAGCTATGGGGGCGCAAATTCAGGGTATAATGCGGAATAAGCACAATCCCCCCATATTATATATAAGGAAACAGTTCGTTGTCTAACCCGAAAATTGCATTGCCCCTGGATATTTTTATCCAAAAGTTGTAACTGCTCAGGCAGCCCGGTGAGTGGTTACCATGTTGCGAGTTCTAACCTCTTTTTTTAGGTTCATAGATGGTTAACCCGGCATTTTCGGCGGGAAAAACCAGCCGGTTTTTTAGAACGGATTTTAGCCATCCTGCACTGATTTAGAGTGACACATCAAAAAAAGGTGGGGGGGGGATTATTTCTCATTGGTAAAAACCTATTTTTTGAAATTAGGCCTTGACAACTATACTTTGCTATGCTATACTATATCAACGAAGCTATTTAAGGCGCGAAGGAGGCAAGATGAGTATGACAAGCGAAACTGTGAACCGGGACTTCAAGGTATGGATGGCGGTTACGCTGGGTCTCATAAAAGACGGGAAAATGGGCGCCTCGCGGGCCAGAGCGGAACGGATAAAAACAGCCTTGAACTACATCAAAAAAGGAAGGTGAACATGAAGGCGCGCTACCAGATAGTCATCTCCCTTTCTGAAGACGACAACAAGAAACTTATGAAATTAAGGGATGACGGTTACCAGATAGTGGAAATATTCCGCCTCGGCATGGGTGAGGCCGAGGCGGAAGCGGTAAAAACCCGCAAAAAGAAGGAACTGGACACCGAAAAGAGGGAAAAACCCGGGGAAACGTTGTTTTAACCCCGGGCCAAAAGACCTACCCCGCAATAGTCCTTATTGCCCTTAACAAATCCTGAGAATACTTCTATAATATCCGTATGCACAATAAAAACGTATTCATAAATGTTTTGGCGGGCTTTATATTTTCCGTCGCCGGCAATTATGTCTTTGCCGGGGATGCTTTTGACCAGTTGATCGGCGGTGCCCCAAATTTTGACGGCGCCGGCTCTTATAAAGGGATCGTTGCCGTGCCTGGCGGAGCCGGCCCCGCCGTTGTCACATCCGGCGACATCGCCGCCGAAAA
The DNA here is from genome assembly GCA_016208085.1 of Elusimicrobiota bacterium. Classification (GTDB taxonomy): domain Bacteria; phylum Elusimicrobiota; class Elusimicrobia; order Elusimicrobiales; family UBA9959; genus JAHJSU01. Next base: position 6,588 of record JACQYT010000007.1, on the reverse strand, counting down.
AGCCGCGGCGCTCGCCTCTGATACCAAAGCTGCCGCCGCTGCCGCTGTCACCGCTCCGGCAGTCCCGGCTCCAGCGGCGGCCGCCGCTCCCGAGCCGGCGCCCGCCCCGCCGGAACCAGGCCCGAACCCGATCAAGGAATTCCTGGGCGCGGTCAAGACGCCCTTGTTCCTGGGCGGCGTGGGCGCTTTTCTGGGATTTGCCATAGCCGGCACGGTAGCCGGCGCCATGACGGGCGGGCTGCTGCTCATCGCCTTTTTCCTGCTGGGGAGCCTGTAAAATATTATTGTTTTTCCTTGAACGAATCCACCGTGTAGACAAACAGCGCGGTGGATTTTTCTTTCCAGGCGCCGGCTTCCAGACCGGCTTTCTCAAGGCAGAGCGAAGTCAGAAATTCCTCTTTGGTCCTGAAATGTTCCCAGACCTGCGGCAGATAAGTGCCGCTTGACCGCCCTCTCTGGACATAGACGCCGTGCTTTTTTTCCACTATATCCTTATAGCATTCCACTTTTCTCAACGGGGACAGGACCGATATTTCAATCTTTATTCTGGGCAGTTCCTCAGGGGCAAGCGGATTAAAGCGCGGGTCCCCGAACGCGCTTGAAACCGCGAATTGCGTCACGGCGTCCGCGAGCATGCTCCCGGCCTCCATGGTCCCTATGCAGCCGCGCAGTCTTCCGTCTTCGGTCAGCGTGACGAACACCGCCGCCGGCTGGTTAAGTTCAATATACCCGTTCAAAGACGATTCGGGCTTTTTATTTTTAAGATGATTTTCTATGCTTGTCCTGGCGTATTTCAGAAGCTCAACTTTAAGGTCTTCAGAAAGCGCGGCCCCCCCCTGGGACCCGCTTTTTACGAACAGGCCGCCTGCGTAGCCGACCACGCCGGAAAGATCGCCGGACACCCGGCCGGAATGCGTGTATTCCAGAAGCTTGAAATCGTCGGCGCCCAGCTCAAGACACGCGGCTGCGCCGACGGTCATAGCCGCCTGCCCGCAGGCCGGAGTGTCCATGTAAGCGCCGGCTTTTGCCAGCAGCAGCCGCGCGGCCAGGTCAAAATGCGCCATCTCCCCGGTGTTTACGGCCGTTTTGAAAGCCAGCAGCAGCGACCGGTCGGATTTTTCCGCTATACTTGCGGGTGGATAATGCGATAGGTCGGAGGAAACGCAGACAAGCGCCTTTTTCCCTTTAAGGGCCGCGCCTATGAGCCGGCCGGCCTCGGTCAGGATCTTAAGGTCCGGCGTATTGACCGCCACCGGGACTATTTTAAAAGCGTCCCCTTTCAAAACCTGCAGGAACGGCAATTCAACTTCTATCGCGTGCTCGTCCTCGTGCGCCCGGGGCAGGTTCTCAAATATTTTGGAGGCTTTGAGCAGCGCCGAAGCCGTCTCCGCGTCCACGCCGACGCGCCCGAGCGGCGTTTCAAAAGAACCGTCGGCCACAAGGGCGGCCCCTTTGAGACGCATGGTGTGCCCCGTGCTGATGACGACGACGGTGTTATAATCCAGGCCTTTAAGATACGAGAACGCCGCTGCGGCGGTGGAGCCGGAGAAAGCGTAGCCGGCGTGCGGAACCAGGACGCCGTATATTTTTTCTTTTCCCCCGGGAACCGTCTTCAGATAATAATTTACGGCTTTTTCAAGCTTCACGGGATCGGAATCGTAGAATTTGCCGGCAACGGCAGGTTTTCGTATGTCCATAAAACCCCCGAAACGCAATCCACTCCCTGCTGCCTACTTTATTATAGCCTAATTGAGTTGTTTTTTTGTTACAATTACAGAGTCGCATGATTTTCCCTGTATAAGCGCCGGCTTTTTACGGGAAAATCAAGATTGATCCTGAGGTTGCTGAGAAGCTGGAGGGGATCGTTACGGTCGCCGGCCAGGCGGGACCGAGAACCAATTGAATAGGAGGTCTCCCATGCCAAGGCCACGGCTGCGCACCGTAACCCTCGACGAAGTAAAAATCACCCGCGACGGCGACTACGCCATCTTCCGCTATGTGGACCCGAGCATGGGAGGCGGTATGGACCTCAAGGTCGGGCCAAGAGTCAAGACAATGACCTTCGACGAACTCGTGGAACTCCACAATGATATCGTCCGCGAAAGGCTGGCGCTGGCCGCTCATTACAAGCATGAGGCCATCGAGATTGTTGGCGGGCCCCAGATAGAGTATTCCGAACAGTGCTGCCAATGGGTCCCGCGCGGCGACGTCCTGCGCTGCATCGTCACTTGGCGCGACGGTGAGCCTGCCATCGAGATAGACGACACCGAGCTCAAGCTACGCGAGTTCGGCGAAATGCTCTCGACCCACGAGGGCTGGGGCATGAGAGTCGTGTTCGTTCCCGAGGGCGAGCTGCAGAAGACGCCCAAGATCAAGGTGAGTACCGGCAAGCGGGAGCGGTCGGATGGTGGAACCCGCTCAGGCCAGTGAGGCGCCAAATCATAAGGAGATCGCCTGATGCCCATAAGAAAAACCCAATCTGCTTTGAAGCCCGATAACCGGAAAGTAAAGGAAATACTCGACCGGCTCTCAGCCGGGCTTTCCGAGGAAGAGATTCAGCGAGTGCTCGCGGGCGACTTGTCGACGCTTGGAAGCGAGGGCATCGGCCATCTCGCCGCCAAACTCGGCCCGGATACCGGCGCCGCCCTGCGCAGGGCTCTACAATCCTCACCCAAGAACGCCTCCCCGAATCCTGGGCCGGCCAAGGTCCTTCAGGAATGGAGAAAAGCCTGGGCGGATTGGAACGGAGTCATCAGCGAAGCCTGCGACGAAGACGGAGAATACGTCATCCAAGAGCACCATTGGGAGCAGCCTTACTTCGACCCTCTTTCCGTGGCCGACGATCTTGAGCCCATCGCGGCGCGCATGGCCACGTTGCTGCCGCGCGTCTTCGATGAGGACTTGGACCATGATTGCAGCTTCTCCAAAGCAGTTGCTGAGAGCGTCGACGAAATCGCGTCATCCTTGCCCGAGTGGATGTCTCCGTTTGACTGCGAGAGCTTCTGTCTCGGCCCCAAGGCCACCGGCTGCCTGATCCAGTGGGAACTGCGCAGATGCCGGCGCGACGGCCGGAGCCTGTTTCATCTGATCGAGAAACTGCGCGCCTTGGAGGAGGCCAACGACGGCCTGGCGTTGGACGAGAAGACCTTGGCGGCTTTTGTCCGCGGGCTCGGGAAGGACGGCAAGAGAGAGGTCATGGATGGAATTCGCGCGCACCGAGACGAAGACCGCTGGAAGAAGGTTCTGGATGCGGCCCACTCCGGATGGTTTGGCATCTACAAGGACTTGTGCCGCGGCCAGGACCGCCCAGAGTATCTGGACACCTGTAGGGCCAGGATCAGCCAGGATTGGTCCTTGGCCATTCCCGTGATCAAGGAATTGACGCGCAAGAAGGCGAACGAAGAACTGTGCCAGGTCTGCGCCGAAGCCGCGACGTCTTTCTTGTACATCCGTGACGAAAAGAAATGGGACCCGCGTGAGACTCTCATCGCTTCCTGTGGCGGCGGTCCGCGCAGCGAAAAACCAGACGAGCGGTTCATTTCCTTGCTGGAAGCCTGGCAGCAGGCAGCGGCCGCTCTGGGCCGAAACGATACCGCTGAAGCGATTCAACTGCAGTCGGGACTTTTCGCTGATTGGAGAAACTGGGATAAGGCGCTTGCTGCGTTCAGCCGGGTTCCGTCCCCGGGCCTCGACTCCATGCGTGACAAAATCTTCGATCAGTGGCGCTCCCTCGTGACGGAGAAAAGCACCGATCGTTTCAATTTCGACCGGAACCAGTTCAGTCTTTGGGAAAAGCCGCATGATACGGGCCGATCCTGGGTGCGCGCTCTGGTCGACGCGGCGCGGCGGGGCGAGGCGGGCGCGCCCGGATTGCAGGAGAGAATTCGACTCTTGCTTAAGGAAACGGAGGTTAATAGGAATTCTTTGCGCCGCGGCCTCAACGAACTGGCTCGTCTCAGCCTGGACCTGGAAAGCGGGGATTGGCTCAAGACTTTTTCACCAACGCTCGCGCGAATTCTTGCATACGGATGGACCCTGGACAAGGCCCTGCTGACTTCCAGGCGCAAATGGCTCTCCGGCCTCGGCACGGAAGCCTTGGTCCCCGAGCTCCAAGCTTTTTGGAAGCGGAACATGCTCCGATTCGTTCCCGACCCGGCGTCCAACGCGGGCTCGGATTATGAACATTGCGTGGACTGGCTTCAGGCTCTTTGGGAAATTGATCCGGATGCCGCTAAGCGGCTCCTCGGCGAGTGGGGGGCGGTTCATTGGCGGCGAAGGAACCTCTGGCGATGGGTCCGCGGAAAGGGGCTGCCCATGCCGGACCTGCATAGGAGGAGAACGTGAGCTTATTCAAGCTCATCTCATTCGACGAGTATGTCGCTCGGCACCTCAAGGCCAACAAGGACGTGAACGAGCGGGATTTCCGCAAACGCCTGCGCGAGACCGTCGCTGCCAAGAACTCCGGCTGCTTGTGCGGTTGCGGGAATCCAATCTGGGCCGTCGGGTCAGCCGTAGCGGGGCATATGTGCTTTTCCTGCATCACTGGAGAATCCGACCCTTCCGGCGACTTCGAGATTGACGAAACCCTCGAACGATCGCGCCATGAAGACAAGAGCGGTCATGAACGCTGACCCCTTCAAGAGACTCTCTGAGGTCAAAGAATTCGGCTTCGGACGAGATCATCTTGTGCCTGCAGAGCCTGATGCCCTTCATTATATCCTATTGCTATCGGCCTTTTAAAATTTTACAATAGATTTTAACGGTGGTTGTAGCTCAGCGGTTAGAGCGCTCGGCTGTGGCCCGAGAGGTCGCGGGTTCAAATCCCGTCAGCCACCCCAATTTTGCAAAAATCGATTTTTTCGAAAATTTGCACCAGCCGCAAGATTGAATTTTTGCAGTTTTTCCCACGGAGATTTGAGTTTAAACGTTATCCGCTTCCCGCCTAAAAGGAAGTTCGAACCGATCTTTTTCATTATTTCCAGATTTTCCGCCGAATTTCCGGCGGCGGATTCTCCGGCGAGAACAGCGGTATTGTAGAACCCCATAAGCGGTTCAAACCGATTTGCTCCCTCCCGCTCAAAAGCTGCGAGTTTCATTTCATTTTCCTTTTTCTCTTCCAGGAATGAACGCTTCTTGGTAATGGTAATCGTGCGGGAGCTTGAGGATATTCTTGGTGTGTTGGCGTATCAACTTTGCGGGAAGCATCAAAAAATCGGTGCGAATAGTGTCGAGTGTGGTGAAACGCCACTCTTTGGGCAAGCACAAGCGTTTGAACCAATGAACCAGATTGGAGGCAAAGAGAATGGTCTGGAAAAACGCGACGTTGGCTGTCCAGTCTCCCGTTGGGATTCTGGCCAACGGGTAATCGTAAACCAGTTCGCGAATATGCTTTTCGATGTTGGCCCGGATCGAGTAGAAGCGATAAACCCTCCAGGCGCTGGTTGTGAGGTTGGTGATAAAGACATGGTAGGCATACTTGGTGTCCTTGAACAATGTCAACTGCTTGGCTTCCGTTGGATCTTCCGGAATGGGCCGGCGTGC
>JACQYT010000007.1:0-1034 GCA_016208085.1 Elusimicrobiota bacterium | reverse complement strand
ATAGTCTTGTACCGGCCTTCCTTGATAACGATCGTATAGCCACAGGCCTTCTCGTCGAGAAATTCCACGGCAGCCTTGCTGTAGAATCCAGAATCCATGCGAAACCGGATGCGGGATCGGGCGATGGTTTGAGGGACTTTGACCAAACAAATCTTGAGAAAGGGAATAATCCCTGTGGAGGAAGCCGCGTCGCCTGGGCGCAGGGAGCCATGCCAGAACTCCCCGAAGGCAGCCTCGAAACAAAAGAGGGGATGGTACGATCTGCGACCATGCTTCTTGGGATTGTAACCCACCCTGGCCCCTTCGTGTCGGCCATAGATGACCAGAACCGCGGAGTCGATGTCGAAGATCAGGCTGTGACGCATCTTGGGTAAAGCGAACAGGTATACCCGCAGGCTGTCGTGGAGGCGAACCAATTGCCGGATGGTTTTGGTGGGCAAGTGTTTCAAAAACCGGCGCAGGGTAGACTGCTCCGGAAACCGCTTCAAGCCCAACATTTCCAGAAAGACCCCGTTGTATTGCAAGATGTCGGTCTTGTTGATGCGCCGTAGTCCCATGATGATGGCGAACATCAAAGCCAAAAGGAATTCGGAAGAATGGTAGGCCGAGTCTCGCTGGCCGGTTTGAACATAGCGTTGCAACAGGCGGCGTAAGACCAGTTTGTTGCAAAAACGCTGGATCAGCCACATTCCTCCAAAGTGGGTAATATGGGTTTCCCCGAACATAACCGCGATTTTTCTGGTACCTTTTGGCATCTGACAGAAAGTAACCCCTGGGGTGATTTTGTGTCATAAACATTTTATCAGTTTTTCTATAGCCGGTTTCTATTGAGAAATTAGTCAATTTTATGGTTGGAAAAAGTCAGATTCGCGCTTTTTTGAGGTTTAAGCAACACAACCACAATAACGGCAAAGGTTATTTTTATTTTAAGCCCGGAAGTCATAAATTGCGAAAGGCTAAAGGATAAACCTCAAAAAAGCGCGAATCTGACTTTTTCCAACCATAAAATTGACTAATTTCTCAATAGAAACCGG
>JACQYT010000072.1 GCA_016208085.1 Elusimicrobiota bacterium | reverse complement strand
CGGTGCGGGGGAGGCTCATCTTTGGTCGTCTGCTTCGTTGCTCTTCCTCAACATACCGATAGTATGTCTTCGTCATCGCGCCTCGCATACGCCTCAAAGCTGAGCCTCCAACATCTAAATTGTTTACGCGTAGCTCAGTAATCCCCTACCGTTGGGAGACCTGCTTCAGCCTGAGCTTGTCGTTTATTTTTATGTCCCGTCCGGAAACGGCGATCCAGCCTTTCTTGCGGAATTCGGCCAGCAGGCGGCACAGCACTTCGGGAGAAGTGCCGAGCATTTTGGCCAGATCCCCCCTGCTCTCCGGCAATTTAATCCCGCAGGGGGCCGGCTGGCCGCCGTTGGCTTTTGCGGCCCCGCCCGCGCCGGCAAAGGCTTCGGCCGCTTTCTCAATAAGGTGTTTTGCCAGCCGCCCTCTTACGGTTTTAAAGCCGAAATCCAGCAGATGTTCCTCGGCTTTGCCGAGCGCGCCGGCGATGCGGCGCAGCAGGGCGCGGCACACCTGCGGGTTTTCAAGAAAAAGCTTTTTAAAATAAGCCCCGTCCAGGAAACAGATGCGGCAGTCCTGGAGCGCCTCGCCGGTGCCCAGGTAGGATTCGCCGGCCAGGAAAGCGCGGTCCCCCAGCAGGGCCGGCGCCTCTATAACGCGTGGGATGCTGGAATGAAGGCTTGAGTCCGTCCTGATTATTTTAACTTGCCCGGTGCACAGAAAATACATCCCGAAAGGGCGGTTGCCCTCGTAGAAAATAATATTGCCCTTGCGGTATTCGTTGGCTATGCGCTTTTTACAGAAAACCTCCCACACTGAATCAGGCACGCCGGAAAAGACGGACATTTTCAATATGGGGCACTTACACTTTACCAGGTCAAAAGATTCGTACTTGCATTTGGGGCTTATGATTTTCATAAAGAGATTACGGCGATAATACAGGACGATTACGGCGATACGCCCAAAAGATCATAGTGATGAAATCACCAGGTACTATATTAATAAATCTACTACCCTGCCTGTCAACAACACCTCCCTACTCTTTATCGCTGACATCTGTTTTCCATCGCTGTAATCTCTTCATCCGTAAGGTAGCAGGCGGGATCGGCCTCCCACATGTCGCCGGTGGCCCGCAGCGCGCGCACTCGGAACCCGCCGCCACAGACGTATGCCCAGGCGCAGTAACCACAGCGGCCCTTTAAAAGCGGTAGGCGGTTGCGCAGGCCCGCCAGCGCGGGATGCTTCCCCTCCGTCCACACTTTGCTGAAAGGCGTGTTGCGTATATTGGCGATGGTCAGGTCCTGCCAGAACTGGTCCGGGTGTATGTTCCCCTTCCAGTCTATGTTGGAAAGTGTGACTCCGGAGCCGTTGGCCCCGCCGCCGTTCCACTTAAGGACTTCAAGCACGGCCCTGGCGCGTTCAGGGTCGCGTTTGAGCAGTTTAAGGTAAAGGTACACGCCGTCGCAGGGGTTGTCTACCGTAAGTATCTCGGTGGGCCGCTCTTTTTTCGCCAGCTTTTCCGTGCGTCGCATGATAGTATCCATCGCCAGCCGGGACTCAGCGTGGCTGAGGTCGTCCTTCGCGATGGCGCCGCCGCGGCCCGAATAGACCAGATGGTAAAAACAGGCCCTGGGAATCTCCTCGCTTTCGATAAAATCAAATATTTTCTCCAGATTTTCCGCGTTGTGCCTGGTAAGCGTAAAACGCAGCCCCGTCTTCTGCCCGACGGCTTTCAGGTTGCGCAGGCCCTTGAGCGCGGATTCAAAAGCGCCGGGAACGCCGCGGAACCTGTCGTTGACCGCTCCGATGCCGTCAAAAGAGATGCCGACGTAAGTGACGCCCAGCGACTTTATCTTTTTCGCCGTCTCCTGGTTTATCAGCGTGCCGTTGGTGGAGAGGGTGACCCTTATGCCTTTGGAGGAGGCAAAAGAGGCCAGCTCAAAAAAATCCCCTCGGGTCAGCGGCTCCCCGCCGGAAAACAGCAGGGCCGAAACGCCCATGGCGGCCACGTCCTCTATCAGCGCTTTCGCCTGGGCGGTGGTGAGTTCGCCGGAGTCAAGCTCCCCGGTGGAGTCGGTGTAGCAGTGCACGCATTTCAGGTTGCAGCGTTTGGTGCTGCTCCAGACCACTATGGGCCTGCGCGCCCCTGCTGCCTCTTTGCCGCCGGCGGAGCCGTAGCGCAATTTAACGGAAGGGGTCTCAACGCCGCACCAAAGCTTTGTGATGTCTAACATATAGTTGAATTCCTAAATTAATATTCCCGCAGTCCTTTAGCCCTCATCCTTTAGCCTTTATCCTTTTCCCAGGCTCATACAAACAGTACGGCTCCTGGCCCATGTAGTCTCCGGTCGTGCCGAAGGCCCTGGCCCTGCAGCCTCCGCAGATGACCTTGAATTCGCAGGTACCGCACTTTCCTTTGAGCGCGCCGGGATCGCTAATAGTCTTAAAGACCTCCGAGTTCTCCCAGATTTCCCAGAAAGTCTGTTTTTTTAAATCACCGGCCGGCACCGGCAGGTAGCCGCAGGGAAAAACCTCGCCCTTATGCGAAATAAAGGCGATGACGCTGCCCGCCAGGCACCCGCGCATCATGGCCGCCCTGCCTGCGAACTCCGGGCTTCGCGCGGACACCTTCTGGCGGACTATGCGGGTCTGGTGGGGCGCGCAGGTGGCCCTTATTTCAAGGGTAGAGGGTAGAGGGTAGAGGGTAGAGGGGTGGAGGGTAGAGGGGTGGAGAGGCTTTGCTTGCGTCCCCATAAGCCAGAGGAGGAACTCCTCGTAATTCTCCGCGCCGAGGCGCATGGAGTCCGGGAGTTCGGCCCCGCAGCCCACCGGGACCAGCAGGAAGAAATGCAGGGCGGCTGCCCCCAGCTCCCGGGCTAGTTCCACGATCTCGTCGCGCTCGGAAACGTTGCGGGCGCTTACCGAGCAGTTGAGCTGGGTGGAGATCCCGGCCTCTTTGAAAAGCTTCAGGGCATTAATGGCTTTATCAAAAGAGCCTTTCTCGCCGCGGAAATCGTCGTGCGTGGCGGCCCGCGCGCCGTCAAGGCTTACCGAGACCCTGTGAGGGCCGTAGGAAGCCAGCATCTTTGTGACGGCGGCGTCCACCAGCGCGCCGTTGGTGGCTATGGCAAAAGGAATTCCCCTGCCCTTTGCGCAGGCCAGCAGCTCCGGCAGGTCGGAGCGCATAAGCGGCTCGCCGCCGGAAAAAACGACCAGGGGAGGGCGGCCTTTGTCCACAAGCGATCCGAGGATGGCGGTGAACTCTTTGGCCGGGAGCTCAAAAAGCTCGTCGCCCCTCTCCGGCACGTTGGTTCTCCTGCAATGCATGCATTGCAGGTTGCACCTGGAAGTGGTCTCCCAGAAATTGACTTTATATTCTATTTGACCTTCTCCAGCGCTTCTGCGGCTGCTTTCAGCGTGTCTTCTATGTCCGCCGCGGTGTGCGCCGTGGAAATAAAGCAGGTCTCAAACTGACTCGGCGGCAGGTAGACGCCGCGTTCGGCCATGGCCCAGAAATAATCCGCGTAGCGCCTGGTATCGCAGGCCGAGGCGTCCCTGAAATTCTTCAGCGGGCCGCCGGAGAAGAAAAGAGTGAACAGCGAGCCTGCCCGGTTAAGCGTAAGCGGCAGGCCCCTCTTCCTTATAATAAGGCGTAGACCTTCTTCCAGGGCCGAGCCGGAAGTCTCCAGCTTTTTATAGACCCCGGGCCTGGAAAGCTTTTTTATGGCGGCCAGACCGGCCGCCATAGCAAGGGGATTTCCGGAAAGTGTTCCGGCCTGGTAAATCTTTCCCGCCGGGGAAAGGTTGCGCATTATTTCCTCCCTGCCCCCGTAGGCGCCCACCGGCAGGCCGCCGCCTATTATCTTCCCCAGGGTGGTAAGGTCGGGCCGGATGCCGTACAAGCCCTGCGCTCCGGAAAACCCGACGCGAAAGCCTGTTATCACTTCGTCAAAGATAAGCGCCGACCCGCTGCGGGTGCAGGTATCCTTGAGCGCCGCCAGAAAACCCGGCGCCGGAAGCACAAGGCCCATGTTGGCGGCTATGGGCTCCACTATGACGCAGGCCACGTCTTTGCCGCGGCGCGCCATAAAATCCAGGAAGCCTTTTGTATCATTATACTCAAGCGAGACGGTGCTGCGCGCGAACCGGGCCGGCACTCCGGGGCTGGAGGGCGAGCCGAAAGTGGCGGCGCCCGACCCCGCTTTTACCAGCAGAGAATCGGCGTGGCCGTGGTAGCAGCCGGTAAATTTCACTATCTTGTCCCTGCCGGTGAAGCCGCGGGCCAGCCTTATGGCGCTCATCACGGCCTCGGTGCCTGATGACACGAACCGCAGCTTGTCTATAGAAGGCAGGGCTTTTTTTATCATCTCCGCCAGCGCGGCCTCAGCCTCGGTGGGGGCGCCGTAGGAAACACCCTTTAATACGGCCGCTGAAAGCGCGGACTGTATGTCCGGGTCGGCGTGTCCGAATATTAAAACGCCCCAGGACATAACATAGTCCAGATAGGAGTTGCCGTCCACATCGGAGAACCACGGCCCCTTGCCCGCCTTTATGAACAGCGGCGTGCCGCCCACGGCGTTAAAGGCCCGCACCGGGCTGTTGACGCCGCCGGCCAGGTGCTTAAGCGAATATTTCCAGAGCCGCTTTGAATTTGCCAGTTTCATGACTTACTATCCCGCTCTCTTGCTTTCCTGCTTTCTTGCTGTCTTAATAATACACCATGCCGGTTTTCTTGAATTCCCTGAGGCTTTCAAGAACCAGGTAGTCCTTTATCCCGGTTTCTTCTGCGAGGTTGTAGACTACTTTTAAAATTTCCGCGCGGCTGCGGCCGTGGACCATGGTATAAAGGCTGTAGGGCCAGCCCGGGCGAGTAAAGCGCTGATAGCAATGGCTTACCGCCGGGGATGCGGCTGCGGTCTTTCCGAAAGAAAGCGCGCGGACGCCCGGCACCTTCCAGGCCACCATGGCGTTGGCCGGATAGCCGGCGCGCCGGTGTCGGACTATGGCCCGTATACAGCGCAGGATCCCGCGGCGCTTGAGATTCGCCACCGCGCCCAGAAATTTCTCCTCCGGCAGGCCCAGCCCGGCGGCAATTTTTTTAAAGGGAGCCGGTTCCAGCGGGATATCCCCCTGCAGGGCGCGAACGATTGACTCTTCAATATTCATAAACTAACGTCCTTTGGGCGGACCTTTTAATATTGATTCATTCGTAAAAAGTCATTTTACAGTTTTGTAGCGGGCGAATTGCTATTCGCCTCTATTGGGCGGGATAGCAATCCCGCCGCTACAATTTTCTAGAATGTGAACTTTTTACGAGAGAGCCAATATTTAGTCACAAAAAGGCGCAAAAGTCACAAAACAAGTTTTTTGATTTCTATCTTTGGAGAACCGAAGTTGATTAACAAGGCATTTTTTATCATCCATTTTGTGCTTTCTGCGCCTTTTGTGGCCAATCCTGATTTTACATCGGAAAAAACGTCTTTATTTTAAACATCTTCTTTACCGGGAAGGAATAGCATTTTTTCACTCCGGGCAGCCGTCCGAAAGCTTTCAACTTCTTATTGACTCCGGCCATAGAGCCGCGCACTCCTAGAGTGAACCACAAGTTTATCTCCCCTTTCCTTTCATAGCAGTGGGTGACTCCCGGCAATTTTGATATCTCCTTAGCCACGGCCGCCAGCCGGCCGGGCTTCACGCGCATACCGGCGAGCGTGGAGGAGAAACCGAGCTTGCGCGTTTCAAAACTGCCGCCTATCCTGCGTATGACGCCTTTTTTTTTATACGCCTTTAAGATTCGCAGCACCTCGGCCTCGGGAACGCCTATCCCGGCGCCCAGGGCGGCGAACGGACGGCTTGAGCACGGGAGGCCCTCCTGCGCCGCATCCAGGACCAGTTTCTCTATGGAGAGATTACAGCGATTATGCCTTACTATTGCCGTCATCGCTTCTCCATCGCCGTCATCTCTTCTTTATCACCGTCATCGCTTCTCCATCGCTGTAATCTCTTCATAACCATTGAGCGGCTTCCTTGGCGTGGTAGGTGATTATCATATCGGCGCCGGCCCGCTTTATCGAGGCGAGGATCTCAATGACCATGGCTTTTTCGTTTATCAAGCCCTTGTCCGCAGCGGCCTTTACCATTGAATAC
>JACQYT010000071.1 GCA_016208085.1 Elusimicrobiota bacterium | reverse complement strand
CACTGGTGGAAGGGAAATGCCAATGTCCCCTGGGGCAGATAGTAGTGGATAAAAAATGCGGCTGCCCGGCGGATCAAACCCTGACCGCCGAAGGGAAATGCGCCTGTGCCGACAAAGACAAAGTGCCCACCATAGCCGAAAAATGCGAACCGAAAGACAGCAAAGAAGGCCGCTCCCTGACTTTTGAAGAAATGGAAATGGTAAAAAAAATGTTCGGGGATACCATTGATTATGGTAAAGTCAAAATTATAACCGGAAAAGGCATGACCTTTTGGGGAAAGATATTGACTTTAACCGGTTCCGCCGTTACTTGGGGAAACACGATTTATTTCCCCAACAAGGAAGATGGCAGCAGCCAATACGACCCTGAAAATAATTCTGACTGGCTGATACATGAGATGACCCACATCTATCAGCGTCAGAATGACGGCTTGCTCTACATTCTGAAAGCCATATGGGAGCATTTGACAAAAGGGGGAGCGGTATATGAATATGTTCCGGTTCAGGGTAAATCTTTTCAGGATTATGGCGTTGAACAACAGGCCGCAATTATACAAGACTATTATCTGGTTTCAATAGGAAGCGAGCCGTTAAGGCCTTTAACGCCTGAGCAAAAAGAGATTATAGAAAAAATGCTGCGGGATGCGGGATTTTTAAAGTAAATTTAATCCGGGAAAACCATTATGAAAAAGATAAAACATTTCACAAAAACAATGGTTCTGTTGATTTCTAATATTTGTCTTTGTTCCTGTATGGGCCGAGGACCTGCTCCGGTTGATGTGGTAATGGTGGACAATGAACTGTTTTTCGTATTGGAAAAAAAGTGGGAGATTAGTAGTGTGTGTGTGGATACTCGCAATCCAAAGGCCGGGGAGGTAGGGGAAAAGGATTGGAAGACAGTATGGGCTCTTAACCACAACCCGGCGACAACTGAGGCTGAGTTGAAAAAATGGAAATATCCGAAGATGAGACAGATAAAATATGGGCAGAAAATTGAGGAGCTTCCCATGGTAACAGGACCATTTGAATTGCAAAAAAATGTGGAATATTTGGTCAGAATCGACTTGCGGAAAAAAATCGCAAGAGAAACATTTATCATTACGGACGAAAATAAAGCTGTTATGCCCAAACCTCGGTTTCCACGACAGAAAGGCCGGACTTATTCAGTTTCAATTGATAAGGACGGCAATAAAATACTTATACCTAAACCCGTTCCAAAATAGCAAAAATAACGGTAGGAGACGACCAGCCCCCCCGGAAGCCCCTTGAACGCCCCGCGCCGCTCTTTATTCCCCACCCTTGCGCAATCGCGCGCGGGCCTTACAAGATTTTTTTATGGCAAACATACTTTTATTCCCGCCTGTTTCAGGAACTTGCGCGCCAGGTTCATGGGCAGGCCGACAATGGTGTCGAAGCGGCCCTCTATCTTCTCTATGAATTCGTCGTCGGCGTCCTGCACTGCGTAGGCGCCGGCCTTGTCCAGGTGCCTGGACGCGAGAGCCTTAAGCCCGGCTTCGCTTAATTTGCGCGCCTTGCACCGCGAAGCGTCAAAATCACACAGGAATAAATCTTTTTCAAGCCAAAGCAGCGCCACCCCGCTGTAGACGGTCTGCCAGGAGCCGTTCTGCAGTTTCAGGAGCCGCAGGGCGTCTGTTCTGTGTTTAGGCTTGTTTAATATCCGGCCCCTGCAGTAGACGATCGTGTCGGCGCCCAGGACCGGTCTGCCGGGGTTTTTCAGGGCCACGCTCAGCGCTTTTTTATAGGCCAGCTCTTTTACTATCCTCCCCGGAGCTTTAAAAGTCGGGATTTCCTTTATGCGGCTTGGCAGCTTCGTGAAGCCGATGCCGGCTTCTTTCAAAAGGCGGTTGCGTCTTGGCGATTGTGAGGCGAGAATGAGAAGGGCGCTCATTTAATGATTTGCTTATAAATAAGCGCGGCGAGGAGTATCCCGACTATGCTGAAGATGTTAAACTTGAAGACCAGCCCGATGGTGAATTCCAAGAGGCTCAGGTCTATGGTGGTGGGGTTTAAGCCGGTGTTAATGCCGGTGTTGATGAGCGCATTTATGCCGCTTTCGGGCGGGAACCAGAAATTGCCCAGTTTGCTGATGAACAGGCCGAACAGAGAGCCCACTACCACCACAACCACGACATTTAACACGTTTTTCATAGTATATTCTTTCCGCTCTTGTCTTTGGGGATGTTGGTTGTAAAAAGGGTGTTCGCGCCCAACCAGTTCAGGTATTCCTTATTGCCGTCGTCTATATTGAGGAAAAGTATTTCCGGCACGGTGTAGGTGTGCTTGCGCTTTACGAACTGTTCCACGTCTTGAAGCAGGTTTTTCCTGGTTTTTATGATCAGCAGGCACTCCGATGATTTCTCCACCTTTCCCTGCCACCTGTAAAAAGAGGAGACTTTGGGTATGAGGTTGACGCACGCGGCGAATTTCCCCTCCACAAGCCCCCGGGCTATAAGGGACGCGGTATGCGCGTCCCCTACGGTCACAAAGCACATCAGGTACGGCGTCGCCATAGATATAATGATATATAAAAATTTTTGCCGCGTAAACGGCAAAAATTTTTACCTAATACCCCGCCCTGAAGAGCGGGGTACCCCTGGGGTGCGCGCGTGCCGCGCGCACAACAAAATCCCCTTCCTCTTTTTACGGAGGAAGGGGATTTAAAACAGTCAATAATTACAGTCTGGACGGTTAAAACTTGAGCTGCGCGCTCACCGCGCCGGTCATGTTGTCGCCGGCCGAACCCGCTTTAGCCTGCGCTAAAGAGGCCGAGGCGTCAACGGTCAGGACAAGCATCTTAAGACCCGCGCCCACGAAATACTCCATGGTCTTCTGGTCCTGGCCCTGAACAATGTTCTTGAAGTCGGATTTTACGCCGCCGCGGGCGAACAGGAAGCCGGGGACGACCGCGAGCTCGGCTCCGAGCCTGCCCAGGGCTTTTTTCTCGTCCTGCAGGTCCATGGTGATATAATCCAGGTCCACGGTCAGGATCTTGCCGAGGACCAGGGCCGCGCCCGCCGTATAGGTCGGCGCGAACTTGGTCAGAGTGTGCTTGGAGGCGGCTGGATCGTAGTTGAAGAAACCGCCGCCCATGTCAAAATTATCTCTCCAATGATACTTCTGCGCCACATCCACGCTGCCTTTGAAGTTTTTGGCGGCAGCGCCCAGCCGCAGGAGGCCCATGTCCATTAACGCGCCGAAGTCCATGGTGTAGCCCTTAAGGGTCACTTTATTGGTTGCCTGGAACTGGTCGTTCATGCTGGCGGCATACCACCACCATTTTTTCTGGGGACTGGAAACTCTTCCGCTAAGTTCGCGCGTGATATCGCCTGGCAAGGTCGCCGGTGTCATACTTGTCGCTTAAGGTATCATAGGTCATTCGCCAGCCGTCCGGCGCACGGATATTGTTCTGCTTTTTTGAAAACTTCTGGTAGGTGTTCCTGGACTGCGGTATCTTGCGGCTGAGACCGACAGCGAGCGGCCCTGTTTTCATCGCAAAGCCGAGATTAGTGGGGATTAGCTTCCACTTGCTGGATTTTTCGCCGTCATCGCCGATCTTGGTCGAGTGGTTCGCGAGGGCCAGCGCCGCGAAGTTGATATGGTCTATCTGGGCGAGTCCGGCGGGGTTATATTCCGCCGCTCCCAGATCATCGGCTATAGCGGTATAAGCGCCGCCCATGCCCATGGCTCTGGCTGAGCCTCCGGAAGTCAGGGGCAGATAATCGTCAATATTTATATTGACCTTGTTTGTTACCGCTGTCCATCCCGTGTGCGGCGTTCCTGTCCATGTATATTCCCATGCTGCGAAAACAGGGCTTACAACCAATGAAAGCCCTCCCAATAAGACAAGCGCCATTAATAGTTTTCTCATTATCTCCTCTTTAAACAATACTCAAGCTTCTGTTAACAGGGCACCTTACTATACTATCAATCTCCGCATAGCTTGTCAATATAGCTGGTCAATGTTATCAATGTTGCTTTAGTTCAGACACTGGGGTAAATCCCCCTTCCTCCCCCTTTTTAAAAGGGGGAAAGAGGGGGATTTTTTTCATCGGCAAACAGCTACTGTCTGAATCACGATGGATACACTGAAGAATAATGGCTAAAGGTGCGGAAATGTCTTTACGTTTTACCGTGTCTTCTCCTTCATCCTTTAGCTCTTATCCTTTATCCTTTTCTTACTCGGGCAGATTGCAGGCCGAGAATTCTTCCCTGGCCTTATTTATATCGGTTTGAAAGGAGGCTCTCCAGGCCGCGTCTTCTTTTAACGCGTTGCGGTACAGTTTCTCCAGTTTCGTGAAGATACCGCTCTGCTTGTCATAGAACGTGCGCTGGTAGCGGTAGATCTCATACCTGGGCAGCGCGCGCAGATTGGCGTCGTTCTTCATGGCCCTGGTTATCGGTATAAGGCCTTTTTTCACCAGTTGCATGTCCCGTTCATACATCAGCGCGAAGAAATTCTCCCCGTCTATGGCCTCCTTGGTCTTTTCAAGCCACGCCCGCTGGGTCTGCAGCGTCTCAAGGGGGTGCTGGCATTGGGGGTCGGAAGAAAGCGCCGCCGTCCTGGCCAGGAGGGCCGCCGACACGGAGCCTTCCATGATATAAGTGCAGAATTCCGAACGCAGCTGTTTGGCATACTTGTTCTGCTCGAAATCATTGTCGGCCAGGTTTATCGCAAGGCCCAGCCTGGCCTGGAAGAGCGCGCCCAGTTCCTCCTCCTCCGACACGATCTCTTCCATCCCGCTTAAGCCGTAAAGCCGGTATATGTAGGCGGCGCGGGCGAGCGCCAGCGCGAGAAAAGCGTCGGAGTTCTTGAATTCCAGGGGCAGGAAGATCTCGCCGGTCTTAAGCGAGAATTTATGGCATAAGCCGGGTCTGTTCGAATACTCGAACCTGACCGGGCGCTTATACAGGAAATGCATCAGGGATTTGCCTTCCGGCGCGGAGTTTAAGACATCCAGCGCCCTTTCAATGGACGGTTCGCTGGTGAGTTTTACGTAGGTTTTGGGCAGGCAGGCGGCCGCCAGAAGAAAGGCTAAAGGATAAAGGATAAAGGCTAAAGGACGGAGAAAGGTTTTCATTTTTTGAACAGCTTCTTAAGCAGTTTGGAGCCTTCTTTTGCCGCTTTCTCCAGGTTTTTCTTTACGGCCGGCTGTTCCATGACGGATTTAACGTCAAGCTTGACCCTGGGGTCTTCAAAAGTCCCCTTAACCAGCATTCCCACCGGGGCCGACATCCTGATGCCGCTCCCCTCTTTAAGCGTGGTGGTTATTTTCAGGTCCAGGGTGTCCGCGCCCAGGTTTATGCTGCCGGCGGAGGAGGCGTCCGCCACGTTTGAAATTAAAACGGACCTTTGTATTTTCATCACCCCGTCTTTGAATGTATAATCTCCCCCCAGCTTCGTGAATACTATCGTGTTGAAGTCCGGAAGGTTAAAGCCTTTCGCCAGCTTTGCGGATTTGCCCAGGATCAGCAGCGGGTACAGCGCCACTTTCGCCGCCTTGTTTTCTTTTGCCAGGTCATAAAGCTTGTCGAATTTGCCGCCGCTTATGTCAAAGGAGGCCTGGCCGGACAGGTTCTTGAGATCCTGCGAGATGTTCTTAAGGTCGTATTTTATGAGGGTTTCCCCCGCCGAAAGATTGGGGTGCGAGATAGCGCCCAGCCGGGTTTTGCCTTCAAGGTCAAAATAGAATTGCTGCGTATCCGCCTTTTTTCCGGCGGCGCCGGTCTTGGCGGGCGTCTCGCTCCGGGGTGTTGGCGTAAACCGCAGCGCCGCCAGGTCAAAGTTCACCGCGGCCTGCGGGTGCGTGGCGTAATTTTTCGCCGAAACCCCCAGTTTAAGGTCTTCTCCGTCCAGTTTGCCGCCGACGTCTTCGGCGCTTAGCCGGTCCTGCGCGAGCTCAACAGCGCCTTTTAGGCCGGAGAGCCGCCTGCCGGAGAACTGCGCGCTTACATTTTCAAAGGAGGCCTTCCCTTCCAGGCGCAGGGCCGTGTCATAGGTGAAATCAAAGCCGCCGCCGGCTTTGCCTTTAAGCTCATAGGGTTTCAGGGCCGGATAGATATCCGCGAAATCATGTATGTCGCCGGCGGTCATTTTAAGCGCGCCCCGGGCCGAGAACGGCTCCGGAACGAATTCTCCGGTCAGCGTCGCGGCGAGGCCGGCGGCTGAGAGCTTCGCGGTCGCCATTTTTATTTTCCCGGGGGTCAGCGCGGCGTCCGCCTCTATCTCGGTAAGCGGCAGGTGAAGCCCTTTAGGGACGGCCGGGAATTTTTTTGCCAGGACGTCGGTATTTATTTCCGGGACCTGGCCTTTAAAATGGGCGTTCAGGGCATAGCTGAAAACCGGGTCCCAGGCGAGCCGGCCTTTGAGAGAGCCTTCAAACGGCCCGGCTTTAAAATCCAGGCGTTTGAAGACTATATTGCCGGCCGTCAGCTTAAAGCCCGCGATGGCGTCTACGGCCGGCAGAAGTATCCGGGCCGGGACAGCCGGAAAAAAGGCTTTAAGGTCGGTGGTTGAGAAAGGCTTCACCTGCAGTTGGAGGCCGGCGTCCGGCTCAAAAAAATCCTCAAGTTCGCCTTTAAATTCGCAGTTTATTTTTCCGGCAGCCAGCAGCGCTTTTTCTATTTTGGCTTTTCCCTTTTTGAGATCCAGCCCGCTCAGGTCCGCCCTGCCCTTGAGATAGGCGGGAAAGTCGCCGCTCAGATACGGGGACTTCAGTTTCAGTTTGAAGTCCGCTTCAAAAGGGAACAGGCCTTCGCCCGAAACGGAGTTGGCGCTCAGGCTTATCCCGTCTAAAATGACGTTCAGCGTTTTATCGGCGCTCAGGTACGACAGACGGGAATTCTTTACGCTGATATTCGAAATGCCGAACGCCGGGGGCTTTGCCGCGCCTTTGGTTCCGAGCTTTTTCGCGCCGTCGGGGAGTTGCGGCGGGCTCATTAGATCCGAGAAGTTATAGACGTTCTTTTTAACCTCCCTGATGTTCATGTTCAGTCCCGAGGCAGAGATGGATTTTATTTTAAGCTTTTTTTTCAGGAGCGCCCTTAAATCCGGGCGGATGCTGAACTCCGAAGCCGAAAAAAATTCGCCTTTGCTGAAATCCGGGTACTCGGCTATCCGGAGATTCCTGATGGAAAATCCGCGCAGGTTTAAGCGCGCGGAGTCCAGGCTTATCTGACGTTTAAGGTTGGCTTCGGCGTAGCCGGCGAGCAGCGTTTTTATGCGCTCGGGGGTGAAGTAAAGCTTGAGCGCGGCAAAAGAAACCAGGATGAGCGCCAGCGCCGCTGCCAGCGCCCAGGCTGAAAATTTAAGGAATTTTCTCATATGCTTATTATACAAAAACAAAAAGGGGGACACACCTTGCAGCAAGGTGTGTCCCCACTGCCAAAAATGCTAAATTAATTAAAGCGCGGGTTATTATGAAAGTCCTGATCGTCAACGTTAATCTTGCCGTGGACAAAACCGTCGGCGTCGGGCGCCTTGAAGCTGGCAGGATCTACCGCGTTAAAGACGCGCTGACGCTGCCCGGCGGCAAAGGCGTCAACGTCGCCCGGGCGCTGAAAACGCTGGGCCTGAAGGCCGTTATCGCGGGTTTTACCGGCGGCCATAACGGGCGCTGGCTGGAGGAAAAAATTTCCGAAGAAGGTTTTACGGGCCTGCTGACGCGCCACGCCGCCGGAGAATCCCGCGTCTGCTATTCGGTGGTGGACGCGCTGGGCTGTTCCACCGATTTCAACGAGGAAGGCCCGGCCGTGCCGCGCGAGGCTCAAGCCCGGTTCCTTAAGAAGCTGGCCGCCGCGGCCGGGGGTTTTGCGGCGGCCGCGGTCTGCGGCCGCGCCTCAAAGGGCCTCAAAAAAACCTTTTATTCGCGGCTGACCCACGCCTTTAAAAAGGCGGGCTGCTTCGTTACGTTCGACACCGGCGGCGGAGCCCTGAAGGAGGGCCTGGCGGCCGGGGCCGACGTCGTTAAGATAAACAAAAGCGAATTTGAAGAGATCTCGGGAACCGGCTTTTCCGGCAAAAACGCAGTCCAGTTCTTTGAAAAATATTCCCCCCGCGGTTTAAAGGCGCTTATGGTGACCGACGGGCCGCATGCGTCCGCCGCAGTTTCGCAGTTCGGCCGCTGGGAGATAAGGCCGCCGCGCCTCAAAGCGCTTAAAAGCCCCGTGGGCGCGGGAGATTCGTTCATGGCCGGGGTCATATACGGCTTCATGAACGGCCTGGCTTTTGAAGCCGCGCTTAAACTGGCCGCCGGCTGCGCCGCTTCGGACTGTCTGAGCCTGGGAGCGGGGATCATTTCCAGAAAAGAGGCGCTGGCTTTTTCAGACCTGGTAAAAATAAAATGTTGTCCGACAACATTTTATCCTACCCGGCACGGGGTTTTCTTGCGTCCCGTGCCGGTATGGAGGGAGAAATTTCTTTCTCCCTCAAACTCCCTCTTTCCCCAAGGTTACCCCGACCTAAAAAAGGCTAAAGGATGAAGGCTGAAGGATAAAGGAAAAACAAAGAGATTATTCCGGCCTTTAGCCCTAATCCTTTATCCTTTCTTCAGGTCGGGGCATAGTAAAAATTTTTGCGGCAAAAATTTTTAGTCATTGAACAAAATGTCTGATTTTTTCACGCTTAAACAGCGAAAATTCGCCGATAATATTTCGGTGATCCTGGTCCTGCCCTGCTTCCTGACGGGCGTCAATTCCGCTTTGTCCTTTTTCTTTTTCCTCGTTTTCGGTAAACTGGAGCTTGTCAGGACGTTTAAGACGGCCTCGCTATGGAACGGGATTCTCGTGCTGGTCCTGTCCTACGCGCTGATCCTTTACTGGTACGCTCCTATACGGCGCTTTTGCAAGACCTGCGACTCGAATCGCGGAGCTGTAGTTAAAAGACGGCTCAACTCCGTTTACCCCGCTGCTATATGGTTTTTCGCGATACTGTTTTTCGTTGAAGCAGCCGCGCATCTGGCCGCGTTGGCGTCGGGGTATCTTTCAAGGGAATTCGTGGCATATACTCTCTGCGCCATGTTGTTATCCGGTTTGATGCAATTCTGCTACGCGCTGGTTTTTCTTGACAATATCCTTATCAAAAACACCAGCGCCCTGCTGGAAAAGCTTTACAGCCGGGAGCAGCTTTACGCAATGCGCGAAGGATTCAGTATTTCCTTCAGCGCCAAGATCGGTATGCTGCTTCTGTCCACCGCGGTCGTGCCGCTGGCGCTGCTGTATGTCTATCTCCGTCGGGCCGGCGGCCTGGCCGGAGACGACCTGACAGCCATCAATAATCTGCTCATAGTCGCCGTTTTTACGCCGATGGCGCTCGGTTACGGCGTTATTTACAGCATGCTCCAGGGCCCGGTCAACGGGCTGATAGCCAAGATGAAGCGCCTGTCGGCGGGAGATTACGACGTCAAGACCCGGATTTATTTTACCGACGAAATAGCGCATCTCAAGAACAGTTTCAACCAGCTGGCGGACCAGTTGAAGGAACGGGAGTACCTGCGGGAAACGTTCGGGAAATACGTCTCCATCGAGATCGCCAGGCAATTGCTGAAAACCGGAAAAATAAATCTCGGCGGCGAAAATATCAGCGCCACGGTCATGTTCTGCGATATACGGAATTTTACCACCTTGAGCGAGCGCCTGTCGGCGGGCGAACTGATAGATTTTTTGAATAATTATTTCGCCTACGTCACTCCGCCGATAATGGCCAATCGCGGCGTCATAAACAAATTCATGGGCGATGCCGTGATGGCCGTTTACACTCCGTCGCTGGGCTCGGCGGCGCACGCCGACGATGCGGTGCTCTCAGCCGCGCAGATGTGCGCGGCGCTGGAAAAGTTCAACGCCTCCGGGAAAATGCCCCGGCCGGTAAGGTTCGGCATAGGCATACACACGGGCCTGCTGGTCGCGGGGAACGTGGGGACAATGGCGCGGCTTGAATACACGGTGATCGGCGACGTGGTGAACGCGGCGTCCAGGCTGGAATCAAAGACCAGGGACCTTTCCGCGGATATCCTGATAAGCGGCGCGGTCCATGAGCGCTTGAGCCCGCGGCTGAAGGGCCTTTTCAGGTTCGAGAGTCTCGGTTCCCTGACGCTTAAGGGCAAGAACGAAACCGTTCCCGTTTACAAAGTATCGGGGGAAAAATAAAGTCGCTGAATATTTACGGCTTATGTTTGCGCCCGGTAATATAATATAATCAATCCTAACATGGCCAAGATACTGATAATAGACGATGACGGGATAGTGCGCGACGCGCTTTCCGTTTTCCTTACGCGCGCCGGGCACCGGGTGCTGACGGCGGTGGACGGCGCCAACGGCGTGCTGGCCTTTAAAAACAACATGCCGGATCTGGTGGTGCTCGACCGGGACCTGCCGGTGATGAGCGGTTCCGGGGTTTTCGACAGCATACGCAAGATCTCAACCGCGACGCCGATAATTATACTCAGCGGTTTCAACGCTCCGGAGGAAGTTGAAGCCTATCTCCGCCACGGCGCGGCCGCTTTCCTTTCCAAAGGCGACGGACTTGCCCCGGTGCTTGACGAGATAGACCGCCTGCTGGGCGCGCAGGGCGGAGGGGCTGTTCCGGAGCCGAAGGCGTTTAAGCCGGCGGAGAGCCGCGCGGCTAAAACCGTGGCCGGCCGGGCCGCCGCTCTGGCGCTCATTGCCGACGACGACCCCGCGATCCGCGCGATCCTGCGCCGGTTTTTGTCAACGCTCGCCTGTGAAATCCTTGAAGCGGAGGACGGGGCCGCGGCGATCAAACTTGCCCGCGCGCGCCGGCCCGATCTCGTTCTGCTTGATATTTCCATGCCGAAAAGAAACGGCGTTGAGGTGCTTAAAGAACTGTTGCCTGAAATGCCGGAAACGGGCTTTATGATGATCAGCGGCAACGATGACGAAGAAACGGCCCGCGAATGCCTGCGGCTGGGCGCTTTCGACTATGTTGCAAAACCGATGAACCTGGCCGCCCTGGGCGAGCTCATAAAAGCCCGCCTGTTCCTTCAAAAGCCGTAAAAAGCAGCAGGCGCCTTTTACAATAACGAGCATTCGCAGGCGGTCACGGGGCGCTTGCGGTTCTTTACCGTGATCTCGCGGCGTTCCACGCGCGCGAATTCCACGCCGGCCTCTTTAAAGATTTCTTCCGAGACCAGCAGCCTGCCCGGGGAGCAGTTGGACTCCAGCCGCTGGGCCAGGTTCACCGCGTCCCCGATGTAAGTATATTCCTGCCGGTCCTTCGCCCCCACATTGGCCCTTATGGCGCGTCCCCCGTTTATCCCGATGCGCGCCGTAAAAGGGTTGCCCCCGCTTTTCAGCTCTTCCATCAGCGCTAAAATGCGCTTTCCCGCCGTCAGGGCGTCCGCGGGCTTTTTGAAGGACGCGAAGATGCAGTCGCCTATGAACTTGTCCACGTCCCCGCCGCACTCATAGATAACGCCCGTGACAGGAGCGAATATCCCGTTCAAAACCTGCACCACCTCCCCGGAGGAATGCTCCTCGCTGTACGCGGTGAACCCCTTCACGTCCAGGAACATGAAACAATCATTTACCTCGGCGTCGGCCAGTTCAAATTCCCCCCTGGCCACATTGTCGCCAATCTTGCGCCAGACATTGTGCGGGGTGTAGCGGTGGATTATCTCGTGCTGCCTGCGCAGCCGCTCCCCGTCGCGGCAGGACTTGCGGCTCAGGTTGGCCAGGAAGCCCTCCGTGCTGTCCAGTATTTCCTCGCTTTTGGCCAGCAGTTCCCGGAGGCGGGCGTTTTCGGCTGGCCCGCCGTCGCCGTCTTTCCGGCGCGGGAAGGCCGCCTTAACGGAAGTTTTGCAGCCGACGGCCAGGATACCGACGGTTGAAGCGTGATAATGCGACCCGGAGAGCTGTCTGGACCCGTCAATGACCTCCTCATAGCGGCTCAGGAAGGGGACTATTTCTCCGCCCGAATACCAGCCGAATACGGGCACGTTTTCGCCGAACACGCTCTGGATAGCCCGCACTTCGGAGTCCATCCGGCTGTGAAGTATGGCGTTGCGCGTGCAGCAGCTTACCACCAGGACGAGGGCGGGCGGGCAGCCTTCCAGCGACTCCAGGCATTTCAGAGCGGCGTCTTTCGCGCCCTGGACCAGCCCCCGGCGGCTTGCCTGGATAAGCCGGACGTCGCGGCCCTGGAGGTTTTCGGCGGGAAAATAGGCGATATAGTTCTTTTCAAAATTGCATTCCACCGGCAGTTTTAGCCGCGATTTCGGATAACCTCCCTGCGCCGGCAGCGAGAAGCCGTAGCGCTGGACCAACTGCTCAAAAAAATTACCTTTATGCTCTTCGCCCAGGAACTGGCGGTAGTAGTCGAAAACGGGGAGGCCGTCCACTTCATAGATCCTGTTGGCGTCCGCACGCGTCACTTTGACCGCGGGCCCGACCGGCTGCCAGCCGTGTTCAAAGCCGAAACTTAAGGAGAACCCGCTTTTGGGAAAGTCCAGAACGGCCAGCCGCGCGCCCTGCCGGGTAAGCGTCGGCCCGCAATACTGGTAATTTATCCAGACCTTCGGGTTATTGATCCCGAGGTCGTAATTCCCGCAGGACAGGCCGCCGAAAAGCGGCATCCCGCCCAGCTTTTCCGACAGGGTGCGGAGCAGCTCGTTCTCATGGCCGGAGGAAAGAGCCGTGAAATGAAGCAAAAGCCCCAGCGACTGTATCCCGGCGGGGCGCGGCTTGCGGGCGAGTTTTTTGGCCAGGGCCGGTCCCACGGCGCAGGGATCGGTCTTGTCGCTTATACCGGCAAAGGCCGGTTTCAGCGCTTTCTCCTCTAGAAGAAGGACTGCCACGCTGCCTTTGGCGGCGCCGGCGTTGGTTATTTCGGCGTAGGAAGAGCCGCCGATCAAGATGGCCGGGTCTATTTCCCGGCACAGGGCCGCGTGGAGTTTTTTCTGGTCGTAGTGTATGGAGCCGAAGACCAGCGCCAGGTCAGGCGCCGCAACGGTCTTCCCGGCCTGGCGGACCGCCTCCGCGGCGGCTTTCGCGGCGTCTTTTTCCCGGCTTAAGCCGATGCCTATTTTCATAGTTCTCCCCTTTTCCGCTTTAAAACTATTTTATCATAAAAAGAAAAAGCCGCCTGTGGGCCTTTTGTCCGGCATTGTATAGGCCTTTGTGCCCTTTAATGCGCGCGGATTTGCTGGTAAACTTAATTAATGCCCGTTAAACTCTGCCGCCGTTTCATTTTAATCCTATTATTGCCGGCATTGCTGCCAGTTTTCGGGTCCGCCGGCGCGTTTGACGATCTGGCCGCCGGTTATCCGAACGCGGCCCTGCTGCCGGTCTCCGCGCCTGCCGCCGCCGCTGATGAAAGCCGCGCGACCTCAGCCGGCCATTACCTTTCCCTGGACGGGCTGGACCTGCGGGCCGTGCCCCCGGCGCCCGCCGACGGTTCTGCGCGGGACAGGGAAGATTTCAGCGTTTTGCTGGACTGGCAGGCCAGGCGCACCGGCGAGCAGTGCGCCAAAGCGAAGGCGGAGATGAACCATTCCTACGAAGTTTTCTTCGGCAAGACCGATCCCTTCAGCGATCCCACGCCGGCCCCTGTCGCCGCTTTTTTCAGGAACGTCGGCAAAGATTCTGTGGCCGCGCACAAATATCTGAAAGAAATTTATCGGCGCCCGCGGCCTTTTGTCCGCGACGCGCGCGTCAAGCCCTGCATCCCTCCCGTGAAGGGTTTCGCCTATCCCAGCGGCCACGCCGCCATGTCCCGGCTTTTCGCGCTGATACTCAGCGACCTGGAGCCGTCCCGCAGGAAGGATTTTATGGCCCGCGCCGACGAAGCCGCGCTTAACCGCGTGATAGGCGGCGTGCACCATCCCACCGATCTCGCCGCCGGCAAGGCGCTGGCCGACGCGCTTTACAAAAGCCTGCTAAAGCAGCCTGCCTTCAAGGCCGACCTGAAAGAGCTGCGCTCCCTCTTCAATTAACCGGAGGCAACCCGGCTATTAGGCTTTTAGTTTTTCCCAATCGCCCAATCGCCCAATCGCCTTTACATTGAGCGGCGGAATCGTCTTTTGTGCCGAAGTCGCTCAGGAAAAGCACAAAACTGTTTTTATCTCCGGCCGCGCCGGCGATAAATCCGGTAAACAGCATAACCATAAAAATCAAAACACATTTTACTATTTTCATAAACAATTCTCCGTTAAATTAACGCCCTTCGGGCTACGCAGCTTTCTGTAAGATTTCCTCCACGGTCTTGCGGTCATAGCCGGCTATCTCCCACTTGGCTATCAGCCCCATCGCGTTTTCCGCTATTTTCGGGATGTCCGCGGACGGTATTCTTGCTTCCGAAAGCCTCACCGGCGCGCCTATCTTCCTGAACCAGCTCTCAAAAGCCAGGACAGTCTCTTCGGCGTTATGCGCGCCGAATGCCGCTTCGCCGAACTTGACCAGCCGTCCGGGTCCGTCCATTTTTAGGTGATATTTAAACCAGGCCGGCAGCACTATGGCCAGGCCCGCGCCGTGCGCTATGTCGTAAATGGCGCTCAGGCTGTGTTCTATCGCGTGGTTTATAAAATTCCCTCCGCCGTAACCCAGCGCCTGCAGGCCGTTCAGGGCCAGCGTCGCCGACCACATCATGGAAGCCCGCGCGTTGTAATCTTTCGGGTCCGCCATTATCCGGTCCGTGGAGGCTATCACCGAGCGGGCTATGGCATGGACCAGTTCGTCGGTCATCATAACGTCCGTGTCTTCAGCGGTGAAGTAACCTTCGATGAGGTGCGCCAGCGCGTCCACCGCGCCATTGGCCGCCTGCTCCCTCGGGAGCGACATAGTCGTTTCCGGGTCCAGAATGGAAACCCGCGGGAAAAGCCGCGGCGAGCCGGCGTTGTATTTCTGCTTTGTCGCCTCATTGGTTACCACGCAGCCCGAATTCATCTCCGAGCCTGTGGCGGGAATGGTCAGGACCGTAAACAGCGCCACGGCGTCCTTTATCGCGGCTGCGCCGGTGAAGAAATCCCAGACGTCTCCGTTATACCTGGCGCCGGCCGCTATAGCCTTGGCTTCATCTATCACGGAACCGCCGCCGGCGGCGATGATGAGGTCGCAGCCGTTTTCCTTCGCCTTTTTTACGCCTTCGTGGGCGTGGGTCAGAACGGGATTCGGCCTTACGCCGGAGTGCTCTATGAACGTCAGCCCGTTTTTGGAAAGCGACCCGGCCACCGTCGCATAGACGCCGTTCTTTTTTATGCTCCCGCCGCCGTAGACCAGCAGGGCTTTCTTGCCCGCTTTGGCCGCCTCCCGGCCTATTTTTGAAACAGTGTCCCTGCCGAAAATTATTTTGACCGGATTATAAAACGTGAAGTTCTGCATCTCGCGCTCCTTGCGGATTATCGGCCCTCGTTAAAATTTTACGCTTTTACTGTCTTTTGTGCAACTGCAAATAATTTTGTAAAATATCAGCGGAGGCGTTATTATGGCGCAATGGTATGTTCAACTGGTGATGGAAAACCCTGTTTGGTCGGCGATGGTCCAGTTTGCCGTTCTCGGTACTCTGGGCGACCTGGTCTCCAGATGGATAGCGGCGCGGAAAGTTTTCATGCCTTTTGACCCGCGCGCCACGGTTTTAAAAATGCTGCAATGGGCGCTTCTGGCCATAGGCATCAAGTACGCGTTCACCGGATTCGGCGGGTTTGTGGATGCGTTAACCGGGCATTCGCTGCTGCCGGTAATGGACCGGCTGGGCCGGGCATTCGCAATCTCCGTAGCGATGAATCTGCAGTTCGGCCCGTTCCTGGTGATGGCGC
This sequence comes from Elusimicrobiota bacterium, assembly GCA_016208085.1. Lineage (GTDB taxonomy): Bacteria > Elusimicrobiota > Elusimicrobia > Elusimicrobiales > UBA9959 > JAHJSU01. Next base: position 7,220 of record JACQYT010000071.1, on the reverse strand, counting down.
ACCGCCTGCTGGATAACGCTATAGCGCGGAAAACAAACTGGGATAAGCTGGACAAGAGCATGCTGTCTCTGCTCTGGTTTTGGATCCCGGCCCACACGGTGACTTTCACCCTCGCCAGGCCGTTCCAGATAGGCCTGGCTGCCCTGTGGTGCGTCGTGTTCGGCCTGATCCTCGGTTTCTACAACCGCAGAAACCAGCCTGTGTCCTGATTTTTAGAGAATATCCGCATGTACCGGAATCTTAAGATACTGCATGTCAGCGAGAGCTTCGGGTGGTCGGGCGGGGCCGCCCAGGCTTTGGCCCTGGCCGCCCGGCTCCAAAAGTACGGCTATGATAATGCAATAGCCTGTCCCAGGGGCGGCGACCTCTGGAAAAAAGCCGCCGCCGCGGGCTTAAGGCTTTTCCCTTTCAAGCCGCGCAGGGATTATGACCTGCCGTGCGCGGTTAAACTGGCCGCTCTGTTAAACCGCCGGAAACCCGAGATTCTCCACGCCCATCATCCCAAAGCGCACGCCATGTGCCTTATGGCCAAAGCCATAGCCGGGCATAAACCGGTTTTAGTGGTGACAAGGCGCGTTTCCCACCCGCTGATAAAAACTGTTTTCGCCCGGCTTAAATATAAGAGCTCGCTGATAGACGGCTATATAGCCGTGGCCGGGGCGGTAAGGCGCATGCTGGTAGACTACGGTCTCCCGCCCCGGAGAGTGCGCATCATCTACAGCGGGGTGGATTCGGCCCGGTTCAAACCCGGCCCTCCGTCGGAGCGCGTCCTGAAGGAGCTGGCCCTGCCGCAAGGCGCGCCGGCGCTGGGCCTGATAGGCAATTTCAGCCGGGATAAAGGCCAGCATGTATTTGTGGAGGCGGCCGCGCGGCTGCTCAAAGAAGGCCTGGATTTTACGCTTATCTTCGCGGGCAGGGAAACCGATTCCGCCGCCATGAAAAAGCTTCTTGCCGCGCACGGCGTGCCGCCGGAAAAAGTCCGGCTGCTGGGACTCCGTCATGACGTGCCGGAACTGCTGTCGGTTATGACCCTGAGCGTTAATGCCGCCGTCAAAGGCGAGGCCTTAAGCGGCTCCATACGGGAATCCATGGCCGCGGGGGTTCCGGTTATAGCAAGCGATATAGCGGGCAACGGCGAAATTGTAATAGACGGCAAGACCGGGCTTCTGTTCCCCTCCGGCGACAGCGAAACGCTTTACCGCAGATTAAAATACGCTCTTTCAGACCCCGGGACGGTGCGGGCCCTGGCCGTGCGCGGTCTTGAGTTCGTAAGGGAAAACTTTACCGTGGAAGCGATGGTCAGAAAAACGCTCCTTTATTACAGCGCGCTCCTTTTAAAAGAATAGGGCCAAAGAACCCTCATTAAACCTGCGGCAATGCGGTATAATTTACACCGTGAAACGTGAACCCCGGCTTTTACTTACCAGCATAATGAAACCGCTGGGCACGGCCTATGGCGACGCCGACAGCGTCGGCTATGAGCTGCTGCACGCGCAGGTGACCCGCGCCCAGGGCATGTTCAGTCCGCGCGCGGTTCACAAACAGTTCTCGCTGGATTATATAGCTGAAAATCTGGATAATCCGGCCGTGGTCCTTCATTACCCTTCCAAAAAAGAGCTGATTAAAGAAATCAAAAAGGGCTATGATTACGTCGGCATCTCTTTTATAGTCGTAACTTACCACCGGATGAAGGAAGTTTCCGGACTGGTCAGGAAATATTCCCCGAAAAGCAAAATAATACTGGGCGGCTATGGCGCCGTGCTGCCCGATCCGGCCCTGAGGCCGTGGTGCGATCATATCTGCCGCGGCGAAGGCGTTACTTTTATGCGGGAACTGCTGCGGCAGCGTCCGCTCAAGTTCCATAAGCACCCGGTCATTGAAAGCAAGCTTAAGGTATTTTCAAAAACCGTTTCATATACCGGCATGATCTTTGCAGGCCTCGGCTGCCCGAACGGCTGCGATTTCTGCTCCACCTCCCATTTCTTCCGGCGGCAACATTTACGCCTTCTTTCCACCGGCGCGGACGTCTATGGCGTCGTCAAAAAACATCTTGAGATAAACCCGGACGCGCAGTTTACGATCCTGGACGAGGAATTTCTGCTTGACCGCCGGCGCGCGCTCCAATTCAGGGACATGGTGGTGGAAGGCGGCCGGCCTCTTTCCATATTCGCGTTCGCCAGCATAAAAGCGCTCAGCCTCTACGAGCCGCGCGAGCTTATCGAAATGGGCGTGGACGGGGTCTGGATAGGCTTTGAAGGCGAGCATTCCGGCTACGACAAGCGCGCGGGCCGGTCCGTGGAGCGCATTTTCCGGGAACTGAAGGAGAACGGCGTGACGATACTGGCCTCTATGATAGTGGGCTTTGACTACCAGACGCCAGCCATTATAGAGCGGGAGCTGGAGAACCTGCTGGGCATGAAGCCGGATCTCTGCCAGTTCATGATCTACAATCCCAATCCCGGCACCCCGCTTTACGAAAGGGTCGTCACCCAGGACCTGCTGAGGCCGCAATACAAGGAAGATCCAGCCCTTTACTGGAAGGTCGCAAGCGGCTTTAAATCCCTGCTCAAACATCCGGTTATGAGCGCCGGGGAGATAGAGGCGGCGCAGCAAAAATGTTTTGAAACCGATTTCCAGCGCCTCGGCCCCTCCATCTACCGCGTGGCCGAAACCATGTTCCACGGCTACCTGAAACACAAGGACTCCACCAGCGCGTTCCTGCGCATGAAGGCCATGCGCCTGGCCAAAGAGCTGAGGAACACCTATCCCGTCTTCCTGAGCGGCCAGTTGTTCGGCCCCAACTCCGAGGCGCGGCGCCGGATTACGGTTCTGAAAAAGAGGCTGCACGCGGAATTCGGCGCCCCGACCCTGCTTGAAAAAGCTCTGGCGCTGGCCGCGGCCGCGGCGGCCGTATGGACCGGCTTTAAGCTGCGCTTCAACCTGTTCCAGAACCCGGAGCTTGAACGGCGCGCCTACCGCATGCCGCCGGAAGGTTTTATCCCGGCCTGGCTTAAAGAGCGGTTTGCGCAGGATTGGAAGAAGCTTTCGGTCAGGATTTACGAAGACCCGCGCCGCCGGGAACTGCTGGTGCGGCTGGAAGGCATACTTGAGCAGGCCCACGGGGCGGAGCTTTCAAAGCGGCTGGAAGCCTATCTCAAAGAAACCAAAGGCAAACTGGTCCTTGATCTGGCCAGGGTGAAATCCATGGAAAAAGCCGCCGCCGAAGATATTTGCAAAAAGCTCATAACCTACAAATCCCGCATAAAAATATCCCTGCCGGCCGCCGCCGGCGCCCGCGCGGCGCAGTTCCTTTTTATGGCCGAAGTTTTCAAAAATTATAAAGGATAATTAGCCCGTTTTTTGTAGTGGCAAAGCTTGCTTTGCCTTTTTGGGCAGAGTAAACTCTGCTGCTACGACGACAGACCTCAGTAGTTACCAGCCTTCATCCCTCATCCTTCAGCCTTTTTTTCGCGTTGCCGCCGCCCTTTTAAGCCTGTCCATTATGGCCCGGCCGAGGCCCCTCATCGGTACGGGTTCCGCCAGAATAATATCCAGCCCGGCATTATCCAGCTTATGCAGGTGCGAGAAAAGATTGGCCGCGGCTTCCTTCAGGTCCCCGGAAGGAGAAAGCACGGCCGCCTTTTTTACTTTCAGCGCGGGTTTTTCGGTGAAAGCCAGATAGCCGTACCGGAGGCCTTTTTTGAGTTCCGGCTTTTTTTTGCCCAGCAGGATGAGTTTTGCCGACGGATTGTAATGGCCTGCAAGCCGGCCGGGCGAGCGGGGTCTTTTGCCGCTCCTCAGGACGGAGGCTAGGGGACCGGCGACCTTCTCTATTTCCTCCAGCGGCAGGCCGCCGTGCCGCAATAAATATATTCTCCGGTCCTTGAAGGCCAGAACGGCGGATTCAACCCCGATGCGCGTTTTTCCCCCGTCCAGAATGATATCGGGCCTGCCCTTAAGCTGTCTCTCGGCGTGAGCGGCGGCAGTGGGGCTTAAGCGCCCGAACCTGTTCGCGCTGGGCGCGGCTATGGGCGTGCCCGCGCGTTTTATAAGGTCCAGCGCCACGGGGTTCGCTGGCATCCTTAAAGCCACGGTATCAAGGCCCGCCGTGACGATATCGGGAACTATCCTTTTTTTGGGAAGCACCAGCGTCAGAGGGCCCGGCCAGAAGCGTTTCATCAGGGCTTCGGCTTTCGGGGTGACAAAAGCCAGCATTTTAGCCTGTTTAACGGAGGCCACGTGCACTATCAGCGGGTCGAATGCCGGCCTTTTCTTTATCTCAAATATTTTTGCGGCCGCCTCCGGATTCAGCGCGTCCGCGCCCAGCCCGTAGACCGTTTCCGTCGGAAATACCGCCGTGCCGCCCTTTCTTATGAAGGCGGCCGCTTTTTTAACGGCGGCCGGCGTCGCTTTTAAAAAGATCACTTCTTCATCGCCTCAAGATATTTTTTATACCCCGCGCCGGAGAGCCTGCCGGACCTGGCGAGAACTTCCTTTTTCATCTCTTTGCGATAGGCCGCCAGGCGGCGGGATAAATTTTTATCGCCCAGGGCCAGGATCTCCACGGCCAGCAGCGCCGCGTTTTTGACGCTGTTTATCCCCACCGAGGCCACCGGGATGCCGGGCGGCATCTGGACTATGGAAAGCAAGGCGTCCAGCCCTTCCAGCGACCCTTTGACCGGCACGCCGATCACCGGCAGGATAGTATAGGCGGCTATCACGCCCGGCAGGTGGGCGGCGCCGCCGGCGCCAGCGATAAACACTTCCACGCCCCGGCCCGGGGCTTTTTCAACGTAGGCCGCGGTTTCTTTGGGCGTCCTGTGCGCCGACAGTATCTTCAGTTCAAAACCGACGGAAAATTTCTCCAGTATCTCGGCCGCCGCCTTCATAACCGGCAGGTCCGAATCGCTCCCCATTATAACGGCGACTTCAGGCATAATAGCTCCTTAAAAAATACCGCTTTCCCACAGGTTTAATTTTACGAATTTAAAAGGAGGTGGACAAATTATTTATTGAATAAAAGATTGGGCACGCAATGCTTCGCAAAAAATCGGCGAATTTTTTGGCAATGTCGGGAAAGGGTTACTGGATGGTGCAGTATAATGGTCGGGGAAAACTGGACCGCTTTTTAGGCTGACTTAAGGTGTATTTTAAAAGTTAAAATACACAAGCAGGAGGTCAGCAAAATGCGTAAAAAAGTTGAAGCTGGAATTAAACTGCGGGCAGCGCTGAAAGCCTATAAAAGCGAAAAGACGATAGCGGAGATAGTCGCCAAATATGGGGTGCATCCGAATATGGTGACCCGCTGGAAAAGAGAGCTCTTGGAAAACGGAGTTAGTATTTTTGATTCCAAGAAGGATCAGAGCGCAGCCGAAAAGCAGGAAAAAATAGACGAGTTGCACAAAAGCATCGGCGAGTTGACGATGGAACGCGACTGGCTTAAAAAAAAATTGGAAATTTTGGAGTAAAAGCAAGGATAGAGCTCTTTGACAAAACAGACTGGCAATACAGCCGGAACAAGCGATGCGAATTGCTTGGGGTAAATAAATCCACGCTGTATTATGAGCCGGCTCCGATAAGCCACCGGGACATTAACATAATGAACCTGCTGGACAAGAAATACACGGACAGACCATATTTCGGCGTGCGGCGGATGACGGTTTATCTGACTAAGGACGAGGGCTGTGCCATCGGCAAAGATCATGTCCGGACATTATTGCGCCGCATGGGTCTTATGGCGCTTTATCCGACGAGAAACTTGTCCAAGCCGAATCCGGCTCACAAAATATATCCGTACCTGCTAAAGGGCGTGGAGGTCACCCGAACAAATCAGGTCTGGAGCATAGACATAACTTACGTCAGGCTGGCGCACGGGTTTGCCTACCTTGTGGTGGTTATAGACTGGTATAGCCGGCGGGTTTTAAGCTGGCGTCTGTCAAACACGCTGGAGAGCGATTTCTGTGTGGAGGCTTTGGAGGAAAGCCTTGCATTGTATGGAACGCCGGAAATATTTAACAGCGACCAGGGTAGCCAGTTTACGAGTGAAAACTTCACAAGCAAACTGATAGCCAAAAATGTTAGAATCAGTATGGACAGTCGCGGCCGGGCTTACGATAATATTTTTGTAGAACGGCTGTGGTGGTCTGTAAAGTATGAGGATATATACTTGCGCGGATACCAAAATATTCCGGACTGCAAAAACGGCTTAGATAAGTATTTCAGGTTTTATAATGCGGAGCAGCGGCATCAGTCTCTGGACTATAAAACTCCGTGGAAAGTATATTCTGAAGGCATGGACAAGGACAGAAGAAGCATTAGAAATAAAAAAGAAATCCACCTTAAAAAGAGCCTACAACTGGTCTAGACAAACCCGACCACCCCAAAACTTGCAAGGGGAACAGTAAAATATCCCTGCTATATTTCTAATATTTCAGACGTGAATGGTATGATTGATAAGCCTATTTCAGCGACATATGAGAATATCTTGGCTGAGTGTGAGCATTGTGGTTGTAAAAATATTTACAATCGCGCCACTGATTTGAAGACATTTGAGCCTATCTCTGGTTTAGATGTCGTGTGCTTAAATGAAGCCTGTGAAAAAACATTCAGGATTATTGGCGACACTATCAGCCCTGCATTTGAAATGTTTATTTTCGACTGTTATGAGCTTTATAAGCTGAAGCATTACGCCTCCTGCATCATTAATCTCACTCAAGCATGGGAGACTTTCTTTGCGAACTTCTTACGAGTGGAACTTGTGTATAAAATATATACCGTAGATGATGATTTGGATAAGGTAAATAAAAACCTCGTAAAGCTTTATGGCCTTAGCAAAACCTGGGCCTTTGGAACACAGCGGAATATTTTTATAAATATCTGTATGGAACCGGTTGTGGGTGTTGATGCTTTTGCCAAAAAATGCAACCAATTAAAAAAACCGCCACAAAGAAATGGATTGTCCCGAGTTAATCCAGAGATATATGGCCTAATTAAAAGACTTCATGATTCTGGGATAGGCGAGCTTAGAAATGAAGTTGTTCACAAGAATGCCTATCGACCACATAAAGACGAGATTGATAACCTGAATTCCGGGCGATTTTTACTCATTACAAATCCCAACGATCGCCAATCTCTGCATAAAACCTGATTTCCCCGTCGGATTAGGCAAATCCACCACAAATTGGAGCAAACATCGGAAAACGCTTGCTTTTTGGTTGTGT
>JACQYT010000070.1 GCA_016208085.1 Elusimicrobiota bacterium | reverse complement strand
GCCGCACTTCTTGTCTCCTATTTTTTCGTGATACCAATCATCCACCTTTTCTTTGATGGTTTTGATATCTTCCCAATATCCTTTTGCCGTTGATGTAACCGCGGCTAGAATATCTTTGCCGATTTTCACTACAGTGTTTTTTGCGGTGAGTACAACGTTTTTAGCGGCGATTAGAGTGCCTTTGGCAAGTTTATTGACCTTTTCTGCCAGATTATCCAGCCATTCAAAATCGAATCCCCACTCGCAATTGCCAAGCGTCGTTAATATCTCTGTGCAGACGGATTGACACTGCATGCCCCAGTCTTTACTTTTATCGTTCGGGCAAAAGCAGTGCACCCTTATCTCTCCCGCATATGGACAGGGGGCGGCCGCGGCCCCCGCTGTTGCCTCACTGGCGGTCTTCGCGGACGCGAGCAAAGCGGAAGGTTTCGCTAAACTGAATTCCGTTGCGAGATTTAACTTTGGAATATCCGGCTCGGAGGTCTTTAAATCGGCTACCTGGCCGCCGGCACCGGTCAGGGTTGCCGCTGTTTTGGAAATGTTCGGGCCGAAGTCTTTGTCGGGGCGGTCTGCCGCGCCGTCGAAAAGGGCGGCATTCGTCTTTTGTGAAATCCTTGCCTTGTCTTTCTCAGGGAGGCCTTTGGTGACTTTTGCCAGATCCAGGGCGCCGCCGCTGTCGCAAACATCATTGGCATATCCCAAGCCGCCTTTAAGAATGTCCAGCTTGGTCTTGTTCTTCGTTTTACCTATTTCATTCTTAAGAATGCCGGTGATGGCGGAACAGATTTTCTTCGAGGTGGATTGCTTTTTGCCGGAATCTGCGGCCTTGGCGCAGGATTTACAGGGTGGGGGGGAAGCATTTTTACTGGTTTCAGCTGGAATTGAATCGGGATAAACCGCGGATAAAAACGCAAAAGCGAGGAAAAATAATCCGATCTTTTTCATAAACATTTATCTAAACGCACCAAAAATCTCCCCGGCTCGTATCGCGCCCTTCAACCCCTTGTTGATAGTATACATCAGGAATCCTAAAAATTCAAGGCAAAATTGATTTTCCCGTAAACAGCCGTTTTTTGGCTTAAAACTGTAGTGGCGGACGTAAGTCCGCTCAATAGGCGACTCACGTCGCCCGCTACAATTTTCAAACAATAGGAGGCTCCTTACAGGAGCAGCAGCATGGCCCAATCGTAGAGGTAGAGGAGGGGGAAGAAGATAAGAGTGGTGAACACTATGGACTGCGAGACGATGTCCGCATCGAAATCGAACTCCTTCGCAATCACGAAATTCGTCACCGCCACCGGCATGCACGCCTCAAGATACCCCGCGCGCGCCGGCACGCCCTCAAAATCCAGCAGAGACGCAAGCGCCAGATAGAACAGCGGCAGCGCAAAAAGCTTCAGCGCCGCTATACATGAAAGCTTCCCGGCATTGGCGCCCGAGCTCTTGCCGTAAAGACTGACGCCGATGGTGAACAGCGCCAGCGGCAGCGCGCTCTTGGCGAGATCCGCAAGCGCCGTCCGCGCAAGCCCCGGCAGAGGCGCCGCAAACCACGACATCGCAAGCCCCGCGACGGAAGCCCACAACACGAAGTTGCGCAGGACCAGACGCCTGAAGCCGGCCTTCACGGGGCAGCTCCCCTCGCAGATCACGTTTATCAGCAAAAATCCCAGCGTGAAGATCAGGATGCTCTGCACCGACGAGGCCACGGCCGCATAGCCGAGGGCCTGCTCCCCGAGGCGCATGGAAACGACGGGGAAACCGAGATAGACCGTATTGCCCAGCGCCGCCGTTATCACCAGCAGGCGGGCGAACCGCCAGTCCAGGACGCGGGTAAGCCAAAGAAAGACTATCAGCGCCAGCAGCGCGGCTATAGGGACAGTGTTGACCAGCAGGAAATCCGTCCCGAGGTCTTTAAGCGGAACGTCCGTTATTTTAATGAAAGTAAGGGCCGGAAGGGCGGCGTAATAAAGATACCGGTTGAACGCTTTTTCGGCGCTTTCCGGGACAAGGCCGTATTTACGGAAGGCCCAGCCCAAGGTGATTACGAGGAGAATATTCGCGATTATATCAGCCATAAAATTAATTTTACCAAAAAGTGGTAAAATAGTCTTATATGATAAATGAAAAAAACAACCCGGGCGCAACGCTGCTGATACTGCTGGCTATTTTTCTCTCGCTCTTTGCGGCCATGATCTGGCCTTACCTTATCTCTCTTCTGATGGGCCTCCTGCTGGCCATACTCAGCCGGCCGCTTTACGAGTTGCTTTCCGGCCGCGGCCTGGGACCCCGGGCCGCCGCCGGGGTATCAATGGCCGTGATACTGCTGGCCATAATAGCGCCGCTGACTGTTTTCGCCGTTACTGCCGTAAAGCAGGCCATAGCGCTGGCCGCCTACCTGGCGGACGAGCGGGGGGCTAATTTCATCCGCGCCGCGGTCTCGGCGCTCACCGCCTTAAAGCCGGTGCGCTGGGTCATTGAGAGCCCGGCGGGCCTGCAGGCAAAGGGCCTGGAATTCGCCCAGAGCGCGGGCGGCAGCTTGAGCCGCGTCATACTGGTGCAGGCCGCCGCCCTGCCTGACCTGGCCCTCAAGCTTGTGCTCTCACTGCTCACCTGGTTCTTCCTGCTTTTCGAGGGGGAAGAATTCCTCAAATGGCTTATGTCAAAGGTCCCCATGGAGTCCGGCCTGCGCGGCCGCCTTATAGCCTCTTTCCGGGCCACGGCCGCTTCCACCGTCTGGGCCACCTCCGCGGCCGCCGCCGCCCAGGCGCTTGTTGTGATGCTGGGCTTTCTGCTGCTTGGCATCCCGGCCGTTTTTCTCGCCGGCGGCGCCACTTTCATCTTCGCCTGGATACCGATACTCGGCAGTCTGCCGGTCTGCCTGGCGGGCGCGGTATACCTTTATTTCAGCGGCTCGATGATCAAGCTGGCGCTGATGGGCGTTGTCGCCATAGTCGCCGGCCTCATGGACAACGTGGTGCGACCGATAGTAATGAAGGGCCACGGGGACATGCACCCGCTGCTGGCCCTTATCTCCATCTTTGCGGGCATCCAGATGTTCGGCATACTCGGCGTAATTTTCGGCCCCATAGTGGCGGCCATGCTGCTGGCCCTGCTTAATTCGTGGCAGGTAGAAACCCGGGAATAAATATGCTTTCTAAAACAGAATCCCGCAACCCCTGGCTTTTCGTGCCCAGCGTTTATTTCGCGGAAGGCCTGCCCTACATCCTGATAAACTCGGTTTCCGTGATACTTTATAAGAACATGGGCGTTTCAAACGCCAAAATAGCGTTCTGGACAAGCTGGCTCTATCTCCCGTGGGTGATCAAAATGCTCTGGGGGCCGATGGTTGACATGTACGGCACGCGCCGCAGCTGGGTGGTCTACACGCAGCTTATCATGGCCTGCTGCCTCGGGGCATCGGCGCTTTCGCTGGCCGGGCAGCATTTCTTCGCCGTCTCGCTGGTCTCTTTCGCCGTCGGGGCTTTTATTTCCGCCACGCACGACATAGCGGTGGACGGCTTCTACATGCTGGCGCTGACAAAGGAGGACCAGGCCTTTTTCGTGGGCATACGCTCGATGTTCTATCGCTTCGCGATGATCTTCGGCACGGGCTTTTTAGTGTTCCGCGCCGGTAAAATGCAGGAAGCGGGCGACACCCCCGCCGCCGGCTGGGGAACGATGCTGACGATTTCGGCGGCATTCTTCCTGGCGCTGTTCATATATCACAAGTTCGCGCTGCCGTATCCTGCCGAGGACGTTTCCAAGGCGAAAGCGGAGCCTGGGCCGCTGCTGCGTTCGGTCTTAACGCTGGTTCTTTACCTGGCAGCGGCCGGGGCTATTATATGGATTTTTGATCATCTGTCCGGAGTCGGGCAGAAATTTGCAAGCGCCGCGTTCCTGGCAGCCGCGCTGGTTTTCGCCTGCAGGCGGTATTTCTTTGGGCGCCTGAAAGCGAAAATGGCGGAAGAGGGGAACTCTTTCAATGAGGCGTTTATTTCTTATTTTACCCAGGACGGCATAGGCTATATCGTAGCCTTCATACTTTTCTACCGCCTGGCCGAAGCCATGCTGCTGAAGATGACGCAGCCTTTCCTGCTGGACGCTGCGGAAAAAGGCGGACTGGGCATAGCCACGGCCGAGGTGGGAATAATTTACGGCACCATAGGGATGACAGCCCTGATAACCGGGGGACTTCTGGGCGGCTGGCTTATTTCCAAATACGGCTTCCGGCGCTGCCTGTGGCCGATGGTATTGGCGCTGCACGTGCCGGATGTGTTCTATCTATACATGGCGTACGCCCAGTCGAAGCTGGACTACATAATGATAAACCTTTCGGAGTATCAATCAGCGCTCTCACTCATTCCGGCTATAGGCAGGTATTTAGTGAAATTCGCCCAGGGAAGCCTGCAAATCCCCTTCGGCACGATACCGCTGCTGGTGGCGGCGGAGCAGTTCGGCTACGGCATAGGGCTTACCGCTTTCACCGTTTACCTGATGATGATCTGCAAAGGCAAATTCAAGACGGCGCATTTCGCCATCTCTACCGGCATCATGGCGCTCGGGATGATGGCGCCGGGCATGATAAGCGGCCTGCTGCAACAGCGTTACGGATATCAGCGCTTCTTCCTTATAATCTGCATACTGACGATACCGGGGATACTGGTGATATTCCGCCTTCCGATAAACGAAGGGATAGAAAGCAGGCAGTAAGCCCAAAAATTGCAAATGTAGTGCGAGGCTTCAGCCTCGCTGTGATGGCGACCCTAAAGGGCCGCACTACGAATAATGGCAATTTTCAAGCGGATCTTGTCATCGTTGTGTGACCAGCGCGATCGGGCTGATAATGGTAAATCTTAGAAAAATTGTTATGTCTTACAATAACCTGTTTCTACTGAAAAACAGGATATCTTTTAGTCTGACTAAACTATTTTCCAATTTTAATCAATCGCTCAATAAGACGTTGAGCTTTTTTAAGACTTCCGCCAGGGTTGCTCCTGGAATCTTACAGCAAAATTGGGCGTCCCTGGCTTGCCAATCGAGACTTTTGACCTGATCCGACAGGATGACGCCGGAAGCCTTCAGGCCGGAGGGGATAGGAACTTCGAAAGGATAGTTTTTGACTTGAGTAGTGATGGGACAGAAGATGGCAAGGCACACTTTCAGGTTATAGGCCTCGGGAGAAAGGGCTAAAGCCGGCCTATGGCCCGCCTGCTCATGCCCTGTCTGGGGCGCAAAAGACAGCCAGACCACATCGCCCCGCTTCGGACAGTAGGGACGTGGCATTACCATCTTTCCCGGCCTGAAGCGCCGCCACAATCCTGCTCGGAGTGGCGATTGTCTTTGGTGACGCCCTTGAGCATTTGCGAGAGCGAGATTTTGGATTGCCCTTTGGATTTTATAATCATCTTGCCTTCTACTACTGCCATCTCAACCATGGAGCCCTGGTGTAAATGAATATCCTTGGCAAGAGCGCTGGGAATGCGCAACGCCAGGCTGTTTCCCCATTTTTGAACGATTGTGGTCATAAGACCCTCCATATGTATCTACTTTGAGTATACATTAATTTCAGGGGATTGTCAAGGGCTCTCATCAAATAAAAGGCAAATATTCTCGGGGATGGCGGCTTGCGCTTTGTTGGCGGGCCTGCCGGCGGTTTCGCGGGCTATGCCCAAAGAATCCCTGAACGGCGTGCGCCCGGCGGGCATGGGCGGCGCCTATACCGCGGTCACGGAGGATTCCTATTCAATTTTGTGGAATCCGGCGGGTTTGGGAGCGCTGGGGGCGAACGAGTTCCTTACTTCCTACAGCCGTGGAAGCAGCAGTGGGAAGTTCCTCAGATTTCGGCAGTAGTATAATCCCCATATCTACAGCGGTTTAAGATTCCCCACCTCAGGCACGGCGCGTTTTTTTACAAAACCGGCTGGCTTTTGTTTTGCTTTGTTACTTCGCG
>JACQYT010000032.1 GCA_016208085.1 Elusimicrobiota bacterium | reverse complement strand
TGCCTTTGCCAGCGCCTCCTCGGCCCTTGGAATGGTAATAGTCTCTAATAGGTTTAAGTCAGCGCACCTAATTGACGCGGTGGAGCATATGAAACCCGCCGGATTTGAAGCCGCTTCGGCTTTTTGCGGCAAAAGAGCGGTTTTTGCGAACACAAGGGTGGTTGGTTTATCCAGGCTGAAGTCGGTTAACGGGCCGACTTTATTGAAATCCGGCTCGCTGGCCTTTAAATCCAGCAGCAGGCCGCCGCCGGTTAGCGCGGCGGGGTTGGAGGAATCCGGGGTAAAGTCTTTGGCTGGGAGATTTGGGTCTGCGCCGTCAAAGAGAACGGAGCCCGTTTTCTGTGAACTCTCTATTGTTGGATTTTTCTTGCCGGAATCGGCGGCTTTCCGGCAATTAGATTTACAGGGGGGGGGTAGCAGAAGCATTTTTACTGTTTTCAGCAAAAGAGAAAGAATTTAGAAACGAAACACAAAGCGCAATTACCGCCAATTTGCTCATCATATAAATGCGACCGCTGCAAAAGGCGAACGCTGATTCGCCCGCTGCATTCCCTATATTTACAGTATAGCAGACAGTTTCAGGTTGTCAAGGGCGGGGGCTCAGGGACCCGCGGATTGATTCCGAAGCCATAGAACCCGACCCGGCCGACGACTGAACCGATAGACTCCCGCATCTCCGAGCGCCGGGCAACCACCGGGCGCGGCGGAGTTTTTAAAAATTTCAGAAAAACATCCCGGATTTTTGTATTATAATTGCAGGCGGGGATTCTTGCGGATTTTTTTAGGAGGGGTCTATGAATTTTACCGAGTTTTCGGAGATAACTCCGCGCAAGGTTTTGGAGCTTAAGGGCCGGATAGCCGGGCTGAAAATAGATTTACGGCTCGTTGAAGAACAGTTCGTCAAAGGCGGCGGCAAGGGCGGCCAGAAGATAAACAAAACCGCCAACGCCGTCAGGCTCAAATATCCGCCCCTGGGCCTGATAGTGCGCTGCCAGAGAGAGCGCAAGCGCTCACTGAACAGATTCCTGGCATTGAGGGAACTGGTGGACGAAATAGAGCTGAAGCTTTCCCCCGAAACCTCGGAAAGGCTTAAAGCGATAGAACGTTTAAGAAAAAGAAAAGCCGACAAACGCCGCCGCTCCCGCAATAATAGGATACAGTAGACAGAACACAGGGATGATTAATTAAAAATTTTTGCCGCAAAAATTTTTAATATACCCCGCCCTTCAGGGCGGGGAACCCTTAGGGCAAGAGGGAGTTTGAGGGAGAAAGAAATTTCTCCCTCATCTCCGGCACGGGGACGTAAAAACCCCGTGCCGGGTAGGATAAAATGTTGCCTTGCAACATTTTATTTGTCCTGTAATTTGCGCTTTTCCCGTCCGGCGCGGCGTTCGGCCGCGCGTTGTTTGGCTTTTTCCAGCAGACCGGATTTCTGCTGCGGCCTCGCCGCCCCCTGTTTCACGGCTCGCTGGCCCAGGAAAGCTTTCCGCGCCAAAAAGCGTTTGCGCAGTTCCCGGCGTTTTTCCGGGGTACTACGCTTCCAGTTCCTGCGCAGTATTTCCAGGCGGCCCCGGATCGCTTCCAGCGTCTTTCTGTGGCGCAAAAGTCTGCGCATAGCCCCGGGCTTGAACTTCCGCGCTCCGGCGCGCAGACGCACCTCGCTGCCTTTTTCCACGACCTCTTCGGCCACGGTTCTGCCGTCCTTGTCGGCGCTGGCCACGGACAGGCTGCCCTCGTCGAAAACGCCGGCGACGGTCTCGCCGCTTTCCCGGTCATGCTCCACGCCGAACTCGGTGCCGCGGACCGAGCAGACGGCGGACGGCGTGCGCACTTCCAAGCGTTCCGCGCGTTCCAGGAGCTCACGCTGTATCTTGGCCACCAGAGAGCCCAGGCGCAGGAAAAAAGAGGAAGAACGGGACTCAAGCGAGGAAATATCCACAACGGAATCCGCGCCGAGCCGGATGACGCCGCCGCCGTCGAGGGTTATCTCGGCCGAGGAAGATTCGCCGGCGCGGACTTTGTCGCCGGCGGACAACGGCATCTCACTTTCAGCCGCGCGCCAGGAATCCGTTTCCCCCTGGGCAAGCACGTCCACGGTCCCGGTGAATGAACTCAAGCCGGCGTCGTAATCTTCGGCGACGGCCGTTCCGGTTCCCGGCTGAACCAGTAAAAGCGCCGCAAGCGCGAAAACCGAATTTTTTATTTTCATCACGCCCTCCCTGTTCACTTATAAAATCTTTTCGCCTCCCGCTGGTAGTTCAGGATATGCGGGGAAAAAGTTTCAAAAGCTTTCTTGCCGGGTATCGCTTTATAGTCTTTGTCGTAGATCTTAACCCCGCCCCCGTAGGCCTCAAGCGGCATTACAAGCGCGGAACCGTCTTTTATCATGGCGGAAGTGTCCCACGAAAAAACGCATATAAAAGGCCTGGAGTTCTTTTCAAACAGGTCCAGCCCGCTTGAATAATCCGCCGGGGGGTTTCTTGTGCCGGCCAGCTTAAGCAGGGTCGGGACTATATCCAGGTGGCTTGTAACGCCCGTGATGACGCGGGGCGCGCGGCCGGGCAGATAGAACACCAGCGGCACCTTTACCTCCTCCTCCGAATAGCCCTGATTGTGGCCGAAATAACCCTTTTCAAAAAACGGCTCGCCGTGGTCTCCCGTGACCAGCACGGCCGTATCCTTTAAATCTCCGTTCTTCTCCATGAAGCGCAGAATATCGCCTATAAGCGAATCCTCATAATGTATGGAGTTCCTGTATTTATTGAAAAGAAGCGGGGCGTTGTCTTTGTTCAAAGCCAGGTAGTTGACGCCGCCGGCCGGCTTAAACTTTTCAAATTCCGGCGGATAATCGTAGCTCCCGTGGGAGGCGTCATAGAAAATGAAGGCGAAATACGGCTTCTTGCCGGTTCTTGCCTTGAGGAACTCCAGAAACTTATCCGTTATCTCACGGTCTTTCCCGTCTTTGCCCGCGCTTTTCGGCTCGTCGTAAATATCCTCGCGCGGCACATTCGCGAAGCAGGTTTTGTTGAATTCCGGGAAGCTTAATTTGGCGCTGGCCAGGATGCTGAACTCATAGCCCAGCGCGGCAAAGGCGTCCATCATTACCGGGGGTCTGCGCTCCCCCGCCATGGAAAACCAGTAATTTCCGTAAATGCCGTAGAGAATGGAAAAAATGCCGAACCTGGTGCAGTTGCCGCCGCTGTAATGGTTCGTAAACACGGCGGCTTTCTTTGAGAATGCCCATAGTTCCGGGGTTATCTCCCTGTCCAGCATATCATAGCGGAAAGAATCCGTGATGATAACCAGTACATTAAGCGGCCGCGCCGGCGGCATTATGTCAAGTTCAATCTTCGGATAGTCCAGTTTGGAATATTTTTTGCTTATAGGGACGCTGACCTCGCGGTCCAGCCTGACGCCCAGATATTTACCGGCGAAAGTCCTTATTTTCAGCGGCTGATAAAGCGGGAACAGCCTGGGGTTGCCGGTTATATAGACGGCGTCGTAAAGCGCGCCCCAGGCGAACAACGCCTTGTCGGCGATAATAAAAAGCAGCAGGAGGCCCAATATAAGCGCCGTTCTTTTTTTAAAAGCCGCCGCGAACCAGCCGCCGGAGCGCGCGGCCAGGCTGTAGAACCACAGCTCCAGCGCGAGCAGGCCCAGCGCGACGGCGAAGAACAGTATTTTCATGCCAAGCCCCTGGTCCAGCGACTGGAGCCCGCCCGGCGTCAGTATCAGGTTTACGACCATTGAGTTTATATGGAACCTGAAGATCTTGTAAACAGCCACGTCCACTACCAGGCTGAGCTGCAGGAACGCGAATACCGCGGCAAACGGCGCCCGCCCGGCCCCGGCAAAGAACAGCGCCAGCGCCGGCAAGGACAAAACCGCGTATATCATCGCGGTATTGGAAAGATAGGCAATGATGGAAAAAGCCAGTTCGGCCGGATGGCTGCCTACGAACAGGAAATAGCCCAGCCCTATCGCCAGCGAAAGCGCAAAATTACAGCCCAGAAAAACCTTTAAAGCCTGGAACCCGGATTTTTTCATTAATCTATTGACAAAGGTCAAGCAACAGTTTAAAATATAAGCTGACTATAAGGTATTGTACTAAATAACGGTAACTTCTCAGGTTCCCCGTATTTTTCACGTATTTTTTGTAGTGGCAAAGCTTGCTTTGCCTCTTTGGGCAGAGTAAACTCTGCCGCTACGACGACAGACCTGAGTTATTAATTTTTCAACAACGTTCCCTTTTGCGCTTTTGCGCCTTTTATCAGGGATTCTATCTGAGGGTCGTTGGGGATTTTGTTTGTCAGCGGCGCCAGCTCATAGGCGTAATCCGAGAATTTTTTATGTAAATATTCAGTAAACCCGTCTCTGCCCTGCTGAAAATTCCCCGCCCCGACTGGACACACACCCCTCCTTATATGTAAGATAAAGGCATGGCCGTCGAAACCCTTGAGCCTGCCGACGAATTGCGCGGACTGCGCTGCGA
>JACQYT010000052.1 GCA_016208085.1 Elusimicrobiota bacterium | reverse complement strand
GAATCGTCGCGGAATATTTCACGGCGCTCATTGCCGCGGGCTATAACATGATACAGCCCGCAGGGGATGTCAATTCTGGCTTGTCGTGGCATAACAAGATTATACCATACTTATTAAGATACTAAGAACCGTCCCCTATCCTATCCCATGTCCCCTATCCCCTATTCATACCGGAGCGCGTCTATGGGGGAGAGCAGCGAGGCTTTCCTGGCCGGCCAGAAGCCGAAGACTACGCCCACCGTGGCGGAAAAGCCGAAGGCCAGCGCCACGGAGAACGGGGAGACGTATACCGCCCAGCCGGAGATCCTGGAAAGCGCGAGCGACGAGCCGGCCCCGACAAGTATGCCTAAAAGCCCGCCTATTACCGACAGGATGACGGCCTCTATCAGGAACTGGAGCAGGATCGCCCGGCGGGTGGCGCCGACGGCTTTGCGCAGGCCGATCTCCCCGGTGCGCTCGCTGACGCTGACCAGCATGATGTTCATGATGCCTATGCCGCCCACTATCAGCGAGATGCCGGCTATTATGCCCAGCAGCGTGCTGAAGGTCTTTATTGTGCCGGTCAGCATAGTCTGGAATTCGGCCATGTTCATCAGGGAGACGTCGTCTTCCTTATGCGCCGGGATATTGTGCCTCTTGCGTATCAGGGCCTGTATGTCCGTCTGCACGGCGGGCATGAGTTTGAAGTCGGAGACTTCCACCCAGATGGAGTCCACGTACTGCTTGCCCAGCAGGACCTTCATAGCGGTGTTCAACGGAACGACGACTATATCGTCCTGGTCCTGGTAACCGGAAGCGCCTTTCATGGGCAGCACGCCGATAATGGAGAAATTCTTGCGGTTGATCTTCATGGTCTTGCCGACCGGGTTTTCCGCGCCGAAAAGCTCGGTGGCCACAGTCTGGCCCACCAGCGCCACTTTTTTTAGTTCCCGGTTCTCTTGGTCCGAGAAAAACCGGCCGTAATAAGGCTCGGCGGCGCGCATTGAAGGATAGGTCGTTGTCACGCCTGTGACGCGGCTGCGGTAATTTTTGGCGGCATAGACGAGCTGGGCCAGGCCATTCACGTTGGAGTCGGTCCTGGTGATGTTCGCCACGTACTTGCCGATAGCGGCGGCGTCCGCCGGCGTCAGCCGGCTGACGCCGCCCCTGCCCAGCGACATGCCGCCCTGGCTCCGGCTGCCGGGCATCACCGCCAGCAGGTTGGTGCCGAGCGAGGACATCTGCTTCTCTATGGATCTCTGCGCGCCGGTGCCCACCGCCAGCATGGCTATAAGCGCGGCCACGCCTATAATGATGCCCAGCATGGTAAGAAGCGAGCGGGTTTTGTTGCCGATTATGGAATTTATGGAAGAGCCCATATTCTCCGCGATTTCCCGCCGGCCGAGGAAAAAAGATTTCGGGATTTTCAGATGGGCGGTTTCCTGGGCTTTCTTTTCGGTCCGGGGCTTTTCAGAGTCTTCCACGATGCGTCCGTCTTTCAATTTTATAACGCGCTTCGCCCAGGCCGCTATGTCGGCTTCGTGAGTGACTATGATCACCGTGATGCCCCGATCATTGAGCTTTCTGAAGATGCCCATTATTTCAGTGGACTGGTCCGAGGCGAGGTTGCCGGTGGGCTCGTCGGCAAAAATTATCCTGGGGTTGTTGACCAGCGAGCGGGCTATGGCCACGCGCTGCTGCTGCCCTCCGGAGAGCTGGTTCGGCCTGTGGCCGGCCCTGTCGGACAGGCTCACCTGCGCCAGGAATTTGCCGGCCTGGGCGGGCCTGGTCTTTTCGCCGAGGTAGATCTGCGGGAGGGTAATGTTCTCGGCCGCGGTTATCCTGGGAAGCAGGTTGAACTGCTGGAAGACGAAGCCCAGTATTCTGGCTCTCAAATACGATAGTTCCACGTCGTCCAGCTCGGAGATTTCCCGGCCGTAAAGCTTGTAGGAGCCAATGTTTGGCCTGTCAAGGAGGCCCAGAATATGCATCAGCGTGGATTTGCCGGAGCCGGAGGGGCCCATTATGGCCAGGAATTCGCCCTCTTTGACAGAAAGGTCCACGCCCTTGAGCACTTCAAGGTCCTCGCCTCCCATCCGGTATATTTTTCTTATTCCTTTGATCTCGATCATAAGTGTAGGGTATAGGGTTTAGGGTAGAGGGTAGAGTTACAGAAATAAGGAACTCCTTACCCTCTACCCTAAACCCTATACCCTGCTGTTAATGCAGCGCCTTACGCACGACTTTAACCATTCCGGGCCGCTTGGGCATCAGCGGATTGGTTCCCTGGTCGGAAGCCTTCTGCGCTTTGTAATTCTTGCCCACGAACATCACGATGTCGCCTTCCTTGAGGCCTTTCGTCACTTCCACATAGTCCCCCTGGTCCAGGCCGGTCTCTATCTTCGTATATACCGGCTTCTTATCCAGCACTTCCGTTATGACGGCGGTGCTGCCCGAGGGGTCTATGGTAACGGAGGCGGTGGGAATAAGCAGGGCGTTCCGTTTTTTAGCCGTTTCTATTTTTATATTGGCGGTCATCTGCGATTTGAAGAAAGGATGGACAAGATCCGGTTTGATCTTTACCTTATAGGTTATAACATTGCTCTGGTTTTTACCTTCGTCAAGTATCTGGAACACTTTGCCTTTGACCGGATTGTCCGGGTAGGCGTCCAGGACTATTGAGGCGGTCTGCCTTTCGCGCACTTTCCCTATGTCCGATTCATCCACATTGGCGCTCAGTATCAGGTTGTCGGAGATGGCGAAAAGCACCGTGGACTGGCCGACAGTCTGGCCCTCCACCACGTCTTTCAGTATTATCGTGCCGTCCAGCGGAGAAATTATCTTTATCGGCTTATAAGTTTCTTTCCAGTTCTTGTACTGGTCGTCGCCCAGGGCCCGGGCCGCGTCAAGTATTGCCACGCGGTCGGCGGAGCTCATCAGCGCCATTATTTCCCCGGCCTTTATCTTGTCGCCCTCGTCCACCACGATCTGTTCTATCCTGCCGCTCGAGGGGGGCTGCACCTCCACGCGGTTCAGGGGGATCACCTCGCCGGTGGTCTCCACGAATTCCGAGATGTCTTTTATTAAGACTTCGGCTCTGGCGTATTTCACATCTGCGCTCTTTTTTCCGCTCTTGTAATAATACCAGCCGCCGCCGGCAAGCGCGAGCGCCGCGATTGTAATCAAAATTTTCTTCATAATTTTTCTCCGGTTAAGGGGATAGGGTATAGGGGATGGGGTATAGGGTAAAGAGTTCCTTATTTCGGAACCCTATACCCTATTTTATTCCTCCAGTCCCAGGCCCAGCAGATTTTCCAGGGCGGATTTCCTGGTGTTCGCGTCCCTCAGATACCGCAGGTGGTTTTGTTGCGCGTCCACCATGCTCTGCTCAATGTTCGCCAGGTCCAGGAATCTTATCTGGCCGGCCATGTATTTTATCTGCGACTCCTTGTACCGCTCCTCGTTTGCGTTGAGCATATTGACGTTCGCTATCGCCGTGTCGCGTGAGTTCAGAAAATCGCCGTAAGCGCTCATGATATCGTTCTCCAGCGAAATTTTCAGGGACCTGAGGGACTCTTGGGCGCTTTTGAGCGCCAGTCTGGCCGCGTTGACGCTGTTGGGATAATAAGTTATGCCGCCGGCAAAAAGAGGCAGGCTCAGGGAAAGCCCCATGGACCAGCTCCTGTCGCCGGGGAATTCGCTTACGCCGCTCCAGCTCAGGGACTGGCTGGCGCTTAAGCTCGGATATCTGTCGGTCTTTATAGAGAACAACTTCTCTTTGTAAATCTCTATGTTCGCTTTCTGCGAGGCTACCTGGGGGATATTTTCCAGGTTCAGATCTTCGGCTTTAAGTCTATACTCCGGGACAGTCAGTTCGCCTCTGGCGGCAACGGGAGGGTAGTAGGAGAGCCCCATATTCTTCAAGAGCGTGCGGCGAGCCGTTTCCAGGGAGCGTTCCGACTTCTGCAGGTCCGACTTTGACAGTTCATAAAGCGCGAAGGCGTACATCATGTTGCCCCGGGATTCCATTCCGCTCTCATATTTGAGCCCGATGAGCCTGGCGTTCTGCTCGCGGAGGTCAAGGATCTTTTTGTTCACCTTAATCTGCTCCTGGGCCACAATAAGGCTGATGAAAGCCGAATAAAGGCTTTGCCGCAGGCTCGCGGATTCTATCCTGTAATCGTAGAAGGTCCGGTCATAGTTCAGCTTTGAGGTCCTTATGGAGGACATGGCGCCGAGGTCAAAGAGGGGTTCGGAGGCCGAAAGGCTGAAACCGACACTGTTGGACGCTATGGAAGAGACGCCTCCGCTCCGCGCGAGTGAGTGAGAGATGCTTATCCTGGGAAGATAGGAGTTGTAGCCGGCCAGGTAAAGGTATTTGTTCTGTTCTATGGCGAGCTTCCTGGCATTCAAGCCCGGGTTATTGGCCAATGCCTGCCGGACGCAGTCGGCCCACGAAAGTTCCAGCGGGTTTTCCTGGGCTGTCAGCGGAAGGACTGAAAAAAAGACGAACAAAAGCGGCAAAAGCGTTTTTTTCATCATACGGTCGGAGAGTCTCTTGAGTATTTTTTTATAAATGCCTATATCAAACTTAAACCTTTCCTCCAAGCCTTTGAATACTTCGGCCTGCCTGGCGGGGTCCTTTTTCATAAGTTTATAGAGTTCGTTCTTTTTCAGGTCTTCCACTTTAGCGCCGTACAGCCGGTCCAGAGATTCCACAATATGTAATTCCATTTCCAGGCATTTGATGCGTTCCGGCGAAGACAGGTTAAGTCCGATCTCGGCGTCGGCCCTTTTAAGATACCTTTTAAGACTTTCCAGGTCAGAGGCCCGGAAAGCCTCGTTTATGGCTGCCATGCGCCCGGTCAGGAACTCCTGTTCTTCCTTGTCATGCGGGCGGTCGGGGTGATAGAGGCGGGCTAGCCTGCGGTACAGGTTTTTTATTTCTTTTTTTACTTCCGCGGAAAGCTCTTTTCCCCCGTCTTTTACGGGTTTCAGGACGTCCTCAGGGCCGCGCGCGTCGGGCGGAAGGCCTATAACCCTGGATTTTATCTCTTCGAGTTCCATCATGCAGCCGCCGAGGCGCGGCAGGTACACTTTGGCGTAGAAATCTTTTATGGCGGTCCGTATGGATACAAGCTCTTCCAGTTTCAAAAAAAGCTGCTTCTCTTTTTCAAACAGGTTTTTTCTCAAGCTGTTTATTTCCCCGGCCAGTTCGGGTTCTTTTGAGACAAGCGATCTGTTCCTGTTCACTTTAATTTTTCCTGTCCGGAGAAGTTCCGCCCGAGCCTGAAGCCTTCGAGCGTTTCCATATCTTCTTTGCTTCCGCACCCGGCTATCACCGAGGCCAGCGTCGCCCCCAGGCCGGGCCCCAGCATGAAGCCCTGTCCGCACATGCCGACGGCCAGCGCGTAGCCCGGCGCGTTTTTCGGGAAGTCCGCTATCGGGAAACCGTCCGGCGTCATCGGATAAAGCCCGCGCCAGGTCCTGCGCACCTTTATATTGGCCGCCGCCGGCATCAGATTTATCATGCGCTTTGAAATTTCGGTCAGGAATTCGGAGGTGGAACGCCGGTCGTCGCCCCAGCTGGGCGGGCTGGGCGTCAGGCAAAACACAAGCTGGCCTTCAGAATTCTGGTAGAAATAATAATTCAGTGACTTCTCTCCGGGGCGGAGATCCACCACCATGGGCTCAAAGAATCTCTCCACCGGCTCGGTGATGCCGGCCTCGTGGGAATCCGGTCTGACCGGCACAATGACGCCGGCCAGCTCCGAGAGCGGGGCCGCGTAAGCGCCGGCGGCGTTCACAGTAAGCGGGGCGCAGTAAGAGGCTTTTGTGGTTTTAACGCCTTTTATGGCGCCGTTTTCCTTTATAAAACCGGTCACGCTCTCGTTGAAATTGAATTTCGCGCCCAGTTTAAGCGCCCGTCTGTAAAAAGCGTTGGCGGACAACAGCGGCGAGGCCGAGCCGTCTCCTGGAGAGTAGGTGCCGCCGCGCAAGTCCCCGGCGGCTATGCCGGGAACGAGTTTGCGCGCTTTTTCCGGACCTATCCAGTTTATATCAAGCCCGAATCCCTGCTGGGTTTTGAGCATATCCTTAAGCATAACCTCGTCTTTTTCGCTGTAAACAGGAAAGAAATAGCCGCCCTGGAGCCAGCCGATATCGTCGCCGCGCTTTTTGCGCCAGGCGGAGAAAATCTGAATGCTCCTTAAGGCCGCCTTTATTTTTGAGCCGTCCGAGTGCGTGGCGCGCACCCCGCCTATGGCGCACTTGTTCTGTCCCTGGCCGACGGACGGCAGAGAGTCTATGACCAGGACCTTCCTGGTCTTTTCGGCTAGAAACATCGCCAGCGGCGTCCCGACGCTGCCCGCGCCTATTATTATGACGTCGTAATTATCAACGGACATTTGATATCCCTAAAACCCGCTCCATGAAGCCTTTTCCCCGTGTCCGGTCTCGCATTTTGCGTTGGAAAACGCGCCCAACGGCGCTTCCAGGAACAGCGGGCGCCTGGAAAAACCGGTGACTTCTTTCAGGTCCACACCCTCGCTTTTAAACACGGACAGTATCAGGCTCTCGCAGGTCTTGGCCCCGCACGCGCCCATGCCCGCGCGGGTGACGGCTTTAAGCTGGTTCATGTCGCGCACGCCGCTTTTAATCGCTTTCCGTATCTCGCCCAAAGTCACGCGCTCGCAACGGCAGATAATGATGGAATCATCGTTTAACGGCCGGGCGGCCGGGCGGCCGGGCGGCCGGGCGGCTGATGTTTTCTCAGGCTCGTATAACCTGACCGAGGCTATCTTATCGGCCGTCGCCGGGGAAGCCTTAACTATAACTATAAGGGTGTTCTCGGCCTTAAAGTCTTTAACGTCGCCGACTACGGCCGCGCCGAGAGACGCGCCCTCCCAGTCCGTGAGCGTCACCGTGTCGCCCTTCTTTATAAGGCCACGCTCTATCTCAAACGGCACGGACACCAGCGGCGCATTCTTATCCTTGCGGTAATCCACCATCGTGACGGCCAGGCCGGGGCAGATGAGGAGGCATTTAAAACAGCCTATGCAGTCGCCGGCGAACCCGGGGTTGTTCATGATGCTCGCGCCTTCAAGCTTTATGGATTTCTTCGGACAGACGGTCACACAAGGGTCACAGGGTATCTCCTGGTGGCAGTGGAGCGCCGGATAAACCGTTTTGTCGTGGTCCCTGGGGGGGGGCTTGCGGACGGCGCCGGGCCGGGATTTTAAAACCTCCAGGCGTTCAAACCAGAACTGCGGAACGTCGCCGGCCATGATGCCGAGGCTCTTCAGCGCTTTATGCGCCGTTATCTTTCCG
This sequence comes from Elusimicrobiota bacterium, assembly GCA_016208085.1. Lineage (GTDB taxonomy): Bacteria > Elusimicrobiota > Elusimicrobia > Elusimicrobiales > UBA9959 > JAHJSU01. The sequence goes on along the minus strand of JACQYT010000052.1, from coordinate 7,595 downwards.
CTGAACATGGCGGCCGAGGCCTCGGCTATTTCCTCGGCGTCGCCGCAAACGAAGGCGTTCATGCCGAACGCCGAAGCCTGGAGATGGAATTCGTTGACCGGGTTCAGGCCGACGGCGATCAAAAGGGTGTCGGCGCTGAAAGTTTTTTCGGCGCCGGGCACGGCCCGGAACCTGGTATCCGCTTCGGCTATGGTCACGGTCTCCAGCTCCCTTTTTCCTTCGGCTTTCACGATGGTATGGCCGGTATAGATCGGCACGCCGAGGCGTTTTATTTTATCGGCGTGCACTTTATAGCCGCCGCATTCCGGCAACGCCTCTATGAGCCCGACCACCCGGATGCCCGCCTGTAAAGCGTGGTAGGCCGCGATAAGCCCGACGTTCCCGCCGCCCACTATGAACAGTCTTTTGGCCGGCCGCACCAGGTCGCGGTTGACCAGGGTCTGGAAGGCGCCGGCGCCGTAAACGCCGGGCAAAGTGTTGCCGGGGAAAGCGAGGGTTTTTTCCCGCGCGCCGGTGGCGCTTATCAGGACCTTGGGTTTTATAAGATAATATTTCCCGTCGCGGAGCACTCCCGCCTTCTTATCGGAGAAAACGGCCGCGCAAGTCGCGCCGGTCCACGCTTTCACGGAAGGGTATTCCTTAAGCTGGTCGGTGAGCTTGTCGGCTATGTCTATGCCCCTGGCGCCGGCATAGCAGTCTTCCACGGAGCCGAAAAATTTATGCGTCTGCAAAACCAGTTTACCGCCCAGCCTGTGTTTGTCGTCTATTATAAGGGTGTTCACGTCCAGCCTGCCCAGTTCCGCCGCGGCGGTAAGGCCCGATGGGCCGCCGCCTATTATCAGGGCGTCCACTTCCAGCTCTTCCACGCGGCCATATTCGCTTACGCAGGCCGATACCGGTATTTTCGGCAGGCCCTTAAGCGGCTCTAGCTTCATCCTTTCGCGAACTACGGTGACGCAGGCTTTAACGGGGAGGCCGTCGGCTATAACCGTGCACTGGGCGCACTGGCCGTTGGCGCAGAACATGCCCTGGGGGCTTCCGTCCTTCTTGTGCTCGCTGAATATCTTTATGGAGTTGGCGAACAGGGCGCTTGAAATTACCTCGCCCTCAAGCGCTTCAAGGCTGCGCCCCGCGAACGTGAATTTCACCTTCTTTTTTTCTTCCACGCTCAGGATGACATGCCGGGTTATTCTTTCCATATTTTATACTATACTACCAAAAAAACAAACCGGCATTCTTGTCCGGCCCCATATTTTGGTATAATTGAAATGTGGTTAATACTTTAAAGAGGGGGTAAGATTAAAATGAAAAAACTGATTTTGACGGCGGTCGTATCCGTGTTTTCGGCTAACGCTCTTTATGCCGCCGGCATCCCGGACGCCGACTTCGCCAAAAGTCTCAATGGCATTGCCGCTGCCGCCGCTGAAACCGTCAAGGCCGGCAAAAGTGAGCCGATCCTGCCGGCCAAAGCCGAAATTGTGATAAAGACTGGACGTTATGTACAGGTCTCAGGCTATGTCAATTTAAACGGCAACGGGTTCGTCCCGCCCAACGGCGGCTTCACTTCCGTGCCGCTTACCGGCTGGGGGAATTTCCGCGACAACTCCGGCAAGGTAACGAGCAATAACACCTACATCAATGTGTACGTTTCCATGTGGATCTATCCGAACCAGTACGTGTTTCAGACTGTGTGGCCCCATGTTTATGTCCAGTTCTACCAGGACGGGAAATATATAGGCTCCACCGGCATGACCGGCTCCGTCAGCGTCAGCGGCTTTCCGTCCGGCAGCTTTGTCCACCTGAACGGCAGCGGCTACCTGAACGGCAGCATCTACGTGGAAGACGCGCAGTAACTAACCCTTTCCGTTTATGCCAAGCATACTGATAATAGACGACGACCCGACCATACTGTTGCTGTTCAAGTACGTGTTCTCGGACAACGGCTTCGAGGTTTACACGGCCGGTAACGGCCAGGAAGCGCTGGAGAAAATATCGGAAGGCGCGCCGGATTTTATGCTTGTGGACATCGCCATGCCGGTCATGAACGGCGCCGAATTTATTGAGAAGGTTGAAAAGCTCTCCGCCGGCAAGCCGCAGCTTAAAAAGATCCCGTTCATCGTGATGACAGGCGAAAATTTCATGGAATCGGGCATCAACCTGGTTTTTCAGAAAAGCCCGGGGTTCAGAGCTTTCGTGCCGAAGATGACGCAGCCCGAACAAGTGCTGGCCATGGTCAACGAAATATTGAAGAAATAAATTTATACTATAGACCCCACCGGATTGGTCGCAGGCACGAATGCTCCGTATATCCAATTTTTGGTTTGCCAGAAGGATTAAGGAAAATTATTTTTTTGTTTCCAGGAGGGTTATGCGGGTTTCGTGGTTTGAGAGCTTTTCTGTGTGTTGCATTATAGCCTCGCCGCGAAGAGCGTCTTTTCTTTGGTAGCTTTTGATGTCGCCGGCAATGGCGTCAAGCAGATTGTAAACCCGGTTAATGTCGGCTTTTGTCGGGAATTCCGTGTCCAGGCGGTTTTCCATGCGGTCCATTTTAAAATGGAATTTCAAAAATTCGCCGGATAGATTTTCAATATCGCCTTTTAGTTCGGTTTTTACGGCGGCAAGTTCTGACCTTACATCGGCAATATCGCCTTTTAGTTCGGTTTTTACGGCAGCAAGTTCTGACCTTACAGCGGCAATATTGCCTTTTAGTTCGGTTTTTACGGCAGCAAGTTCTGACCCTACAGCGGCAATATCGCCTTTTAGTTCGGTTTTTACGGCGGTAAGTTCGGATCTTACAGCGGCAATGTCGCCTTTGGTAGAGGACAGACACCTATTTCCCGCGTATTTCGGGGGCTTTTGACAGGGTATAGGGTCAGGCTGAGTGCGTAAGGGAAAATAGTGACGTCAGGAAAGGCTACTTTTTTGTTTCCAGAAAAGTTATGCGGGTTTCGTGGTTTGTAGCGGGCGGATTTATCCGCCGTAGCGACAAAAGAGTCGCATAAATGCGACCGCTATGGGAAACGGAAACTGTGCCCTCTCCCTTGAGTGGAGAGGGCTGGGTGAGGGTGATAAAGAGCCATCGGGCATTGACCCCTCACCCGCGCCGGGTGCGGCCTCTTCCACCTAAGGCGGACGAGGCAAAAAAAGGACTAAAGTAAATCGGGGACATAACACTATTTCCCAAAATTTACCGCAGAGACGCGGAGAGCGCAGAGTGGAGCGAAGCGACACAATTCAAACGTCTAACAGGTCGCAGAGAACGCGGAGCAGAGAGGAAAACATATTTACTATTGCAGTAACTGCAAATATGAAAATAAACTATTCAGGCAATAACCTTACCCGGAAATCATCTTCTTCAAGTATGTACAACCTCTTGTTAAACTCTTCCGGCGCTACTTTGTTCAATAATCTCTGCAGCGATGAAACAATCTTATCCGCTGAAGGTGGATGGATTCTGATTCGTATGATGCCGCAATACCTGTTTGGAGGATATATCAATATATTTGAAAAGTGGATGTCATGGGTGACTAATACTCTCCTTTCAGCAAGGGCGGCATTTATTACTTCTCCATTTTCGCTGCCGGAAGAAACTCGTTTAACATCATACCCTGCAGATATGAGAAATGTTTCCACTTCAGATAATACATTTTCGTCTAGCAGAAGTTTCATTTTAGGTTTGAGGCAACAGAGAACTATATTCTTCAGTTTTAATCAATTCTGCCGCAAAGTGGAGTGCGGCTTTGATAGAGTCAATACTAACAGAGGGGTAACTTTTAAGAATCTGCTCCGGCGTTTCTCCCGCCTCCAAGAGTTCCAGGACAAGATATACCATTATGCGTGTTCCTTTAAAACATGGCTGACCATGGCAGATGCGGGGATTGATAGTGATGTAATCTTCAATTTTCATCGTAATGCCTCCTGCTGGAAATTATACTACGGTCCTAAAGCGTTGTCAAATTAAATTTGTCTTTGAAAGGGGAATAAGGGATTTATTTTTTTGTTTCCAGGAGGGTTATGCGGGTTTCGTGGTTTGAGAGCTTTTGAGCGTCTTTTCTTTGGTAGCTTTTGATGTCGCCGGCAATGGCGTCAAGCAGATTGTAAACCCGGTTAATGTCGGCTTTTGTCGAGAATTCCGTGTTCAGGCGGTTTTCCATGCGGTCCATTTTAAAATGGAATTTTAAAATTTCGCCGGAGAGGCTTTTAAACTTGTTATTCAAATCGCCTTTTACGGCGGTAAGTTCGGACCTTACATCGGCAATATCGTTTTTGAGTTCGGATTTTACGGCGGCAAGGTCGCTTTTTAGTTCGGTCTTTACCTCGGCAAGTTCGGATCTTACAGCGGCAAGGTCGCCTTTGGTAGCCGGTTGATTGTTATTGTTTTCCACCATGCAGATATCCTATGAGATTTGGCGGAAAAATGAAAGGGCCTAAAGGGCAATTTTTTAAGCAAAAGGCCCGGATTAGAGTATTATGACGAAAATGACGAAAGTTCTATCCGTGATTTACCCCGTTAAAAATCCGCCCCGCCCGCGGGGCACGGCAGCAACCGCGCGGGTGGAGAAAGGGGACGTACCTGCCGTTTTGAACAGCTTCGTGGGCGAACCGCAACGCGGCCTGGATGTGCCGGTTGTCAGGGGATTTCAGTCGGCCGGGGCGGGGGAATTAATGGGCCGGATGCCGGCGCCTGCACGAATTGCTGATTGAATCAGGCCGTTTCGATAATGTAGAAGACTCCCTGGCCCATGTCCTGGCTTTTGTCGTCCAGAAAATCCCGGCCGCCGAAGTCATAGCCGTCCTGCCGGAGGGATGCGGGGAAGGCCCGGCCGTGCGGCTTGCCTGGCGAAAAAATATGAGACGGCCGGACTGAGCCATATTACCGCCAAAAAAGTATTTCCCCTTGTTAACCTGTTTTTGCTAGCCTGGATTTCCACGGCGCGAAATTAGCCTAACAAAACAAGCCATTGGCGGTTTGGCCGTCGGCGGACGTGCTCTTTTCCCCGTCGGGGCCACCAAAAATCCTCCAGAACACCAGATTTACAGATTAGATTATGTAGTGCTCTTATAGAGTACGGTTCTATTAGTAGTGCAGCGTCCAATATAACCTTAGGCTTAACTGGTTCTGGCGCTGCTATAGATAACCGCCCAAATTTTATCCAACTGGCTTTCATACAGAAGTTATAGGAGGACAGTCGATATATGGGGGAAAACGGAGCGGATGACTATCCCTGTAATGATAATGCCCAGGACTGCGCCGCCGCAGGCACAAAGATATACGCGCGCAGCGTATCGGGGTACAAGCCGGCCGCTTCGCTTACTTGGTTTCAGGCCAATCTTGCCTGCGGGAACGCCGGCAAGGAGCTTCTGCCCAATGCCGTGTGGCAGATGGCGGCCGCGGGCACACCGGACCCCGGTGCTCTTTCTGCGGATACCGGGCCGCAATGTAATACATCCGGAACCCAGTCTATGCAGACAGGGCAGGGCACAAGTTGTCTCTCAAGTTTTGGTGTTGAAAACATGATAGGCTCTGTCTGGGAGTGGGTAGCAGACTGGGGAACAGCAGGCGCCGGAACTTCAAACGCATCTGGAACCATGGTAGAAGTTGATGGCACCGGGAGCGACTATAACAATGACGGTATGTGGAATATAGGCGGTAACGCATACACAAATTATGCCTCTTTAGAATGGAGAGCCGGCCAGGTTCCGGCGGTGATCCGGGGCGGCAGCTGGGGCGACGGCGCTGACGCCGGGGTGTTCGCCTTCTTCGCGTACAGCGCCCCGTCCTTCTCGAGCGACACCGTCGGGTTCCGCTGCGGCAGGCGTCGTTGAAATCTGTAATCTGAAAATCTGTAATCTTGCAGTTGCGGTTGCTGTTTTGTTGCCCGCCGACGGCGGGCGGAAATAAAAATAAAGTTGTCTGAGAGTATTTCCCGGTTTTAGGCGGGGAGAAGAATGCGGCGGCGGGCGAAAATTCGCGAAGAAGAGTGGCGAAGAATTTATGAGTGAAGAAGAAGTTAAAACGTATAAAGCCGGTTCTCCGGCCTCCGCTCCCCGTTGCGGCTATCTCAGGTTATTAAAGTCTTGCGGGGTGAATCCGGCGGTGGCGAGGATTTTCTGCAGCAGGCCCCGGCCGATATCGGCGCCGGTATGGATCGGCACAGTGACTATTCTGCGGGTGATACGGTTTATCAGCGTCAGATGGCTGCCTCTTTGCCGGTCTTCCTCAAAGCCGCGCTTTTTAAGAAACCGGACAAGTTTTCTGGCGGTTATGGCCGGGAGTTTTGCGCCCATGTTTGCGGGATGCCTATACAGATTTCCTCAATATGAACAAGTTTTTCGCCGGAATCTACTTTTATGGAGTGCGCCGCGAGGGCTTCCAGGTGCAGCTGCAGAGCTTCGCGGATGTTTTTCCTGGCTTCTTCGATGGTGCGGCCGTTGGAAAAACATCCCGGTAGAGTCGGGGAATAGGCGTAATAGCCTTTACCTTTTTCCTCTTTCTCTATCACCACTTCAAAAGAGTAATACTTTAAGCGGTTCATACACCTTAAGTATACCAGCATTATAAAAGAAAGTCAATGAAACGAAATTTCTATGAAACTCGGATTAAAGTATTCGCGGCGCTTGCTATTAAGATTGAGTCTCCCGTAAGAGGTCGTTTTTTGGTCCAAAACTGTAGCGGCGGACGTAAATCCGCTCAATAGGCGACTCACGTCGCCCGCTACAATTTCTAAACAAAATGAGCTTTTTACGAATGAATCAATTGTGGCCAATTACCGGGGAGGTAAGATTACGAAAACAACAATACTGGGTAAGAGTTTTTTGGGAATGTGCCTGTTTTTAGGCGCCGCGAATTATGCGTTTTCGGAAGACGGGGAGATAAAGCTGAATTCAAATGACGGTTCAACAAAATTAATAGTGCAGGACAAGAACGCCGCCACCGTTTTCAGCGTTGATTCCGACGGGAACACCGTAATCAGCGGGACAGCCGCAATTGCCGGCTCAGGGTTTTCAGTCGGCAGTTCCACGCTTGTAGTCAAAGACGGCAACGTCGGCATCGGGACGACATCACCTACTGCACAATTGCACGTTACTGGGAGCGTGAGATTTTCTGGAGCAGGAACGCCGGCAGCAGGAAAAGTTCTAACATCAAATGTGGATGGGAATGCGAGCTGGCAAGCTACGGCAGCCACTCCCTCCGGTAGGGTAATCATGTATTCTGGGTCATGGAATTTTGATGCAAGTGGATTGGGTACCGGCCCACTTGAGGGTTGGGCATTGTGTAATGGAAGCAACGGAACTTTGAATTTAGCCGACAGGTTTGTTATGGTTTCAACTACTCTTGCCGGCCAGGGGGTCACTGGTGGGACGAACTTCTACTCCTTAACGGTGGAACAATTACCTTCCCACAACCACGCTGTTACCGATCCCGGGCATAATCATGGATATGTACATACAGATACAGATTCCCCGAGTACTGGGTGGGGTTTAAACGTTTCTAATACGTATATTAAATCTCCGGGGTACGGTTCTATTAGTAGTGCAGCGTCCAATATAACCTTAGGCTTAACTGGTTCTGGCGCTGCTATAGATAACCGCCC
>JACQYT010000051.1 GCA_016208085.1 Elusimicrobiota bacterium | reverse complement strand
ATGGTGTATATTATACTATATTATATACACCAGATACAACAACAAAAACAGCGGGGGCGGCAAATCCCCCGCTGGCAGCGGGTTTTACTCCGGCGATCTCGACGGCAACTCCGCGAGTGTATCCTTATGGCAAAATTTCAGCGCTGAACTCCACCCCCTCCTTCATGCTACCATCTTTAGGATGGAACAATCCTGTATCATCCAAGGCCGACATCTGCATGAGCCGGACTTCGCCGAAATCCGCCGCCTTATTACCGTGAACCCGGCCTGGAGCCGCCGTCGCATTTCGGCGGAGCTGGCGAAAGCATGGAACTGGCGCACCAGCACCGGCCAGATCAAAGACATGGCCGCCCGCAGTTTGCTGTTGAAGTTGAAACAGCGCGGTATGCTCACTATCCCGTCCAGTATAATTGAAACATAGAGTTCTCTTCTATTCTGTTGACACACAGCCTCCTAAAGAGCCGTGTCGCTGCCATATGGTATCCCGTCCTGGCCAATTACATGACCAGCGTAAAATGCGATATAAAGTGCGAATTGTCCCGTGGCTCAGGCGCGGAGCTTGGCACCGAAGTTCAGGGAGAGTTTGAGCAGGATGGCGTTTATGTACGCGTTTATCTCAGCGTCGGTGAGGGTCTTCTCCATAGAGGAAAAAGTGAAGCGGATGGTGATGCTTTTGAGGTTCTCGCCTATATTCTTGCCCTTGTAAACGTCAATAAGCTGCACCGCGGACAGGTCCGGCGCTTTGGCGATAGCCGCCTCTATATCGGCCCATTCAAACTTATCCTCAAGGACCACCGACAGATCGCGCCGGATGTTCGGGAACGCCGACACAGCCTTGACCTGCGCCGCCCGCTGCCAGAACTCCGGCTTGTGCGCGGCGACCAGAGCTTTGAGCGGCAGCTCGAAATAATAGATCTGGTTGTCCTTCAGATCGCTGTTCCTCGCGACCAGCGGGTTCAGCAGGCCCAGCCAGCCGGCCTGGGAATTGCCCAGCTTCATCTCAAGGCTCGCGCCCGGGTGAAAATAAGCCGGAGGATTCTTCGCCTTCTCGAACCTGAAACCGCCGCAGCCTGAGAATACGGCGTTCATCACGCCTTTAAGATGATAGAAATCGGCCGCGGCGCTCCCCCCGCGCCAGAACTCCGAGTCCGGGAAACTCCCGTACATAAGGCCCGCGCACATCGTCTCTTCGCAATGCCGGCACCCTTTCCGGGGGATTAAACCACAGGTGGACACCGCACAAGCGGTTTCCCCTACGTTCTTCGTCTTCCTGAAGACAGTGCCGACCTCAAAAATGGAAACCGAGTTCCTGCCGCGATTCAAATTGTAGCTTAAAGTCTTCAGCGCGCCGGCCACCATGGCGGTACGCAGGAATTGGAACTCGGCTGAAAGCGGGTTTTTCAGGCTCACCGCTTCTTCCTCGTTCAGCAGGCAGTTGCGGAAATCCCTCAGCGAGATGAAATCGTAGTTATATACCTCCGAGAATCCGAGGCAGGCCAGGCGGCCCTTGAGCTCGGCCGCGACCTCAAAAGAAGGAGCCGCGCACGCGCGCATCATCGGCATTTTGGACACGGACGGTATGGCCTCATAGCCTATATAGCGGGCCGCTTCCTCCGCGATGTCCCATACGCTTTCTATATCCCGGCGATAGCCGGGCACGGAGAATTGCCAGGGCCTGTCGCCCTTAAGCTCCGGCTGTATGGCTTTGAGGCACGCAAAAATATCCTTCTCCGGTATCTGTGTTCCCAAAATGGCGTTTATCCGCTCCGCTGAAACTTCTATAACTCTTGGAACATGCTTTGAAGGATAATTGTCGGTTATCTGCTCCACTTTTGCGCCGGGCGCGCAGTCCAGAATAAGCCGGGCCAGGCGAAGCGCCGCGTAGAGCGGGAGTTCGGGGTCGGCGCCGCGCTCAAAGCGGTAGGAGGATTCGCTCTTGATGCCGGTCTTCCTGGAAGTTCTGCGTATGGAAGCCGGGGCAAAATTGGCCGACTCTATCAGAATGTCCTTCGTGGAGTCCGAAACCGCGCCGGCCACGGCGCCCATGACGCCCGCCAGCGCCACCGGGACGTTCTTGTCGGCTATGACAAGCATGTCTTCGGCAAGTTTCAGGTCCTGGTTATCAAGCGTCTTCATGGTTTCGCCCGCGCGCGCGGCCCGCACCCTTATTTCCGGGCCGGAAAGCCCGGCCAGGTCGAAACAGTGTATGGGCTGGCCCAGTTCGTACATCACATAATTGGATACGTCTATGAGCAGGTTGCCTTTAGGGTTGACGCCCGCGGCGCGCAAGCGCGCGGCCATCCAGTCCGGGGTCCCGGCGGCGGCGTTCCTGACCACTACGGCGACGTATCTCGGGCAAAGCTCCGGGGCTTCTATGGTTATCCCGGCTATGCCTTTTTCCGGCGCGGAGGCACCGATGACCGCCGGTTTTTTCAGCGCCAATCCGTAGAAAACGCAGAGTTCTCTGGCGAGAGCGTAATGCGATAGGCAATAAGCGAGGTTGGGCGTTATCTCCACCTCGAAAACATGGTCCGCCTTCGGGAAAAGGGTCTTCGCGTCCGCCCCGACGGGCGCGCAATCGGGCAGGACCAGGATGCCCGAATTATCATAACCCTCAAGGCCGAGTTCCCCGGCCGAGCAGATCATGCCTTCTGAGTCCACGCCGCGTATCCTGGCTTTCTTTAAAGCCCCTCCGGCCAGCGCCGCGCCGACCCGGGCGAAAGGTATCTTTTGGCCCACGGCGATATTTTTCGCGCCGCAGACGACTTTTATCACTTCAGAGCCGGTGTCGACCTCGCAGAGCGAAAGCTTGTCGGCGTTCGGGTGTTTTTCAATGGCCTGGATCCGGCCCACAACCACGCCTGAAAAGGCCGCGCCGGTCTTTTTTATTTCTTCGATATTAAAACCAAGGCGGGTCAGCCTGGCGGCAAGGTCGTCGGTGCCAAGCTCCGCGCCGATAAAATCCATCAGCCAGCTATGAAGTATTTTCATACTAGTCTAAAGTCTAGAGTCGAGAGTGTAGAGTTTAAAGTACCGGTTCTTTCTTTACTTTCGACTTTACTCTCGACTATTTTTACAATTGTTTCAAAATCCTTAAATCATTCTCGTAAAACATGCGCATGTCTTTTATGCCGAACAGCAGCATGGCGAATCTCTCTATGCCCGCGCCGAAAGCGAATCCGCTCCATTGTTCAGGGTCGTAGCCGCAGGCCCTGATAACATTGGGATGGATGACGCCCGCCCCGAGAAGTTCTATCCAGCCCGTGCCTTTGCAGACCGGGCAGGCGGCTTCGGAACCGCAGAACACGCAGGACACGGCTGCCTGCGCGCCGGGCTCCACGAACGGGAAGAAAGAAGGAGAAAAAGCTATTTTGGCCGAGGAACCGAACAGGTCCTGCATGAACGCTTCAAGCGTCCACTTGAGGTCTGCCATGGTGATGTTCCTGTCCAGGCAGAAGCCTTCCAACTGGTGGAAGGCGAACGAGTGGCTGGCGTCCACGGCTTCGGACCGGAACACACGGCCCGCGGAAACCGTCCGCAGCGGCGGCGTCCGGGTTTTCATGGTGCGTATCTGCACGGGGGAGGTGTGGGTCCGGAGCATCAGGTCCTTGCCCGAGGCGTCTTTGAGGTCCACGTAGAAAGTGTCCTGCATGTCGCGCGCGGGGTGGTCCGGCGGGAAGTTCAGAGCTTCAAAATTGAAATAGTCTTCCTCTATTAGCGGGCCTTGGGCGATGGAAAAGCCCAGCTTCTGGAAGCCGTCGCACATCTTATCAACGGTCAGAGTGAGCGGATGCAGGCTGCCTTTCGCAAAAGGGTAGCCGGCCAGGGTAAGGTCGAACTGGGATTTCTTGAGATCTACGGCGCCGGCGCCGGTCTCGGCCTTGCGGGCGTCCAATTTAGCGGCGAGTTCTTCTTTGAGGGCGTTGCCGAGAGCGCCCAGGACCTTCCGTTCTTCTAACGGAAAATCCTTGAGTTCCCTCAAGCTCAGGGTGAGTTCCCCTTTCCTGCCCAGATAATGCGTCTCAAGTTCCGCCAGAGCGGCGGCGTCGGCTGCGGCAAGCCCGGAAAGAAAGCCATCCCTTATAAGGGCCAGTTTATTCTTCCAGTCCGCCTGGTTCATGAGAGCTTTTTAGGTCCTAAAGCGGCCTTCGCGAGTTTAACTATAGCGGTGAAAGACACGGGGTCTTTTATGGCTATTTCGGACAGCATCTTGCGGTTTAAAAGGATGTCCGCCTTTTTGAGCCCGTTTATGAATTGGCTGTAAGACAGGCCCTCTTCCCGGGCAGCGGCGTTGAGCCTGACTATCCAGACCTGCCTGATATCGCCTTTCTTGTCCTTTCTGTGGCCGTAAGCGTGCGTCAGGGACTTTTTGACCTGCTGGACAGCCATCCGCAGACGGTTCTTCTTATTGCCGTAATAGCCTTTGGCGAGCTTAAATATCTTTTTCTTTCTTTTATTTCTTGCGACGCTGTATTTTATTCTCATAGTAATCCCTAATTACCAGGGGGAACACCGATAACCGATGGGGAAAAGTAAAAAGCCGTTATACCATTTAAGGGATCGTTGCAAAAATAAAATATCAGGTCGAGTAAAAACATACTCATCAAATAATATAGCGTACTCAATACAATAAATTTAAACCAACCGATTTTAAGAACTGCGCGTTTTTTAAAAAATATTGCTAATACAGTATAACTAAAATAATAGCAGAGCCACTAGGGCATAAGTCTTTCAACACCAATATCCCCAAAAATGTATGCTCCATAAAGAACGGCAAAAACTGGCACATAACAAACAGAAATAATGATGAAAAACTTACGCCAGACTAAAACTCTGTCTTTGCTAAAACGACTTGGCAAAGCCATCTTAAAGTGTACCCCATTGTCAAGACAGCGAAAATGCTGACAGTTATTTCAACAAATTAATTGGACGGACAATCTCCATTCCCGTCAGCAAATACGGGTATTTCTTTGCCGGCGTTCCGCGGCTTAGGTTCGGACCGGGATAGATAGTTTCAAGCCCCATCACTTTCATCAACTGCCTGACACGCTTGTGATTTACCAACGAATTTTAGAAGTCATATCTGACAGTAACTACTGGTCATCCATGTTTCTTCCGTATTTTTTGTAGTGGCAAAGCTTGCTTTGCTTTTTTGGACAGAGTAAACTCTGCCACTACAACAGTATTAATGCAGTGACCTGAGCAGTTACCTTCTGACTTCTACTTATAAGGCAAATAGTTCTTTAACATTCTGGCCTCGGCGCTGGTGACCTCTTTCACTTTAACGGTCCGGAGATGGCGGCCTCTTTTGGCCGACATGCCCGTTAAAAGGTGGCGAAGCCCCGCTTTCCTGTGCAGGAATTTTCCGCCTGCGGACTTTCTGAATCTCTTCTTGGCGCCTGTGTGAGTTTTTAATTTAGGCATACGATCTTCTCCCGGCGACTGTATATGCATATACCCTTTTTATTATTATATCAAGTAAGCGGGGGGGAAATGTTGAATTTTTCTGGTCAGGGCAGGCCTTTGAGGCGGCCGTATATCCATGCGGCAGAGAAAAGGACCACCAGCAGCAGCATGATGGGCATGGAAGAACCGAATTTTTCTTTTCAAAATCGGAGGGGGTTAAACTTAATTCCTTTATTTTTTTAAGCCAGTCGTCCTTTTTGCAAGTTCCACCCCCGGATTATATTTTTGGGGTTTTTCCATTACAGCTCCCTATGATTTTTTGTGATTTTCAAAAAACATCGTTTAGCGTTTCCACGTCTTTAATCGACGCCTCGCCAGATATATAGCCAAGCGACTGTTTTCCCCATATGTCTGTAAACACCCCGCGGAGAATGAACCTATGGGGTTGTTATTGTCGTCGCGCTCTGTAAAGCCGCCGGAGTACAACCGCGCGACTCCAAAACCTATCGTAGTATTATAATCAACGGGGTGGGCGTATGCCAGCGTGTCGTAGCAAGTGCCTTCAAACAACGTGACGCGCATTAGCTGCAAAGTCTTCGCCCCGACCATTGAAAGGCCGGCGGGATTCCAGTATACGGCGCTCGCGTCGTCCACAACGGCTGCGTGCGCCCCGCCCATGCCCAGGGCCCGGGCACCGAACCCGAGGTCCAGGAAATATCCCGGAAGCCCGCCGTCGGCGGTTTCCGCGCTCCGGCAGAGAGGGGCTATGGCAAACAAAAGAATCAGGAGCAGTTTGGCACGCATTTTATTTTACGCCGATTTTTGTTTTTTGCGTGTCGCCGCCGGCCTTGACCACGCAGATATAGCCGCCGGCCGAGACATACCGGCCTTTCCCGTTTTTGCCGTCCTAGGGGATTTCATTGGGGCCCGCAACCCCGCCGGGAAATTCTCCGGCAGGAATTGCTTTTTTCCACACCAGATTGCCGAGAAGATCGTATATTTTTATCTCCACATTTACATCGCTATTAAGGCTGTATCGTATCTTCGTGGTCCCACCCGCGCCGGAGGTGAACGGATTAGGGTAATTGCTCAAATCAGCCGCATTTACGGAGACCGGGCTATACCCCGCAATCCTGAATAGAGAGAAATGTCCGACCGTGCCCGCCACTTTGTTGGGGATTTTGTCGGTCGTGGAGCCGACTACGGGCCGCCACGATCTGATTGTGTCATCGTAATAAGCCAATACCAGGGTGTTTTCATTAATTCCGCTAAGCTGCGTGTGGGTATAGGGAAGGGTTATGACGACGTCTTTTTCTAATTCAACCGGCGAAGTGAATTTAATTTCCTCCACCGGCCCCACAAATCCCCTCAGATTCGGGTCATAGACGCTGTGCGGGATTTGGGGCTCCGCCGGCTGCGTTATGCTGATATTGGTCGCCGAATCCACAGCTCCGGCGGGAATATCCACACGCACGCCGTCGCCGGTGATATAAATTCCGGAAGAGGCGGGAACGACAGCGGTTTTAATATTCACCTTATAATGTGCAGTGAAAGCGCCCTGGATGCCCTCAAAATCCTCCGCCGCAGCATGCAGATACCACGCGCCGTCCGGTTTATCTGAAAGCGATATGGGTGTTCCCGCCGGCACGTAAAGCGCGGTTAAATAGGTCGGAATTGTTCCACCGCTCTGGTCGAAAATATAACGGTAGCCGGAGATGTCCGCCCATTCCCCGGCTTCGGACACTGTAAATACCGGAGAAGCGTCGGCGTATTCATTCGCTTGATCCGGATGAGTGGCGGATTGCACCGCTGGCGTCGAGAGTGAAACCGTCTTGACGAAGACAAACCCCGGCTGAAGCGCGTAACCGGCGCTTTGTGATTTCTTGACCGGCCCCCAAACGAGAGAATCCTGAAGCTCGGAAACAGAAGAGCAGACCCCGCCGCCCATGTCCATGGCATGCCAGTTTATCTGATAATCCGCTGCAAACCCCGCCCGCGCAAGAGACACAGGCAAGAAAATCAGCGCGAATAGATTTTTGTTCATAATTGCCCTAAAGACCCTGTCGCATTATTTAAAAATCTCGTATAATAACCTTATGAACAAAGCGAACGCCAATCAACCAGCCACAAAAGCGGATTTAAATTCTCTCAAATCCGAACTGAAAGCCGACATCAACCGGCTGGATGACAAGGTCAAAGGTCTGGATAATACGGTCAAAGGCCTCTCCGGTGAAGTTTTAAAAAATAGTTTTAAAATAGACCGCATGGTAGACCGCCTGGACACGGAATTCTCAACAAAGGCCGACATTAACCGCCTTTTCAATCTGCTTGACTCCATAGCCGGAGACGTCAAAAGATACCAGCGGGAAGACGCGTTGCACGGCGAGGCCGTCATACAGCACACAGAAAAGCTCTCAAACCACGAAACCCGCATAACCCTCCTGGAAAAAAAGTAGCCTGTCCCCCTTTTTGTAATTATGGGGCATCAATGTTCGCTCCGCCAGTTTCAGTTCCCGTTCCGGAAATGGAGTTGGCGGTTTTGGATTCTTTGGCGGGAACAATCTCTACTGACGCTTTTTTGCAACCGGATTTACAGGGGGGGAAGCATTTTTGCTATTTTCGGCAAAGGAAATTGGTAAATATTCAGTAAACCCATCATTTGCTCCTGGCTGTTTGATGGCCGTTTGATGCGCATAGCGCTTGATACTGGCATAGCCTTGTAGTAGCAAAGCTTGCTTTGCCTTTTTACGCAGAGCAAGCTCTGCGACTACATACCAGACGACGGGTGCGAAGCACAATTCAGTGAACAGTAACCTACGAGAGGACACATGGGTTCACTGAATATTTACCAAGGGAGGAACGCCGACAAAGACATATTTCCTTATCCGAGGATTTGGGCAGAACCGGTTACGCGCCCGGGGTTGCGGGTTTGGGGGGCTCAAGCCGGGCGGCCGGCTTCAGGGGTTGGGCCGCCGGCGCTTTCGCGCCGCCCGCTGCGCGGGGGGCGGTTTTCGCCGCCAGTTGAACGGGGGACAGCATGATGCTCATCCTGTTGCCCATCATCTGGGTGCGGCCCTCAACAACGCCGACACCGGAGAGCGTAGTCTTGACGTTGTTCAGGATTTCTTCTCCCAGGTTGCGGTGCTGGTTTTCCCTGCCGTGGAACACCACGGTCACGCGTACCTTGTTCTGTTCCTTCAGGAATTCCTCTATATGCCGTATCTTGGTCTCAAGGTCGTGCCTGGCTATTCTGGGGTTGAAGCGTATTTCCTTAAGGACGCCGGCCTTCTGCTTTTTGCGGTTTTCCCTCGCCTGCTTGTCCAGCTCGTAGAGATGCTTGGAAAAATCCATTATCTTGCAGACCGGCGGGTTGGCCATCGGAGCTATTTCCACCAGGTCGAGGCCCGCTGCGCGCGCCATGTTCTGGGCTTCATAGATGGGCTTCACGCCCACCATGGTTCCGTCGGTGGCGATCAGTCTTACCTGCGCCACGTTTATATACCTGTTTATCCTTATTCTTCTATTATCGTGGTACAACGTATACCTCCTGTGTCAGGGACAAAGGCTAAAGGATGAAGGCTAAAGGCTAAGGGACAGAAAAAACCCGATGTTTTTTCGCGTCCGCTCTTTCATCCTTTCTTTTTGGCTGTCTTGGCATTTACTCTATGTAATTTACAAACTTTCCCCCTGTTAGTCAATGACTTAACTTATAAGGTTGCGATTCAGACAGTAGAGCATTGCCATCCGCCCATGTAGCGGCGGGATTGCCATCCCGCAAGTCGCATAGCAATGCGACCGCTACACGGCATGATTACTGAGCCTCGCATAAATAATGGACACACTGGAGGTTCAGCTTTGAGACGTATGCGAGGCGCGACGAGCGAGCAGGCCGGTCGGCCTGTAAGCGATCGGCGCGGGGGCCGGCCGCTTTCGGGCTGCAACTGCGTCACACGTTCGCTCGCGTAGCGCTGCTACGCCGCGCTCCGTGTTCCTTGTTTCGCTCCGAAATCGGCCGGCCAATGTATCCATTATTTATGCGAGGCTCAGTAGTACTATCTGAATCGCAGCTTATAAAAGACCAGGCCGAGATATTCATGCAGCGCCGTACGAAGATTGTCACCGGGGTCGGGCAGGAAATCAACATAATGATATCGCGGAGTTCTTGAACTCTTATAGCCGGTGGGATACGGAACGGCGTCTTTGAAACCCGCTTTCTCAAAGCTCCATACCGCCCGCTTCATATGATACGCCGAAGTCACCAGGACCGCTTTTTTATAGCCTTTTTCATCGCATAGCTTCTTTGAAAACACGGCGTTTTCAAAAGTGTCCCTGGCTTGCTCCTCCGTCGTTATTTTATCCGCCGGCCCGCCGAGGCTTACCAGGTATTGTTTTATCAGGGGGCTCTCCGCCGGACCTGAAAACACCGCTCCACCGGAAATGATTATAGGCAGCTTGCAGCGCCTGTATAGCCGGGCAACTTCCGCCGCGCGCTCAAGAGAGGCCCCGTTAAGCGAGGGGCCGAGGACCCCGCCGGGCGCGCCCTCGTTTACCCCTCCGCCCAGCATCACGATGACATCGGCTTTCACCCCGGCCGGAGGCAAAAACGCGTATTCAAGCCTTGCAATCGCCATATCGCCGACAGGCCGGGCCAGGGCCAGCCACATAAAAACCGCCGCGAAAAAATACCCGTAAGAACGTTTTGCGCGGGACTTTTTAATATTCCACAGGCCAAGTCCCAGCGCCAGCGTAACAAAGAGCCCCGGCGGGAGCAGGAACGGGACCAGCATTTTTTTAAAAAGGAACATAATTTAACTACAAGGCTAAAGGCTAAGGGATTAAGGCTAAAGGGCGGAAAAATATTTATATCTCCCCTTTTTTTCCTTTATCCTTTAGCCTTCAGCCTTTAGCCTTTCTTACACAAACAGCGGCGCCAGCGTGAGCGCGGCGGCGGCCGCCAGTTTTATAAGCGCGTAAAACGTCTGGCCGAACGCCGCGTCTTTCAGGGTATTTCCAGCCGCCGGGCACGCCAGGCCGCCGGAATTTTCCCGTTCGATCGCTTTCCCGGCGCTGCCCCAGACGCCGGCGCAGTTGTCAATGACAGCGCCCGCCAATATACCGCAAACAGCGCACACCAGCAGGAAAGCCGCCAGGGTCTCAGCGCCCAGGCCGAACTGTTTAAAAATAAGCCCCGTGACAACAGGCATGCCGACGGCAAGCCCGCCGGGGGCTGCAATGCTCATCAAGGCGCGCGCGGCGGCCGCGTCCGCGCCCAGGCCGTTTAATTGCGCGGACGCTTTCAACCTCGCCCTTATGGCCAGCGCGCCGAACAGGCAGACCAGCGCGGCGCCCATAAGGCCGCCTGTAAATACTTCCACCCTTGCGATGTTGACGGATTCAAAAGACAGGCCGGTGAAGAACTTCACCGAATCCATGTAGGCTGCGAACAGAAGGATCACGGCCAGCGCGGCCGCGCCGAGCGCGTGTCCCCCGGCAAGCGCCCTGGTGGTATCGCCGAGGTCTCCAAGCGCCGCGGTATTTTTCCTTGTATCCTCGCTTTGCCGGGTCAGGCGGGCTATGGCTCCGGCATTACCGGCTATGGGGCTCAAGCAGCCGACCGCGGACATGTATGTCTCGGCGGCCATAAAGCCGGCGGCGGCTATGGCCGTCCCGTAAAAACCGCAGGTCATCGGGCTTACGGCGCCGAGCGCCATATACGCCTCAAGCCCCCTGATACCGCAGTAATAGGCGCCAAGCCCCGCCGCCGCTATCACTATAACCGAAGCCGCGGCGCTTTCCATACCCGCGGAAACGCCGCTCAGGCACACGGCGGCCGGGCCGGACTTTGAGGACTCTGCTACGCGCTTCACGGGCCTGTATTTATACCCGTTATAGTAATAGGCGATAAACACCAGAAGACAGCTTGCTACTATGCCGATCACGCCCGCCATGAACAGCCATAAGTTGCCGGCCAGCAAAAAAAATACTGCCAGGCCCAGGCCCCCGACGGAAACCGCCGAGGCGACGGCGTAGCCTTTGTTCAAAACGCTCATGGGTTTCGCCCCCTCCTGGGCCCTGGCGCTGATGACGCCGGCTATCGAGGCGACAAGCCCGGACGCGCGCGCCGCCAGCGCGAACAGCACCCCTTTTGCGCCGTAAACCGGCCAGAGTCCGGCGCCAAGTATCATGGCGGCCGCGCTTTGGGCCGAGGCGGAGCAAAACAGGCCGGCGCCCAGTCGCCAGCAGGCGTCGTTTCGCCCGACCAGTTCCCCAAAAAAGCCCTGGGGGGCGGGGGTCCCGGTCTCATTGCCGGCGGGGTTGGCTCCATTGCCGGCGGCCGCCGCGGCGTATGAGCCTGCGCTGAGCTGGGAGAACAGGGCCGAAAGCGCCGCGCCCAAACAAAACCCCGCCATTTTAAACGGCGCAGACTGCGCTTCCTCTAAGCCTCTCATCAGGAAGAAAAGCGCGCCCATTGCGGCCAAACAGACGGCGAACGCGGCGATAGAACCGGCCGCGCCGCCCTTTAAGGCGACCGTCAGGGCCTGTGAAACCGAACGCCGGGCCTGGGTAGCAGTCCTTACCGCGCTCACCAGCGCCATTCGCGTTACTATAAACCCGGCTAAAGCGGCGGCGAACGCGCCCGATAAAAAAGAGACGGCGGTCTGCACGGCCGTAATATGCCCCCCGGCCGTAAACAAAGCAAGCGCCGCGTAGATCAGGACGGCCGCCGCAGCGCTGACCGCGCCCAGGGCTGCGAGCTGCCTGTTCAGCAGGGCGATAACCCCTTTTTGCAGGGCGTCCGCCACAGCCAGCATTTCGGGCGTGCCTGTCTCTTTCTTAAAGACCTGCCAGGCAAACCAGGCCGCGAAAGCCATAGACAACAGGCTTACTGAAAGCGCGATTATCAAGGACATACAATATTATGGGTTATGAATGAAGGATTTATTTAAACTCTTTCCAAAAACATATGCATTTTTAATCGCAATTAAATAACACGGGTTGTAGATTATTTTTAGTATTCTCTTTTCTATACCTGCCTGTAAACTCCTGTCTTTCTTTTCTCTCCTTAAATGTTTTCTCTACAACATGTCTCATTTTTTCATCTTCAACATATTTTGTTTCATTATTACAAATCCCAAATCTTAGTAGCGTCAAAACATATCCACTTCACGCTCCTTTGCCGCCCGACATCCACGACATGGACACAGTACAAAACATCATCAAGCGACGCGCCATAATCGTCTTCCGCCGTTTTTTAACGCAAGGATATCCCCATAGGCATGGAGCGGAATAGTAATCCCGCCGCTACATTTTTGTCCCAAGATTATCACGCGGCTTCCGGGCGGGGTATGGTAAAAAATTTTGCCGCAAAATTTTTTATTCGCTTTTAATACGCATGCAGTAGAAGGAGCGCCACACGAACACCACGCTTATAAGGAAGAAAACCGCGGCCAAGATATGGCCCAGCTTCGGGTCCAGCGTGATGGCCAGTTCCACCGCCAGCAGGCCGAACAGCGTCGTGAACTTGATGATGGGGTTCATCGCCACTGAAGAAGTATCCTTGAACGGATCGCCCACGGTATCGCCTACCACGGTGGCGTCGTGCAGCGGCGTGCCTTTCATGTTCAGCTCGGTCTCCACCAGCTTCTTGGCGTTGTCCCAGGCGGCGCCCGCGTCGGCCATGAAGAGGGCCTGGTAAAGGCCGAAGATGGCGATACTGATCAGATAGCCTATGAAGAAGTAATGGTTCACGCAGGCAAACGCAAGCGTCGAGAAGAACACCACCAGGAAAATATTGAACATGCCTTTCTGGGCGTACTTTGTGCAGATCTCAACGACCTTCTTTGAGTCCGTCACAGAAGCCCGTTCGCCCCCGCCCTCAAGCTTTATGTTCTTCTTTATGAATTCCACGGCCCTGTAGGCGCCGGTGGAAACCGCCTGTATGGAGGCGCCCGCGAACCAGAAGATAATAGCGCCGCCGGTGATCAGGCCCAGCAGGAACAGCGGGTTCATTATGGACAGCCCGGCGTATATGCCGTCCGGGCCGTCCGTGCCGAATTTGGTCGAGAGGAGCTGTATGATGGAGAAGATCAGCGTGGTGGCACCGACCACCGCGGTGCCGATCAGCACCGGTTTGGCCGTAGCTTTGAACGTATTGCCCGCGCCGTCGTTCTCCTCCAGGAATTTCTTGCCGTTCTTAAAGTCCACGTCAAAGCCGAATTCTTTCTTTATGTCTTCCTTGACGGCGGGCATCGTTTCTATGGTGGACAGTTCAAAAACCGACTGCGCGTTGTCCGTCACCGGGCCGTAGGAGTCCACGGCTATCGTCACCGGGCCCATGCCCAGGAAGCCGAAAGCCACCAGGCCGAACGAGAAAATGGCCGGGGCCGCCATCAGCGACGCCAGGCCGGTGGTGGACACGGCATAGGCCGTTGCCATCAGGGCTATTATGGCCATGCCCATCCAGTAGGCGCTGAAGTTGCCGGCAACCAAGCCGGACAGGATGTTCAGCGAGGCGCCGCCTTCCCTGGAAGCCGAGAGCACTTCCCGCACGTGGCCGGAGTTGACGGAGGTGAAGACCTTAACAAGCTCGGGGATCAGCGCGCCGGCGATAGTGCCGCAGGTGATGATGGTGGAAAGCTTCCACCAGAGCGTTCCGTCTCCGAGCTCAGGTATCAGCAGGCAACTTAAGACATAGGTCATGGCTATGGAAACAAACGAGGTGAGCCACACGAGCATTGTCAGCGGGTGCTCGAAGTTGAACTTCTTCGCTTCGCCGTACATGGAGTGCGAGAGCAGGCCGTTGACCCAGTAAGAGAAGGCGCTGGTCACGATCATTCCCACGCGCATGACGAAGATCCAGACCAGCAGTTTTATCTGGTCCACCGGGTCCGAGACGGCCAGCAGTATGAAGGTTATCAGGGCCACGCCCGTGACGCCGTAGGTCTCAAAGCCGTCGGCCGTGGGGCCCACGGAATCGCCGGCGTTGTCGCCGGTGCAGTCCGCGATGACGCCGGGGTTCCTGGCGTCGTCCTCCTTTATCTTAAATACTATCTTCATCAAATCCGAGCCGATATCGGCTATCTTGGTGAAGATACCGCCCGCTATCCTTAAGGCCGCCGCGCCCAGCGATTCGCCTATGGCGAAGCCTATAAAGCAGGGGCCGGCGTAGTCGCCCGGGACGAAAAGCAGGATGAAAAGCATTATGACCAGCTCAACGCTTATGAGCAGCATGCCGATGCTCATGCCGGCCTTAAGCGGTATGGCCATAGTCGGGTAGGGCAGGCCCTTCAAGCCCGCGAACGCGGTGCGGGAATTGGCGTAGGTGTTGATGCGGATGCCGAACCACGCCACCGAGTAGGAGCCGAGAATACCCACGATGGAGAAAACGATTATTATAAGGATCTTGAAAGCCGTCATCTCGGGATTAAGGCTGAAATACCAGACCATGATGGCGGCTATGAAGACCCAGAGTATCGCCAGGAACTTGCCCTGGGTGATAAGGTAAGTCTTACAGGTCTCGTAGATGAGCTCCGAAATGTCCTTCATTGACCTATGGACGGGAAGCCTGGAGATCTGCATGGACTGGACCAGGCCGAACAGGACGCCCAGCACACAGACGACCAGGCCGCCGAGCAGCAGGTTGTGGCCGGAGATCCCGATGAAATTGACGGTTGAAAGGTCCGGTATGATAAGCTCCGCCTCGCCGGCGAACGCCGCCGGGGACGAAATAAGAGAATAAGCCGCAGCCGCGGCAAAAACGCTGAGTTTTCGCATGCTTTGTCTCCTCCCGAAAATTGCCCGGCAATTTTCGGAATCTCATTCGCTTGTCTACCAGATTTAGGCCAATCGGTTTTACCAATAAACGCCTGTAAAATTTTGCATCGCCGGTCAGGGCAGAGCAAGCTCTGCGACTACTATGCTTTACACTTTTTTAGTCACGGCCTCCACCGGTATGCCCGGCCCCATAGTGGAAGAAACGAAGATCGACTGCAGATACACGCCTTTTGAAGACGACGGCTTGACTTTCAGCACCGCGTCTATTATCGCCTGCACGTTCTCAGCCAGGTTTTTTTCCGGAAAAGACGCTTTGCCCGCGGGCGCGTGCACGATCCCCTGGGCGTCGGCCTTGAACTCTATTCTTCCCGCCTTAAGCTCTTTAACGGTCCGGGCCAGTTCAAAGGTCACGGTTCCGCTTTTCGGATTGGGCATCAGGCCCCTGGGACCGAGCACCTTGCCCAGCCTGGCCGCGTCTTTCATCATGTCCGGAGTGACCACCAGCACGTCAAACTCCATAAAGCCTTTAAAGATCCTGTCTATTAGGTCCGCTCCGCCGGTGATCTCGGCGCCGGCGTCCTGGGCTTCTTTCTCTTTCTCGCCTTTGGCTATGACCGCCACTTTCTTGGTCTTGCCGGTGCCGTGGGGCAGGGCGACGACGCTTCTGACCTGCTGGTCGGACTGCTTCGGATCTATGCCGAGCTTAAGATGCACTTCCACGGTCTCGTCGAATTTGGCATTGGCGCTTTTTTTCGCCAGCGCCACGGCTTCTTCAACCTTATATACTTTCGCAAGGTCCAGGCCTTTTTTCACATTCTCTATTCTTTTGCCCATTGTTTTGTCTCCTTGAGGTATGGATATCAAGGGCCTCGGCCCTTTAAAACCTGCTGATACCATGCGAGAGTAACAGATTAGGTAAAATAGCTACCCCTGACTGTGCTTGGGTATTTTACTTGTGATGTAAAGTAAGAATTTCTCGGTTAATATGGCTGCCGGATAGCAGGTTAGCATTACCATAAGCAATAGGATAAGGCTTTCTATTATAAAGACTATAACGAATTGCAGACTGAAAGGATTGGAGGAAAAATTTTTAAAGAAATCAGAATAAGTTTTGAAGAAATCAGAATAAGCGTGAAAATATAGATACTGATCTAACTTAAAAAATATCAGAAGATACAAGAACAGCGCTATTAATATCGGGCGGGCGATAAGCATTACCCTTTTTAAACGTTCGGCGTGCGCCCTTCGTATCAGCACAATCATAGCGACAAAAATTATTACAGAAAATATAAACGCAACCAGGGTATGACCAGGGCTCCAGAGTTCGTCTCTTAAAATCAATGGATTATAATAGTCTGTTGTCATTGAACTCAAACCCGAAATCGGAGGGCACAAAAGACTATAAAAAAACAAGAGCGTTACTGATAAAATGGCTGAAAGAAAGATTATTGTAAGCTTTGATTTCATAATTATTTCAGCTCCAGCTTCACCGGACTCGTTCCTGTTACACTTGTTGCTGTGATTTCTATCTTTGAAAATCCCGCATAACCATTGGCAATCAATTTCTGGCTGAGATTAAAATAAAAACCCGAAATATGAGAAGTGGTGATCCTGTATTTGTCCGCAATTTCACCCTTTAAATTAGTTGTAGCCTGACTTGTTATGTGGTAGGTGTCCGATTGAAACCATGGTAAATACCACCAACCCCACCTCGAGCTGCCCGGGCCCTTTCTCACCTCTTCGTTTATGAGTATGTTCGGCATCGGTTTCCCAAATTGATCCACCAGTGTCCAGGGGAATTCGTATTTCTTAAAACTGTCGTCTTGCTTATCTGTCCCTACCGTACTACATACTACATAGTTCTCCTTTTTAAACTTCAGCGGTGGATGCGATAGTGGGACAATTTTCTTCATAAAACCTGAACCCTAATCCCTATACCCTATTCCGCGATTTCCACGCCCATGGAGCGCGCGGTGCCTTTGACCATTTCCATAGCCTGTTTTATGTCCTTGGTGTTAAAATCCGCCAGCTTGGTCCTGGCTATTTCTTCCACCTGCGACGCGGTGATCTTCCCCACTTTAGTCTTGTTCGGCTCGCCGGAACCCTTGGCCAATCCCGCCGCTTTTTTTATCAAAGCGGAAACCGGCGGCATCTTGGTTATGAAAGTGAAAGTCCTGTCTTCAAAAACAGTGACCACCACAGGTATCGTCACGCCGGCTTCCAGCTTTTTCGTCCTCTCATTGAACTGCTTGCAGAAATCCATGATATTGACGCCGTGCTGGCCGAGCGCCGGCCCCACGGGAGGCGCGGGATTGGCGCCGGCGGCCGGGATCTGCAGTTTTATCATTACTTTCACTTGTTTTATTTTGGGCATAAGTTTCAACGTCTCCTTAATAAAATGTTGTCCGACAACATTTTATTGGCTTCTTTCCTGACCGGCGATATGAAGTTTATAGGCGTTTACCGGCAACGCCTAATAGCCCAAAGGCGGCCGACAAGCGAACGAGGACCCGAAAATTGGCGGCCAATTTTCAGGCTAGACTTTCTCCACCTGCAGGAAGTCCAGTTCCACGGGCGTCGGGCGGTCAAACACGGTGACGGTCACTTTTATCTTGGCTTTCTGCTCGTTTATGTCTTCCACTACGCCCATAAAATGCTTGAACGGCCCTTCTATTATACGGACGTTCTCGCCTTTCTCGAACTGCACGGCAGGCTTGGGTTTTTCTAGTCCCGCGGCGTTGACCAGTTCAAGTATCTGCGACACCTCGCTCTCGTCCATCGGCACCGGTTTCGGGTCGCCGAGGAAACCGGAAACGCCCTGTATGCCTCTTATGGACCAGTAAGTCTCATTGTCCAATTCAAGATTCACAAGGACATAGCCGGGGAAAAATTTTCTCTTGCGCACTTCTTTTTTGTTATGCCTGACCTGGATCACGTCTTCAGTGGGTATCAGGACCTGGAAGAGTTTGCCCGTAAGCTCGTTGGAATCTATTTTACTCTGGAGCATCTTGTGCACGCGCTCTTCAAAACCGGTGCGCGTGTGGATAACGTACCACCCTTTTGCCATTTAATGACCTCCAAGAATACTTTTTAAGACGATATTGAGCCCGAAATCCACCAAGCTGACATAGATGGCCACTATAATGACCACCATGCTCACCGCCACCGTGGAGCGTACAACGTCCTTCCGGGCGAGCCAGGCGACCTTGGTCAGTTCCTGGTATACTTCTTTTAAGAAACCGGTTATTTTGTCCATAATCTTAATCTTGAATCCTGAAAGTTTTCACCGGGAGCGGAAGGACTCGAACCCTCAGTTGCGGTTTTGGAGACCGCTGGTTTACCAATTAACCGACGCTCCCATGAAACACAGATTTGCGCGGGTTTACGATTTCACTTCTTTATGAGGCGTCTGTTTGCCGCAGGCCCTGCAGAACTTCTTGATCTCTATCTTGAATTCCTTTTTCTTGCCTCTTGAAAAATGGTAATTCTTGTTTTTACAGACCGTGCAACCCATTATGATGGTGATTCTGTCCGCCATAAGTTACAGCAGGGTAGAGGGTAGAGGGTATAGGGTATAGGGTAGAATTAAGGAATACCTTTCCTGAACCCTGGTCCCTAGCCCCTGGTCCCTAGCCCCTAAATCCTATTCCTCCGTTATTCTATAATCTCCACTACCACGCCCGCGCCCACCGTGTGGCCGCCTTCGCGGATGGCAAACCGCAAACCCTTGTCCATCGCTATCGGC
>JACQYT010000005.1 GCA_016208085.1 Elusimicrobiota bacterium | reverse complement strand
TTATGCCAGATTTTAGCCGCCAAAGCAAATCCGCCGAAAGTTTTTCCGGTCATTTTCAGAAATTGCGCCTGCCTTTTTTGCTACAATTATAGGGTCGCGTGACTTTCCCGTTGGCTGTTCCGACTTTTTACGGGAAAATCAAGATTGATTCATTCGTAAAAAGTTCATTTTGTTTAGAAATTGTAGCGGGCGACGTGAGTCGCCTATTGAGCGGACTTACGTCCGCCGCTACAGTTTTGGACCAAAAAACGACTTTTTACAGGAGAATCAAGATTTGCCACGCGGCCGTGGTGGGGCGGTCATTTGAGGACGCACAGGAGATGCTGCGGGCTCTGGCGGGGATTCTGTTCGGGCGCCAGCGTATACGGGTTCTGGCGGAACGGGAGGGGCGCAGGCTTGTGGAGGAACGGGAGGAGGAAGTGAAGGCGGCTCAGGCAGGACGCGCGCCCCATGTATGCGCAGCGATTGGGGAGCTCATGGTGATCACGGCAGACGGCGGCCGTATAAATACTATCCAGCCAGTGCCCGATGAGCGCTGGAAAGAAGACCGGGTAGGGGTGGTTTACGACGCTGTGCCGCAACCTGACCCGGCAGCGAAGCTTGGGGAGTACAAAGGGGCCAAGGCACAGACGAAGACATACGTGGCCTCTATGGAAAAATGGGAGTCCTTCGGGTGGATGTTATGGGTTGAGGCCTTGCGGCGTGGTTATGAGGCGGCCAAGCAGGTTTTGTTCCTGGCGGACGGAGCCAAGCCGATCCGAGAGTTGAAGAATCTGCATTTCCCGAAGGCGATTTTCATCCTGGATTTCTGGCATGTGGTGGAGCACCTGGCGGAGAGCGCACGGGCGGCCTTTGGAGAGGAAACCAAGGCGGCCATCGCCGCGCGCGAGAAATGGAAGCAGAAGCTCTGGAACGGCAAAGTCGAGGGGATTATCCTGGACTTACAGGAGCAATCTCGCCGGCTGGGGCCACCGCTAAAGGACGATCCGGAAAGCAGTCCTCGACGAGTGCTCTATCGGGATGCGTTTTCCTTCTTCCCCAACAACAAGGATGCCATGGACTACCCGCGCTACCGGGCTCAGGGATGGCCAATCGGGTCCGGGGTGGCGGAGAGCGGGGTCAAGCAGTTTGCCAAACGAGTGAAGGGGACGGAGATGCACTGGAACGTCTCGCACACGGGCGCCGAAGAGATGCTGGCTTTGTGCGCTTTATTCAACAGCGAAGATGGCCACTGGGACCGATACTGGGACCGTCGGGCGCAAGGGGGCGCAGAATGATGAATGCCGAAAGCCGGGAGCGTGAGATGCCCCTTTCCTTTGATCCTATCCAGTCGCCTCACGCGGCTGTCCACACGACCCGCATCAACCCAATCGGATAGCACCTCTGCCCAGGCTGTATACCAGCCTGCGGAAAAGTGCCGTGCCGGCGGCGACAGACCCATGTCTTTTTTCCCTATTGACTTTCCCGCCTGTGTCTGCTAAACTCTAAATATCGCGGGTTCGAGGATGATATTTTTATGAAGGTTATTCCAATTGTGATGTTCGCGTTTTTATTTGTGTATCCCGCTTCAATTTCCTCTGCTGGGAATAGTAAAAATGCTTCTGCTACCCCCCCCCTGTAAATCCGGCTGCAAGAAAGCATCGGTAGAGACTGTCCCCGCCCAAGATAAAGCCGGTGATTCCGGCAAGAAACAATCCACGCAGGATTACAAGTTCGCCCCCGATTTCCGCGACTCGCTGACTTCCCTGCCCGCGGCCATTCTATTTTTATCCCCGCCTTTTAACTGTGAAGCGTCCATCATGGACTCGCTTTGTTCGGCAATCACCGGTTTTCTTGACGACGAGGATGCCAAAACCGACGCAACGGTGAAGAGCTGCAAGAAAAACTGCGGTTGGAAAAAAAGAAAAGACGACCTGATAGACTCCGCCCGTAAGAAGGCAAAGGAGTCCTGCGCCCGGGGTGAGGCTCCGGACATCAACGACATAAACAAAGGGCTCGATGGAAATGCTAAGGCAAGACTCAAGAACCTGTACGACAGCAACAGCCGGATGTTTGACGGCACAGCCAAGCTTCCCGCCAAGGACCTAGAGCCGGTACCATCCAACAACGCTGCCACGCTCCCCGGTAGGGGCGGCCAAGTCACCGATTTGAAATCCTACGAGCCGAACACTCCCAAATTAAACCCCACCGCTGAATTCAGCCTAAGCGGCACAAAACTGTCCGGGGAAACCTCGAATCCGGCCGCTGCAAAACAATCCGCCGGCTTGCTGGCATCTGCTGCGCAAACCAAAGCTTCGGCCGACACAACCGCCGGGTCATCATCAAAATCCCCGACCACCGCTGCTGCATCCGATAAAGCCACGGTTTCGGCAGCCGAGCCTCAAACCTGTGCTGAATGTAAGCAGATTGAACCCAACCTTTCAAGAAGATGCCTGGGAATATGCTGTGCGGAAGCGGTAAAAAAGTATCCAAAGGACGCAGCGAAACAATCAGACTGCTACACACTATGCACCGGTATTACCGCCGGGGCGGCGGCACAATGTAAGTGTTGCCAAGATTACAACAGTCTTTGCACTACGTTTGTCTCTGGCTGTACACCTGGCGGCGGTCCTTTGGACTGGCTTACTAATTTGTGGCACAAACTTAAGGGTGATAAGAAGTGCGGTGAGACTTGGTACGATCCTGACAAGGAATGCTGTTTTGGTGGAACGATAGTTGCAAAACAGAAATGTGCTGCGGGTTCTACTATCGGAATTGACGGACCTTCCGACTTAATTTTACATAATCCTTCCAATAAATCGGAGTCCATACCATTATCGGTGCGGGGAACGACAAGTTGCCCTTGCCCTGAGAAGGAGAAGGTTCAATGGTCGTCATCTAGTAAGAAGATAAAATTCATGGGGGCGACCAATCAGGCGACCGTACAGGTCGCGCCGGTATCGGAGAGCGGGGAAAAAGATGATATCAGCGTTACCGTTACCGTAGATGGAATCACATCCCCGCCTAAAAAACTAACTGTAAGACGCCCCAAGATTATGTCGCATCCGGACCTGAAACATAAAATAGTTGACAATACTAAAGGTTGGTATATCGGTGTGGGGTCAGAGGGATTCTATTGGACTCTGAGGGATCAGTTCGGGGACCCAATGCCAGGCATACTCGTAAAAGAAAAGGTAAGAAAAGTGGGGGCCTCGTTTTACGTCGTGTGGCGGCTGTGGCCATTCGATGTGATAAACAAGGAGTACGTGTCAAAACCTAACGGCACAGTTCCGGATATATATTTTGTTCAAGTTCTCTCCGTGTTTGACTCTAATCGCGATGACATTTATTGCGCCGTGCATCAGGATATAGACGTCATCGGTTATACGGGAGATGCGGATATAAGAATAAATATGACAAGTGTTTCCGGAACAACCCCCGTGCATCTTGAAATAGAATAAATATGAAACTAAAACATGTGGTAATCTTTTTCAAAATCATCTTGTCAGCAACACTTTTTTTTGTTGTCGATTTGATGGGGCTTAATTCTTTTTCGGGTTTCGGTCTAGAGCCTGAATCTTTGATTTCAAACATCAGTTTTATGAACTATAGCAATGTTTACATTTTCGCGTTTAAACTTTCCATAATACTACTTATTGTAATGATTGTGATGATACGAAGAGCCTATGATAAACGAATAATTAGATTACTACATGTCTCTGCGCCAATATTTATCGCGCTGGTAATTCAATTTTTACTAATAAATCAAATTGACATCCATCTCCGGCAGCATAGTTATTTTGGATTCCTTAAGGCATTCTTCTTCGGTCTGCCGGTTTTCTTCACGAGTTATATGATAATCGGCATCATCTTATTTCTCGTAATAATGGTTACCTGCTATCCGATAAGCATATTGATTGACAAACTCTTGCTTTACATCACAAGTAAAATACTCAGGCACAATCAGGGATAGCTATTTTACAAAGTGACTATGGAAATGCAACCTCAATTACACTGGGGGCAGCTCATTGCGTTTATTATCGGGATCATTTTTTTAGGGAGTTTTCACGGACATTTTGTATGAGCTATGAGCTAATGCGTTCCGTTGAATACGCGGGGCGTTTTATTGTAATATTGCTGTGATGGGACCTGTTAAAGGAAAAGCCGGGGGTTTTTTTCTGTTCGCCGCGCTGCTGACCGTTTTGTCATTGCCGGCCCACGAGGCTTTCACGCCTGCCGTTTCCGACGGCAATTGCCGGGTATGCTCCGTTTCGCATTCCCCCGAGCTTAACGCCGACTGCGGCTCCGAACTTCTGGCCGCCCCTGAAAATTTTAAGTTATTGCCTCCGGCCTTTTTGGTAAAGCCTGTCGCGGTCGAATTCCAGCCTGCCTTCCCTGTCCGCGCGCCCCCGCTGTAACAGCCTCCGGTTAAGCCTTATTCTGTATCATTTCCGTATTTTCCCCCGGCGCCCGGGGCGCTACACTAGGAGGATCTATGAGATTCTTTAGAGCGCTTTTTGCCGCGCTTCTCCTGACGGTTCCATCCGCGCTGCGGGCGCAACCGCAGCTTTCAGGGAACGCGCTTCAGTCGTCCAACATACTTAACCCGAACATCAGCGCGGTGGGCTGGCTTCAGGGGGAAGCCGGCCGCAGGAAACCCGTCGTGGAGGAGGCCGCCGCCCCCTTCGCGGTCAAAGAGGCCGAGATAGCATTTCAGTCCGTAATTGACCCCTACACGCGGGCCGACGTTTTTGTGGCCGTGGAAGGAGAGGGCGGGATAGAACTGGAGGAGGGGCATCTGACCTGGTACAGCCTGCCGGGAGGACTTTCACTTAAAGCCGGAAAATTCAAGGGCGCTTTCGGCAAATTTAACCTGACACACAGGCCGGAAACAGCCTTCGCCGACCGCCCGCTTTCGCATGAGGCCTACCTTGGAGAGGAGGGGCTGGCTTCCGCCGGCGGCGGGCTGTCCTGGCATATTCCCAATCCCTGGCTGCTGGTGAACCTGGACGCGCAGGCTTTCGTGCTGCCCGGGGCGGACGAAGTCCCCGCTTTCGGCAAGGCCAAACGCAATGACCTGCTTTATATCGGACGTCTCGGCGGCTATTACGACCTCACGGAATCGGCAAATATCACGCTGGGCGGCAGCTGCGCCTTCGGCGCGGCGGGGCGGGAGTTCAATCCGGTGACGGCTTCCTCATCGACGCTCTCAAGCAGGCTTTACAGCCTTGATCTCACTTACCGGTGGAAAAATCCCAGGCGGGCTATTTACCGCTCGCTCTTCTGGCAGACCGAACTGCTCTGGAACAGGCGGGAAATTACCGCCGGTTCATATGAGAACACCATGGGTTATTTCAGCCACCTGGAGTACCAGTTCGCGCGCAGGTGGCGCGCGGGCGGGCGCTACGACTGGACGCGGGCCCCCGGTGACGGGACCGCGCATGAAAGCGGCGGGCTCGTTTATCTGACTTTCATGCCGTCCGAATTCAGCCGTATCAGCCTGCAGGGAAGACAGGTGGACAGAAGCGGCGGGACAAAAGAAAAGCTGGGCTTCCTGAAGCTTACTTTCAATATCGGCCCCCACGGGGTCCATCTGTTCTAACAATATTAAGGAGAACATTTATGAAGTTCCTGAACCTTTTTGCACTGACTTCTCTCTTTTGCGCGGCGCCGCTGGCGGCCAAAGTTAAAGTGGTGACCACCACGGAAGATCTGGCGGCCCTGGCGGCGGAAGTGGCGGGCGATTCGGCGGAGGTGACGGCCATCGCGCGCGGCTACCAGGACCCGCATTTCGTGGAGGCGAAACCCAGCTACCTGCTTAAGCTGAAGAAGGCGCAGCTTTTTATACAGGTAGGGCTTGAGCTTGAAACGGGCTGGGCGCCGGCGCTGCTGAGCAGCGCCAGGAACCCCGGCATACTCCCGGGCAGGCCGGGCTTTATGGATGCGTCGGAAGGCTGCGAAATACTGGGGAAACCGACGGGCGGGGTGGACCGCTCTCTCGGCGACGTGCATCCGCTAGGCAACCCCCACTACTGGCTGAACCCGGAGAACGGGCGCGTGATAGCGCGCGCCATAGCCCACAGGCTTTCAGTCATGGACCCGGACAATTCCGGAAAGTACAAAGCGAACCTGGCGGCTTTTGAAGAACGCCTCTCTGAGAAGGAAAAGGAGTGGGACGCCTCGGCGGCGGCGTTCAAAGGGGTAAAAGTGGTGACCTATCACAACTCCTGGCCCAGCTTCGCCCGACGTTTCGGCCTGGAGGTGGTGGACTTTGTCGAGCCCAGGCCCGGCATACCGCCGTCGCCGGCGCATATACATTCGCTTATAACCCGCATCCGGGCTTCGGGCGTGCGCCTGCTGCTGGTGGAGCCCTATTTCGATCTGAAGCTGCCGGAAAAGGTGGCCGCCGAGTCCGGAGCCGCGCTGGTGGTAATTCCGCCGTCGGTCGGCGGTGAGGCGGGTATAAAAACCTACTCCGGCCTCTTCGACAGGCAGTTGGAACTGCTGAAAAACGCCCTTGGAGGCAAATAATATGCCCGAGATAGCCGAGTTCCTGCTCTGGCCCGCGCTGGCTTGCCTGGTGATTACCGGCATGCACGCATACCTGGGGCTTCACGTCGTGGAGAGAGGCGTCATCTTCGTAGACCTTGCGCTCGCCCAGGTGGCGGCCTTGGGCGCTATAATAGCGTTCCTGGCCGGCTACGGCCTGCATGGGGGAGGCGCTTACGCCTTCTCGCTTGCCTTCACGCTGATAGGGGCGGCTATCTTTGCCTTTACGAGGACTAAAAAAAATCACATCCCGCAGGAGGCGATTATCGGGATAGTCTACGCCATCAGCTCGGCGGCGGCTATCCTGATAATGGATCGCCTCCCTGAGGGAGCGGAGCATATAAAGCACCTGCTGGTGGGGAATCTCCTGGCGGTGCGGCCGCACGAGGTTTTAAAGATGGCGGGGCTTTACGCGGTCATCGGCTTCCTGCACTGGCTGTGGAGAAAGCCGTTCCTCGCCATCTCCACCGACCCCGGCGAGGCGGCCAGGCTCGGCTACCGCGTCAGGCTCTGGGATTTCCTGTTCTACGCCACCTTCGGTTTCGTCGTTACCTTGTCGGTGGCTATCGCGGGAGTGCTGCTGGCGTTCTCGTACCTGATAGTGCCTTCCGTGGCGGCCATGTTTTTCTGCGACCGGGTCCCGGCGCGGCTGGCCATAGGCTGGAGCATGGGGACTATCGTAAGCCTTGTCGGCATGTACGCTTCTTACCGGTTCGACCTTCCGACAGGCGCGGCCGTTATCTGCGTCTTCGGCGCGGCGCTCTGTTTTATGGCCCTTTTCAAAAGGTTTGTTCCCGTCCGCGGCCGCCGGCTCTCGGGGGAGTGACAAGCCGGAGAAAGTCGTGTGTAGCGGCAAAGCTTGCTTTGCCTTGAATAGCAGAGCAAGCTCCCTGCCTGCCGGCAGGCAGGTGCGACTACAAGCCAAATGTAAAGAAGCGTTGGTTACACTACACTAGCCGAATTTGCTGCGCAGTTCCCTGTGCAGAATCTTGCCGGTGGGGGTCCTGGGCATCTCATCGGGCCTGATGAACGCTACAGCTTTGGGTTTCTTGAAAGACGCCGCTTTCCCCGCGCAGAAACTGATTATCTCAGTCTCGGTTGCCGTCCTGCCTTCCCGCAGTATCACCACCGCTTTAACGCTTTCCCCCCAGATCTTGTCTGGAACTCCGATGACCGCGACATCGAAAACCGCCGGATGGCGCGCGATAATCTCTTCTATCTCAGACGGATAAACATTCTCTCCGCCCGTAATTATCAGGTTATCCTTTCTGTCCACGATATAGAAGTAGCCGTCTTCGTCTTCCCTGGCCATATCCCCCGCCGTAAACCAGCCGTCTTTAAACGACTGCGCAGTTTTTTCAGGCAGTTTATGGTATTCGTCAAAAAGCATCGGGCCTTTTGAATAAAGTTCGCCCGCAACCCCGACCGGAACGGGGCTGCCGTCCGGGGCGAGTATCCGGATTAGGCTTGTCGCGCACGATTCTCTTCCGATAGAGCCGAGCTTGCTCAACTGCTCATGGGGCTTGAGCACCGTGACTATCCCGGCCTCGGTGGAGCCGTAAGCTTCATAGAGTTCAACCCCCGCAAACATTTCCATCACCGCGGTCTTCATCTCTTTGCGGGCAGGGGCCGAGGAACAGAGAAGTTTCCGGATTGAACCCAAATCGTACTGTTTTCTCTTTTCCACAGGCACGTTGAGCATAAGATTGTAATGCGTGGGTATGAGGGAGATGAAAGTTATTTTTTCCTTCTGGATGATTTCAAGTATCTCCACCGGATCAAAACGTCTGGCCGGCTGGATGTAGAGGCTTGCTCCGAGGTAGGTGAAGGTGAAAGAGAAAAAAGTGGAATTAACGTGGCACAAAGGCATTACATTGAGGCATATATCCTGCTCGCCAAATCTGAAATCAACCGCGTTTATGAGATAGAACGCAATATAGGACTCATGCGAGCGCACGACGCCTTTTGGACGCCCCGTAGTGCCTGAAGTGTAAAGCAGCACCCACGGGTCCTGCGGGTTTAATTCCGCTTTAGACTCCTCTTCAGGCGATTGGGCGAGCAGGGATTCATAATTGAGGTATCCCAGAGGCGGGTTTTCGCCGACGGAGATAAATTCCTTTATTCCCGGGAGATTCTTTTTCAAGATAGAGGGCGTGAATTCTTCGTGCGCCACAACCGCCTTCGCATCCGAGTTGTCGAGTATGTACTGGACCTCGCACGCGGCCAGCCTGAAGTTTATCGGATTAATTACGATTCCCGTTTTGGCGGCGGCGATATAGAGTTCCACGATTTCAATTGAATTTTCCAGAAGGCAGGAAACCTTGTCGCCTTTCCCGAGACCCAGTGAGACAAGCGCATTTGCCAGGCGGTCGGCCCTCAGGTTCAACTCCCCGAAGGTGAGCGAGCGGCCCTTCTCCTTCAGGGCGATCTTGTCCCTGAATTTCTTGGCGTTTACCGCCGCGATCTCCCCAAGGTTAAGCCAGTGCGCGCCCATTTATTTTTATCCTCACGTCCACCGCGGCCGTCCTGGACGGGTCACGGTACGCTAATATGGGGTTTAAATCAAGTTCAATTATCTCCGGAACGTCGGTCACCAGTTGTGACAGTCTGATTAGTATTTCCGCAAGTCCCGCCGTATCCGCGCCCTCTTTGCCCCTGAACCCTTCAAGAATAGCGCGACACTTTATTGACGCGACCATTCTTTGCGCCGCCGGTCTGCTTAAGGGCGCAAATTGAAATACAACATCCTTCAAGACCTCCACAAATACGCCTCCCAGCCCGAACATGACAACATGCCCCGCGCCGGCTACGGCTTTTGCGCCCGCGATTACCTCTATTCCAGCCGGCAGCTGCCGCTGTACTACGAAGGATGAGGGATGAGGGATGAGGGATGAA
Organism: Elusimicrobiota bacterium; assembly: GCA_016208085.1. Lineage (GTDB taxonomy): Bacteria > Elusimicrobiota > Elusimicrobia > Elusimicrobiales > UBA9959 > JAHJSU01. The sequence goes on along the minus strand of JACQYT010000005.1, from coordinate 22,638 downwards.
GGGGGGAGGGGTGAGGAAAGGATGATGGAATTGAGTCTATTAAACTCCGAGGTGAGATCCCTTTCGTTCTGTATGTTTAAGGCGAGCGTCCCGGCCTCGGTTTTGTGAACTACGGACGCGGAATCAATCTTGAGCGCCACAGGAAATCCGATCTTGCGGGCGGCGGCCAGGCATTCTTCCAGGCTGCCGCAATTTTCGGCCGGGGCGCGCGGTATGCCGTAGGAGTCCAGAATAGCCGCGCATTCCCGCCCGTCCAGGATGCTCCTGCTTTCCTTCAGGGCGGCGTTTACAACCGAGCGGGCTGCGGTTTTGTCCACATCGGGCAGAGGTTTAAAGGCTTCCCTGTCCCGGCTGCGGTACTCCGACAGCCTGGACATCGCGCCCAGGACTTTCGCGGCCGTTTCCGGGAAATCATAAACGGGAATGCCGCCCTCTTTTATGATTTGCAGGGTTTTGGCCTGTTGCGCCTTGTCCGTCATTATTACGGCTACCGCCGTTTTTTCCCCTGCGCAGGCATTGACGATCTCCCGGGCGACGCCCTCACAGTCAACAAAGAAAGGGGTGATAAAATTGACAAGAATTGAGTCTATGCCGGGGTCCTTCATCAATTCTCTGAGGGCAAGGCCGTAATGTCCGGGCGTTGCCGTGGCCAGGACATCCACCGGGTTTCCCGCTATGGCTTCCGGGAGCATACCGGCTTTGAGCGCTTCACGAGCATTGTCCGACAAGGGGGGAACCAGAAGCCCGGCCTCAACGCAGCCGTCGGCGGCGATAATTCCATGCCCGCCCGAGTTGGTGACAATGGCGACCTTTTTGCCTTTTGGAAGCGGTTGCGCGGCGAATGCGATTGCCGACTGGCACAGTTCATCCTGGTCGTTGAAACCGACAACGCCCGCCGTCTCCAGCATGAGTTCTATGGGTATCTCAGTCCCCATAAGCCGGCCCGTGTGGGAAACAACTGCCCTCGCGCCCTCGGCCGTTCTCCCGGTTTTGATGGCGAGCACGGGCTTCTTCCGGCTGACCCTTGAGGCTATGGCCATAAATTCTTTCGGATCGGCAAGACTTTCCAGATGAATTATTATTACTTTCGTTTCCTCATCATCCGCCCAGTAGTTCATTATCTCGGGAATGCTTATATCCGCCGCGTTTCCGTTTGAGGCGTACATTCTAAAACCCGCGCCAAGAGAAGCCAGCCTCTGAATTATCACCTCGCCCACCCCGCCGCTCTGCGCCGCGACGGAGATTGCTCCGCGCCGAAGCCGGGTGAACGTGAAGTTGCAATAGGCCTGGACCTGCGGATCGGAATTCATGATTCCCTGGCAGTTAGGACCGAAGATCCTGATGCCGGCCTTTGCGGCTATCTCAATTATCTTTTTCTCCAAGCGAATCCCTTCCGCCCCCGTCTCGCTAAATCCCGCCGTATTTATTATCACGGACTTGACCGCGGCCCGGCCACACTCTTTGAGCGCCGCGGGAACAAGCGTGTTCTTCACCACAATGTGCGCGACGTCCACGCCGCCCGGGACATCCAGTATCGTCTTGTAGGCTTTCAAGCCTAGGATCGTGTCTTCAGCAGGATGGATGGGATAGACCGCCCCTTTATAGCCTGAATCCGAAAGATTCTGGAGAATCCGGTGGCCGATGGTAAGCGGCCTGTTTGACGCGCCGATAACGGCGACGGATCTGGGCCTAAAAAGGAAATCCAGTTTCATTATCGCTGTAATCCCCTCTTTATCGCTGTAATCTCTGCCGCGAAGAGCGCCGCGCCCAGCGCCCCGGCCGACTGGGGGGCCGGGGGAATGAACAAAGGTCTGCCCAGTTTCTTTTCAAACATTTCTCCCAGGTAAGGATTGTGCGCTATCACGCCGCCTGTCATAACTATCGCGCCTTCCAGGGGGTCCATTTCCATAACCCGCTTTATGATTGAGCCGAACGCTCCTTTTACCAGGTCTTGGAGTTTGACTCCCTGGGCGATTTTGGCCAGAATCTCGGTTTTGGTGAAGACTGCGCAGAAAGAACCCAGCTCTATTTCTGATTGCGCCCTGCGGGCCAGGCCTTCCAGCTCCTCAAGAGAGACTGAGAGCCTGGGCGCGATTTCTTCCAGCAGCGCGCCCGTGCCGGCGGCGCATTTGCGGTTCATCTTGAATGAAACGGGATGTCCCACGGCGTCAAGCCTGATAACCTTGCTGTCCTGGCCTCCGATATCTACGATTGTGCACTCCCGGGGATAATGGAAGTAGCCGCCTTTGGCGTGGCAGGAAATCTCTGTCCTGGTTTCATCGGCGAAAGCCGCATTTCTTCTGCCGTAGCCGGTGGCCACGGTGAAGCCGGCCTTATCCGCTACGCCTGCCGCGGCCAGACACTTTGAGCGCGCATCCTCGGCAGCCAATGCAAAGTCCACCCCGGAATTTCCCGTATAGGAAGACAGCACTTTCCTGTCCCCGTTGAGAAGAACCGCCTTCGCGGCCGAGGCCCCTATGTCAATTCCCAGGAACAACTCAGGTTGTTTAGGGTGAAGGCTGAAGGCTGTTAGTAGTTGCGGCATGATTTTCAATTACTTAAGATTGTTAGTCTCAAAACTGTAGGCTGTTAAGTTTGGGGAAAAGGAGAAAAGGCACCGGCTACCCTACCTTTGCCTGCCACCTTTGCCCAACGACAGGTTCATCGTTTGTGAGGCCGTCGTGAGACCGCAATACGTATAGAGCCGCTTATTGGAACTTTTCTCTTCTTATCCTTAATCGTGTATTCAATCTTAGGCTCATGAACTGCCGGATACTGATCCATCCACGACAAATCATTGCCGATCACGAGTTCTTCCATTGTCGCATGGTGAGTATTGTTCATGGGGATCAATCTCATCTGGAAACCATGCCTGCGAGCCATAACCTTAACCTCATCGGCATTGTCATAAGTCATCAGAAAGTCGCCCTTTATGGCCTTGCAGAGCGCGAAGAGGCGTTCGTGGTCCAGGTTAAAATGACGGTAAAGCCGATTGCCCGCCTTTTTGCCTCCGGCCGTATATGGTGGGTCAATAAAGAAAACAGCGTCTTTACGACCGGAATACTCATCTATAACATCCAATCCATCTTCCTGCCGGAAACAAATGCGATTAGCAATGAGGCTGAGATCAGAAAATCTTCGGGCGAGTGTGGCGGGATACCAGCGGGAGCGAATACCCTTGCCGTTCTCCCCGTGTTTTAAGAAACCGGAACCCTCGGCCAGAATACCGCCATGAAAGGTGCGATTTTTTAAAATGGTCTGGAATGCCTTTTCTTTGACGTCGGCGTCTTTTTTAAAAAGCTCCTTTATCACAGACTCCTTCGTGAGGTCAAATTCAAGAATCCGCTTCGCAAGCCATTTTGTTTGTCCGTCCACTACCGCTCGCCATACTGCGGCTATCTCGTCGTCAAGCTCAACCATGACGACGCTTGCGGCAAGATTTTCAAATAGCGCAGTCAGGCTGATGATTCCACCGCCGGCAAACGGCTCAACCAGGATAGCGGGGACGGGGTGTTGATTCGCAATCCAGCTTCTGAATGCTGGAACAAACCATGTCTTTCCTCCCGGATACCGAAAGGGGCTTCTCTTCGGCACTGAAGAAACATTAACCGGCTTTAAGGGCACTGTATCCCTGGTTAATTCTGGGAAAAGAAATTGTTCTCCGTTAATCATATCAGAAGGGCTTCTCAATGGTTTGGTTGATTGGAGGTGTCTCAAGTTGTTCATCAAGCCTTTCCTGAAGCAATTTCATAAAATCGCCCATCTTGCCGGGTACAGGGGTAGTAATTGAAAGCAATGCAGGCTCAAATTCTGTGAACACTTCGTCCATCTTGGTGAGCTTGTATCTGTCCTGCCCGTTCACCTTTACTAACTCAAGGTCGTAAATGAGCCAGGCGATGTCGGCTTTTTGCTTGTTGACCGGGGTCAGGCGGGGGAGTGTGTCAAAGAAGCTCTTATTGAGGGCTACAGCGGATTTCTTTTGCCACGAATGCAAGACGCCGCCCTTAAAAAGGAGTTGCGGTGCAAGGCGTTTCCGGGAGGACGACAGGTAGTCGGGGCGTGGATAATTCGGCCTATCCGACCAATCCATTCGCGCACGCGCTTTCGGGTCCTTTATATAGCGTTCAAATGGATCCCGCACATTTCCCGAAATATAAACAGCCTGGATTTCGAGGGCACCGAAGTCTATGACTTTGCCGTTATCGTCGTAGGCAACCAGAACGACGTCAATATTTCCGGCAGATTTGCCATTCGCGTCATTCAGGCGGACTTCCGTGAGTGAACTCCATACAGCGCTATTGCCAAAGAAAAAAGAGGCCGCATCATCTGCGATAAGCCAATCCTCCCTAAACCGAATAGGACAGGTTATTGCCGGGGCGCTATCATGGAATACACTACAGACACCGAGAGGATGTTTAGCTTTATCCTTAGTGCAATTGGGAACCTTGTTATTAAATGGACAGAGGCGGCGCGAGCGGTACCGGATAGCTTTGGGGGATTGGTCATTAATGAGATACCCAAAGACCTCGGCGAGTGGTTGTTTATGTTGCGTCATTTTTACTCTCCAAATTGTTCTATAAAAGCTTCCAGCTTGGTCTTTGACTGCTCTTCCGAATAGCAGCGAAGATCGTTAAGGTCTCCGAAAATAGTGACCGTGCCTATGCCGAGAGTTTCGTGCAGCCGCTCCGGCATTCCGTATCTGCTGTTTGTATTGTTGGGGCAGGTCTTTGAGTCGTGGAACACTATGCCGTCAATGGCGAACTTCCTGACCATGTCCGCAATATATTCCTCCTTCTTCTCATCGGAGCGGACAATGAAGAGCCGCGTGTACGCCCCGGCCATGCTTTTAAAGGGGTCCGCGGGATTCAGCTCTTCAAAGATCCAGGAGTTGCAGTAGGTGGACGCCGCCACGCAGGTTTTAAGATCTGCGAAAAATTCGGAAAGATCCCGCAGTTTTCCCCAGATGGGCATTCCGTCCCAGTAAAGCCTGTGTCTCTCGCCGTCAACGGCCCAAACGCCCAGGCCGGTCCGCTCCCGGAGTTCCGCGAGAAGCGCCTTGTAGTAATCCACGGCCGCCGTTGTTCCCCGTAAAACCACCGCCGGGCCCATCTGGACGGTTGCGTCAAAGAATGTGAAGGGAGAGGGAACGTTGGCGGCGGTCTCCAGGACCTTGCGCCAGAGCCGGCTGCATTCCAGCGACAGGCCTACAGTCTCTTTAAGCCTGTCCAGGTTAAATTTATTTCCGGATATCCTCTCAAGTTCCGGAATCAGAGAGAGCAGCTGCGCGGCTACGCTGTCTATGTGGGCGCCGGCGACTTCTTTTATCCCCCTGTGAGTATAGATCCCGAGCAGCGGAATCTTGAGCTTTCTGGAGTACCAGGCAAACCAGTCCTGCACATCCCTGCACTGGTTGGTATTAAACACCAGAACATCGGGCCTGGGCGGTCTTTCTATGCCGGGGTAGGCCCTGGAAAGCGGCGTTTCTCCCTTGATGCAGGCCCCGACATCGCTTGTGAGGTAGGAGCAGATCTCGGGAGAATAACCGGCCGCGTTCGCCAGCGGTATATAGTCCTGGGCCGTCCTTGTCGCGCCCAGCAGGGCGCCGTGATTTTCCGGAAAGTAGACAAGAAAGCCCAGCGCCCGGAGAAGTTCCGCGGGGCCGACGCTGGTGCACCAGGCGATCTTCGCCGAAGCGGTCCCGGCCGCCCCGTTCAGCTCATAAAAATAATCCGCCATGATTTTCTTCATCACGGCGGTGGAGGCGAATTCTTTTCTCATTAAAAATTTTTGCGACAAAAATTTTTACAACGTTATTCTTCAGCTAATTTAAAACCTCTTTGGAGCGCTTTCATGTTAAACGGGATTTCCTTTTCGCCCGGATACTTATGTTTCACCGCTTCCCTCAGGGCTTCTTTTTTTACAATCCCGGTTTTCCCGATAATAAACGCCAGCGCAATCATATTAACCGCCTGCAAGGAGCCAAGCTCAAAAGCCATTTCAGAAAAGGGGAAGGAATAAATTTTCCCTAAACTCCGGTCATAATCCGTCACTTCGTTTGAATTCAGCACTACCAGGGTGTTTTCGGCTATATAACCTTTAATTTCAGGATACGCTTCATTGGATAACACCAAAATAATATCCGGGCGCTGGGCTTCAAAATAGGGAATAAAATCCGTTCCGATCAGGATGTCCGATTTTGCAAATCCGCCGCGGGCGGCCACCCCGTAAGCGCAGCTCATCACCGCGAACTTACTTCGGGGAGGCCCATTCCTGGACGATTTTGTCGTTGCTCCTCATTCACACTGCTTAAGCAGTGCTCAATCGTCGCGCCTAAAACTCGTCTCAGGCCTGGGCCTCCAAATGTCCAGTTATTTACGGGACACTACACTAGCTTTTTTCTGAATCTCTTTATAACGTTTAATAAAGCCGTCAACTTCTTTGTCCGCATACTCGCCGACGATAATCTTCCCCTTTAATTCATGCGGTTCTGCGGCGCGCGCGGTTTTTATCTCCACGGTATTTTTCCGCAGCTTTTCAATCATTTCAGGGGCGTTCCCCGTTTTATTGTTTTTACCGTAATAGGTGGGACAGATATTCATGGCTTCGACGAAACGAAATCCATTGCGTTTCTGAAAAGCTTTTTCGATAAACTTTTGCAATTGCAGCGGATTGGCTATCGTGCCTTTGGCCACATAACCCGCTCCCGCTGTTTTTACCAGCTCGGAAACGTCAAACTCGTCCTCCGCGTGCCCATAGCGGGAAGTGGAAGTAATCGCCCCGAAAGGCGTGGTCCCGGAATACTGGCCTCCAGTCATCCCGTAATTATTATTGTTGGACATTATTACCGTGATATCGGCGTTTCGGCGGGCTGCATGGATAAGATGATTCCCTCCTATTGTCGCCCCATCGCCGTCCCCGACCAGCGCAATTACATCCAGCGAAGGATTGGCTGATTTTATTCCGGTCGCAACGGCCAATGCTCTCCCGTGAGTTCCGTGAAAGGCATGAGTGGTGAAATAATCATCCGCTTTTCCCCAGCAACCGATGCCGGTTACCACCACCGTATTTTCCCTGGACAAGCCGCTTTCTTCCATAGCCCTGAAGATGCAGCCCATGATTATGCCGTTCCCGCAGCCGGAACACCAGAAAAAAGGCAATAATTCCCGCTTTAAAAACATTTCCCCGGTCTTCCTTGTCATCCGCATATCCCCCTGCAACAGAGAGCTTTGATAATTTCCCCTGGAGGTAAAGATAACCCGTTAATCCTGTTGACTCCGATAACCGGAATGTTGTTTACATGCTTTTCAATTTCCGACTTCAATTGCCCCAGGCTCAATTCAGGCACGATTATTTTCTCCGCCTTTTCACTGTATTTTCCGACTAAATGCCCGGGGAAAGGCCACAGGGTTTGTAATTGCAGTAATCCGGCTTTAAGACCCTCTCTTCTGGCCAGTTCCGCCGCGGCCAGCCCTGAACGGGCGCTGGAACCATAGGCAATAATCAGAATTTCCGCATCTTCACAATAGTATGCCTTATGCAGACAAATTTCTTCTTTGCAGTTTTCAATTTTATCGACCAACCGGCGGGCCAGCAGGTCGTAATTTTCCGGACTATTATCCGGATAGCCGTCCAGGCCATGCCCCGAACCGTTCGCCTTGCTTATGCGGATTCCCCCAAACGGAGCGAAAGGAGGCACCAAATCATCGTCATACTCATAGGATTTAAATTCCCGGGGCTCACAGGTCGCCGGCTTCCGGTTTTCAATTTTAATTTCTTCGCAGTCGGGTATAAAAACCGTTTCATGCATCTTCCCGATTATCCCGTCGGATAATACAAAAACAGGGGCTCTGAAACGCTCGGCAAAATTAAAAGCTTTGACGGTAAGATCAAAACATTCCTGCACCGAAGCCGGCGCCAACGCAATGATCGCATGATCCCCGTGAGCGCCCCAGCGCGCCTGTAAAAAATCGCCCTGGGCGGGTTTGGTCGCCAAACCCGTGCTGGGACCCACCCGTTGCACGTTAATTATCACGCATGGCGCCTCTACCATGCAGGCCAAACCGATATTTTCGTTCATCAGAGAAACACCCGGACCGCTCGTTGCGGTATAGGCCTTGGCTCCGGCCATGCTTGCTCCGATTACCGCCGCAATACTGCCGATTTCATCTTCCATCTGAATATAGGTGCCCCCGATTTTAGGCAGGCTGACGGAAGCATGCTCGGCAATTTCCGAGGAAGGGGTTATGGGGTATCCCGCATAGAATTTCGCGCCTGCCGCGATCGCCCCTTCGCCTATCGCAATATTGCCTTCCATAAAAAGCCTTCTTCCTTCTTTTGCCTTCTTCATAATCTCAACCCTTTTCCCTGATAACTCTAATCGCAAAATCCGGGCACATTATCACGCACTTTTCGCAGGCAACGCACTCTTTTTCTCTTGCCGCTTTTAATCCGTCCAGCGCATTGAAAGAATAGACTTTCCTGGGGCAAAACGCGGCGCAGATCCCGCATTTCTTGCATAATTTGTAATCAACAGCTATTTTCGCCATAATAAAATGTTGAAGCAACATTTTATCCTACCCGGCACGGGGTTTTCTTCAACACCTTGCCGGAGATGAGGGAGAAATTTCTTTCTCCCTCAAACTCCCTCTTGCCCTAAGGTTACCCCGACCAAAGGTCGGGGCATGGTAAAAATTTTTGCCGCAAAAATTTTTAGTCAATTCTAAAGTCCTTCAACGATGGTTGAAATACCCTGACCGACTCCGATACAAAGCGCCGCCGGCCCCAGCCGGGCCCGGCGGCGCTTCATTTCGTAGAATGGGTAAAATTATAAGGAACTCCTTGTACCCTACACCCTACACCCTACACCCTACACCCTACACCCTACACCCTACCGTCAGCGGCCTTTCCAGAGCTCCTGGCTCATGAGTTCGGAGAAAGCGCCCACGAATGTCCGCTGTGGGTGAACCGGCCCGGGCCCGGCGGGCGTCCAGGACACCTCCGCAATTACCGCAGGCATGCTCAGCAGCTGCGGTTCCCCGGCCGGCGGCTTGTACCAGCACCGGGGCCGCAGGCCCGAGGACTGGCCGGTCTTGGCGTTGCAGGTGCCGGAGAAAACGTCCGTATCACTGACCTCCTCCGAGACCGGCCTGCCGCACTGCGACCCCTGAAAGTAGGTGTCCAGCCGACACTGCGTCTTGGGATGTTTTTGATACATGGCGGCGACCACGGCAGGGTCGGGTGTATTAAGTTGAGGGTCCTTCGCGTCGTTGGACAGGGCTTTGAACAAAGCGCTGACCGACTTCCCCGCCATCACGCCCCTCAGGCAGACGAGTTTATCGGCCGGCGCGGAGAAGGCCTTGTCGCAGGTTTCCACCGCGATCGGGTCGTCAGAGCGCGGCCTTGTGAAGCCGGAACTTGAGGCGTCGGAGAGAACCCGGCGCATGCATTTGAGGTTGCCGGCGTAGTCCGCCTGTCCCTCTATGGTAGCCCAGGAGCCGACCCAGCCCGAGGACTTCGGGGCGCCTCCAAGGTGGTGCGCCATCTCGTGGCAGGCCACCAGGGCGAAACCGTCCTGTGTGATGGCGGCGTGGCGCGCCAGACCGCCGTACATGTTGATTATCCACTTTTTACCACTCTGCTGGGCAGAGGCGTTAACCGTGTTGTCGTCCCACTTGCGGTTGACTACAAGGGTAGCGCCGCGCTCGGCCACGATGGGCCTGTAGATCTTCTCAACGGTGTCCAGGACGGCGTTGAATTCTTCCTGCTTGATCCCCCTGTCCTCCAGGGAGCCGACCGGAATACTCAGGGCGTTCTCCGGGAGAAAGCCCCGGCAGACCTTGACTACTGACGGCTGCGCGGCCAGACCGGCCAGCAGGACTGCGGCTGCGAGCGACGCTATGCTGTTTCGGATCATTGTTCTACCGCCTTTATTTTGCCATTTCAACGATATAAGCCACCGCGAGTTTCGCGAATTTGAAACTGTGCGTGGCGCGCCCGCCCATCTGGGCGAGGGTGTCCTTGGCTGTATGGATGTTCGGGTTGTCCTCCCCCATTTTGGCCTCGAACGGGAAGGAGGCGGCGAAGCCGTTCTTTGTCCAGGAGGCGTGGTCGGAGCACCCATAGCCGCACCTGGTTGCCGCCCAGTTGTAGCCGGTGTAGGTGCTAACCAGCTTGCCGAGGAAGGCGTTTTGTGGCGCGTTGGTATTGTCCGAGATAAAGAAGATGTCTTCGGCCGAACCTTTGTAATTGGTCATATCCAGATTGAGCATGCCCTGCACGGCCACGCCTTCCTTTTTGAAGCCGGCTGCAATCTCCTGCGAGCCCCGCAGGCCGACTTCCTCCGCCGCGAACGCCATGAATTTGAGCGTCTGCGCGGGTTTGTAGCCCGAGGCCGCCACCACGCGGATAACCTCGTTGACCACTGCGATCCCGGAGGCGTTGTCGTCGGCGCCCGGAGCCGGCTTGTCGCTGCCGCCGGCAGTAGAGTCCTGGTGCGCACCTACGACCACGACCTTGTCGGGCTCTATAGTTCCGCGCACCGTCAGGATGACCGATTCCTGGGGGTAGGCGCTGTGGGGGAAGGCAGTCACGGTGATATCGGAGCGGCCTGCGCTAAGTTCCTTCCAATGGTCGTAGATCCACTTAGAGGAGGCGACGCCAGTGACGCTGCGGTAGTATCTGTTCTTGTATTCGGAGAGACGGCTGATTATGGCGGTGACGGCATCCTCGTTGACCAGTTTCAGCATCGCCGCCACCTTCTCCCCCTGATCTATGCTGAAGGCCCTGGCCGCGGCGGGCGGCGGCTGGCTGAGGTCCTCGAGCGCGGAGGCCAGGGAGTCATGGGTGAAGAACCCGGGGGACATGTGGAACCTGCGCTGCATGGCGGCGGCGAGGGGATCAAGCCCGGAGACCTTGAGCTCGTAGATGGAAATGCTGTCGTTCTGGCCGACGAGCGCGCGCTTGAGGAGCTCGTCGCCCAGCGCGCCCGCGTCATTGCGGGAGATGCTGATCCAGACCGTGTCGTCGGCGTTAGCGGGGATCGTCTCCGGAGAGACCGCGTCGCCCCCGGGCACAGCGATCTCCCCGGCCTGCCGGATCACCGGACGCACATCCACGCCCTGGTCGAAGTCCAGAAGGGAAGACGCCGTGGACTGCGCGGTGATTAGAAAGACGGGTATGGCAAAAAAGAACGGCAGGAATCTACGCATAGTCACCTCCATGTAGCGACAAGTTGACTGGTTGATTAATTACTTCGCGGTCTCGTTTATCCAGGTCAGGGCGGCGTTAACTTTGGAGTATACGCCGTACTTGTTGGGGCGGGCGCAGCCTTCGCCCCAGCTTACTATACCGGCCAGGGTCATGGAGAAGCCGCCGCCGGTCACCAGGGGGCCGCCGCTGTCGCCCTGGCAGGAGTCCTTACCGCCTTCAGGGTAGCCCGCGCAGATCATGGAATCGTTTATCGAGTCGGGGTAGGACGCGCTGCAGGTCTCCTGGGAGACCATCGGCACGGTGACCTTAAGGAGGTTCTTGGAAAGGCTGCCCGATTCGCTGGTGGTGCCCCAGCCGGCGGTGATGAAGTTCACGTTGCCGCTGAGTTCCGTGGATTGAAGGGCTACGGGGGCGAACCTAGAGTCGCCGCTGAGTTTCGCCAGCGCGTAGTCGTTGGACAGTGTGCTGGAGTTCCAGTCAGGATGCTTTACTGTCTGCAGGACGGTGAACTTCTCGGTGCCGGTGGTAACGCCCTGGGTGTGGAGACCGACCACTACGGATTTAAAGTAACCGACGCAGTGGGCCGCTGTGAGCACCCAGTTCTTCTTAATGAGCGAACCGCCGCAGACATGGCTGCCGTAGGAACTCTGCAGGGAAACGATGAAAGGGAATTCGCCCTTGGTCGCTTCCACGCCGCCAACTATTCTGGGGAAGGCGGAGGCCGGGATCAGTTCTTCATTCTGGCCGGCGATCAGCGGGACCTGGACGGCCCCGATGGCTGCGGTCAGGTCGGTGTTTCCGGGATTGTCAAAATCCAGGAGGTTAGCGGCGTTGGTTATGCCCGGGGTAACGGCCAGGGCGGCTGCGAGTATCAGGTTTTTCATTCAGTCCTCCTACAAGGCTGGAGTTTGCTACTGCCACCAGTTTCTCAAAATAATTGATTAATGTCAAGAGAAAAAACAGGTTTAAAGGATGAAGGCTGAAGGATACTGCTCAATGTTCAAAAAATATAACCAGAATTCCCAGCAGACAAAGCAAGCCGCCGAGGATTCCCGCTTCGTATTTTTCAAAAAACTTCCATTTTATTTTTTCGATCCCAAGCAGCGTAAGCCAGGTAAATAGAATCATGCCTCCCAGAGTTGCGCCTGCCAAAATTCCGCTTAAAACAAAAAACCCGAACCAGCCGTATCCAATGCCTGTCAGATAAACCGGTAAGAATCCCTCGCAAGGAGAAAAAGTCAGCAGAGTAAATAAGCTTCCAATGGCAGCCCAATCTGAAGTCTTAAGGGGCTCTTTCTCGTGCATCAAATCATGTTGATGTTCATGATGACCCCCTGCCTCGCGCGCATGGCGGTCATGGTGATGATTGGCGCGCCCAGCTCCTTTAAATTGACGCACAAGATAATAAATTCCGAATAAAAGCAATCCGCCTCCGGCGATAAAAGGGAATATCCGGCCGACTTTATTGCTTAATCCCCTACCAAACCAGACAACTAATACTCCCAGAACGGTCGTGAACAAAACATGGCCGGCGCCGGCCAATGCTGTTATTAAAAGCGTTTTGGTATGGTTCCATCTTTGCGCCCGGGCGGTTAAAACAAAAGGCAGCCAATGTGTAGGGATGGCGGCATGAAAAAATGCAACTGTGAATCCAGTTGCCGCAATTATACTAAAAACATCATCTACCATAGTTTCTATCTCCTTATAAAATGTTGTCCGACAACATTTTATTGCGGCAAAAATTTTTAGTCAATCCCCTCAGCCGGCGATTCCCAGGTAGGCGTGCCGGACAGCCTTATTGTGCAGAAGGTTTGAAGCGGAACCGGAAAGCGCCAGGTTTCCCGTCTCCAGGACATAGCCCCGCGAGGCCACTTGCAGCGCCTTCCTGGCGTTCTGCTCCACCAGGAAGATCGGGGTTCCCAGTTGGTTGATTTTGCGGATGATGTCAAAAATCTTGTCCACCAGCGCCGGAGACAGCCCCATGGAAGGCTCATCAAGCATCAGCAGCTTAGGGGAGGCCATCAGCGCCCTGCCCATGGCCAGCATCTGCTGTTCGCCCCCTGACAGGGTTCCCGCCAATTGCGCCCTGCGCCGGCCCAGAAGCGGAAATAGGTCAAAAATCCTGCGGTATTCGTCCAGCAGAGAAGCCTCTTTCCGGCAATAGGCTCCCATCTCCAGATTTTCCATCACCGTCAACCGGGGGAAGACATGCCTGCCTTCCGGAACGTGGGCTATCCCCAGCCGCGCGATGCGGTGGGGTTCCATTCCCGAAATCCGGCGCCCCTGGTAAAGAACCTCTCCGGACTCCGGCGTCAGGATGCCGGAGATGGTTTTGAGCATAGTGGTCTTGCCGGCGCCGTTGTTGCCAATCAAGGCTACTATCTCCCCCGCATGAAGTTCCACGCTGACCCCCTTCAGCGCGCGGATCTTCCTGCCGTAAACGGCATGAACATTCTTAACTTCAAGCAGGGGCTTCACAGGGTTGGTCGTCATGCCGCTTCCTTAGGAGCCGTTAAGAAATAACTGATACATTTGGCTGACCGGTTTTGCAGCGAAACAAGGAACGAGGAACGCGGCGTAGCAGCGCTACGCAAGCGACGAGTGACCCCCTGGGGGAGGCACATCTTTGGCCGGCTGCTGCGTTGCTCCTCCTCAATGTAGCTCTGCTACACCATCGTCGTCGCGCCTTGCATCCAGCTCAAAGCTGTGCCTCCAAATGTGTCAGTTATTTCTTAACGGCTCCTTACCCAGGTAAGCTTCGATCACCAGGGGGTCTTTCTGAACTTCCTGGGGAGATCCGTCCGCGATCTTGACCCCGTAATCCAGGACCAGCACTCGGTCGGAAATGCCCATCACCACCCGCATCTGATGCTCGATGAGCAGGATGGTGACGCCGCGGCTTTGGATTTTGCGGATAAGTTCCACCATGCCTTCGCACTCCCCGCAGTTCATACCGGCGGTCGGCTCGTCCAGGATCAGTAGCCCGGGCTCGGTGGCCAGCGCCCGGGCGACCTCCAGCCGCCTTTGGTCGCCATATGACAGGTTTCTGGCCAGGTGGTTTCCCACGCTGCGCAACCCGACATAAGTCAAAAGCTCCTTGGCGGCGTCTTCAATACCCTGTTCCTCCCGGTAGAAGGCCCGGGTTCTGAGCAGGGCGGGGAGTATCTCGTTGGGAGTACGGCAGTGCCGGGCCACCATCACGTTCTCCAAAGCGGTCATGTTGGCGAACAGGCGGATATTCTGGAAAGTGCGGGCGATCCCCCTGGCGGTGATTTCATGGGATTTTCTGCCCCGGATCTCAATGCCCCTGAAGCGGATGGAGCCCCTGCTGCCGGGATAGACTCCGGTGAGCACGTTGAAGAAAGTGGTTTTGCCCGCCCCGTTAGGGCCGATCAGGCTGACTATCTCCCCTTCGCGCAGAACCAGGTCCAGCCCTTCCATCGCCTTGAGCCCCCCGAATTGCTGGGAGAGCCCTTTAACCACCAGCAGTTCCTGACCCTCCAAACGACCGGCGGGCGGGGCCGTCATGGAACACCCGCCTCTTTCTGCGTCAGTTCGGCTTCGCGCCTCTTGGAAGGCAGTATTCCCTGCGGGCGGAAAATGACCATCAGCACCATCACCAGCCCGAAGATCAGGTAGCGGTAGTTGATGAAGCCGGCTCCCAGATATGGCGTGAGAAACTCAGCCCCGGCCTGCAGGAGCTGAGGCGTGCCCGCCAGGATAACCGCCCCCAGGATCACCCCGGGGATGGAGCCCATCCCGCCCAGCACGATCATGGCAACGATCAGGATGGATTCCCAGAAAACGAAGGATTCAGGCGTAACGAACCTTTCCCAGTGGGCGAAGATGACTCCCGCCGCCGCCGCAAACGCCGCGCTGATGGTGAATGCCAGAAGCTTCAGCCGGGCTACGGGGAGGCCCATCAGTTCCGCCGCCACCTCATCCTCACGGATCGCCACCCACTCTCGGCCCAGCCGTGAATCCTCCAGGCGGCGGCACAGAACCGCCGCCAGCGCGATAAAGGCCAGGATCAGATAGTAAAAATCGGTATTGGAGGGATCCAGCCCCAATTGGTAGCCGAAGAACTCCACCGGCCTGATCACCTCGCCCACCCTGGGCAGGCCCTTGGGGCCGTTGGTCAGAAAATCCAGGTTGTTGATGGTCAGCCGTGTGATCTCGCCGAATCCCATGGTGACGATGGCCAGGTAGTCTCCCCGGAGCCTCAGGATAGAAACGCCCACCAGTACGCGGATGGCGGCGGCAACGGCGACCGCGACCGGCAGAATCAGCCAGAAGCTCCAGCCGTGTATAGATAAAATCGCGGCGGTATAGGCTCCGATGGCGTAGAATGCGATGTAGCCCAGGTCAAAAAGCCCGACATAGCCCAGCGTGAAATTGAGCCCCAGCGCCAGCAGCACGGCAAGCCCCACTGTTCCGGCCGAGCGGATCAGGTGCGCCAGGGAGGTGTCTCTGACCAGCAGAGGAAACACCACCAGCGCCGCGAACAAGCCGGCCTTAAAAGCGTATTTTTTGACGCTCATACTTTTTCGCCTATCTTCTCGCCCAAAATGCCCGAGGGGCGCGCCAGCAGCACGCAGATAAGGACCACGAACGCAATCACGTCCTTCCATTCGGCGCCGTTGGGAAGATAGCCCGCCACCGCCACCTCAAGCAGCCCCAGGATGAAGCCGCCTAAAACCGCTCCCTGTATATTGCCGATGCCGCCCAGCACCGCGGCGGTGAAAGCTTTCATCCCCGGCAGAAATCCCAGGTTGTACTTGATCGAGCCGTAGTACATTCCGTTGAGCGCCCCGGCGGCTCCGCCCAACGCCCCTCCCACAAGAAAAGTGACCGCAACGATCCGTTTGGTGTCAATGCCCATCAACTCCGCCGCCTCCATGTCGTCGGCGCAGGCCCGCATGGCCTTTCCCACCCTGGTTTTTTGGATGAAAAAGTGCAGCGCCGCCATCAGGCCCAGAGCCGTGAACAGGATGACGATTTGAAGGGAGCTGATGTCGGCCCCGGCGAACTGGAAACTACGCATCTTCATGATGTCGGGGAAAGTCTGGGACTGGTTGCTCACCCACAGAAAAACGGCGTTCTGGAGGATGATGGAGACGCCGATGGCCGAAATCAGCGGAGCCAGGCGCGAGATATTGCGCAGCGGGCGATAGGCCAGCCTTTCCACCACCACATTAAGCGCGCCCGCAGCGGCCATCGCCAGGGTAAACACCAGCGCCAGTCCAAGCGGGCCCGAGGTCAGGGAGGGGGGGAAAAAAAGCTGCACCCCCAGCCCGACGAAGGCGCCCACCATCAGCACCTCGGAGTGGGCGAAGTTGATCAACATCAAAATCCCGTAAACCAGGGTGTAGCCCAGGGCGATCAGCGAATAGATGGCCCCCAGAGTCAGCCCGTTGACCAGTTGTTGAAGAAGCATATGAGGAGATTACAGTGATTGGCTCCTTATCGCCATAATCGTTTTATTTTATCTCCGCAATCTCCTCCTTATCACTGTAATCTCTTTATTGAAGAGGCTCAAAGGAGCGGTCATGATATCGCGCCTGGGTCATGGTGATGATCTTGTTCAGGGTGTCCCCTTTCTCATCAAAAGTGGTGACGCCCAGAAGCCCGGTGTAGCGGGTGTCCCTCAATTTCCGGACCAGAGCGGCTCTCAAGGCCGGGATGGCGGCCAGGGAATCCGGGGACGGCGCCACAGCGGCCAGGCCTTCCAGAATGATGTTGGTTGCCTCGTAGCCGAAATGGTCGAAAGGCTTCAGCTCCATTGCGGGGTAGCGCTGGTGGTACTTTTGGATGAAATCCCTGGCGCCGGCAAGGTACTCCACCGGGATTCCGGTGATGGTCAGGTAGGCCCCGTCCGCCGCCGGGCCCGCCACGTCAAAAAGGCCGGTAGTCTTGGAGCCGTCGCCGGAAAAGAACCTGACGGCGAGACCCAGTTCCCGCGCCTGCTTGAGCAGCAGCCCGGTCTCGGTGTAGAGGCCTCCGAAATAGACGCCGTCGGGATTTAAGGCCTTGATGCGGGTGAGCAGAGCCTTGAAATCCCTGTCCCCGACCGAGACGCCGTCAAAACTCAACACCTTCCCGCCATCCTCCAGAAAGCGCTTCTGAAACTGCTCGGCCAGCCCCTGGCCATATGGGGTCTTGTCATGCAGAACCGCGAAGCGCCTGAGCTTGAGCTTTTGGTAAATGAAGTCGGCGGAGAAAGAGCCCTGGATGTCGTCGGTAGGCACCACCCGGAAAATATTTCTGACGCCGGTCCAGCCGGAGTCGAGCTGCTGCTGGGTCAGCTTGGGGTTGGTGGAAGCCGGAGAAATCATGGGCAGCCCCACCCGGGAATACACCTGGGAAGCGGGGATGGAGCAGCCGGAATTGTAATGCCCCACCACGGCGATAACCCGGGAATCGGAAACGATCAGATTGGCCACGTTGACCGCCTCCTTGGGGTCGGCCCGGTCGTCCAGAGCCCGCACTTCCAGCTTAAAAGGAAATCTTTTGGAAACGTTTGCTTCCGCCACCGCCAGTTCCACGGCGCGGAGCACTCCCTGCCCTTCCGTGCCCATATCGCCGGTTAAAGGCATCGCCGCCGCTATCCGTGCCACCTTCTCGCGGGGTCCGCAGCCCGCCGCCGCCAGTACCGCTAATATCAGACTAAGCGCTATTTTCATAAATCGCCTCCCGGATTTAATCCTACCATTGTACATTTATAGCAACGATGCGAACAGCCCCGCCGGCTAGTACACATAGCGTTAAATTCTGATTGGGTTTCATGATTTGTAGCGGTCGCATTTATGCGACATTTTCCTGGCAGATAAATCTGCCCGCTACAAGCAGATGTTAGTCCGCTTAATATTTGCAAAATCATCGCTCAAAAACCAGCTCAGAATTTAGCGCCGCGTATACTAGACCTCCATCGTCTTCTTTAGTTCCGCGCCTATTCTGCCGGTTCGGCAGGCGGGGCTTGCCATAAACCCGGCGGAATGCTTTGCCTGGATGAGAAGCGCCTCGGAGGAAGTCGCGGCGCAGGAAGCCTGAATACACTCAAAGATCGCTTTTCTTCCGGCTTCAACGGCATTGTTTTCAGAATCCGGTAGCGCGAGATCCTTCGGCAATTTTTTGAGCGCGGCCTCTTTCACCTTGCGCCTGGCGACGTTGTGGTCCGCTCCCGTCACTATCTTCCAGGCTGTTTGCAGACATTTGTCTATAGGCCCCGCGTAGTCTACAAGCCGGCCTACCGCCTCTTTCGCGCGGACCGGGCTGCCCGAGAGCAGCAGCCTCAAAAGGCCGGGCCACTTCTCCGGAGCGGTTTTGCGGAACGGCCAGTGGCAGCCCTCCATGCC
Organism: Elusimicrobiota bacterium; assembly: GCA_016208085.1. GTDB lineage: Bacteria > Elusimicrobiota > Elusimicrobia > Elusimicrobiales > UBA9959 > JAHJSU01. Next base: position 4,075 of record JACQYT010000005.1, on the reverse strand, counting down.
TGGAACGACGGGCAAAGTCACCTCCGGCATGCCCAAACCGGCTTCTTCAACGCTGACCAGGTAGTGACAGTGCATGAGAAGTTCAAGGAAACCGCCGAAGCAGCGTTTGCCGCCTATAAAGCCGACGGAAACTTTGAAGTCATCATGCAGCCGGCGGGCGGTCCTGGACCAGTCCCCGGAAATCCTCAAGCCCTCTTTGACGTCGCTGAGAGCGGGATAAAAATCCGCCGTATCGGCTCCGACCATCTGCGTTGAGAGGTGAAAATCCCCGGTAATTATAACTCTTTCAATGTTTTCACCAGCCAGCCAGTCAATAGCGCGGTTCAGTTCCGCGTCCACATCGCTGTTGTAGCTTTCGCGGCTCACGGTTATAATTCCCGCACGCCCGTTATGCTCGGCGTTGACATAGAGCTGCTGCCACTCGGGAGTTCCTATTTGCTCAAACGCCTCCGGATACCAGCATTTCTTCGCCTGGGGATGCAGTTTGTGATAGTCTTTTACTATCTTCATCGCAGCCTCGTAGCCTGCGCCGCGGATCACCGCCAGGATGCCGCGCCTGAACTGGGCGCACAGCTCGCCTATGGCATTGACATGCGCAAGGTGAGAACGCTTTTCGTGTAAAATGAGGCTGGTCATCTGGAACAGCGGGCCCAAAATTCGGATTTTAAAGTCTTCTTCTTCATCCCGTCCGAAAGACCAGTTTACAAGCGGCCTGAAGTGGTTTAGCGGGTAATACTCCTGCCCCGTATCTTTGCGCTCATTAAGATCGGCATTCGGTTCAAACAGAGCGCCGTATTGCCGCTTTAGGTGATGGAGGCATGACCAGGTCAGGAAATTAGCCCCTTTGGCGCCGATGGCGTCGTGAGCCCTGAACGGGTTTGCCCCCAGAAGCTTGCGGAAATATTTGTCTATCTTCCAGTACGGCATGTTGGAAGCCTGGTGATATCTCAGTGCCGCCAGGGTGGCTCCGCAAAACAGCACGTCCAGCACGAAAGACCAGTTATCGCTTACGGGGACGGGTATCATTCCCAGCGCCCAGAAAAGCCGGGGGATGGGGGAGGGATGAGGGATGAGGGATGAGGGATTGGATTCCACCATTTCCCATATCTTGCTTATTTCGTGGGGGAATGCGGGATGCGCGATCCCCACCCCGAGCTCGGAGCTCGGAAAGCCCGACGTGACAGAGCGGATCTCCAGCTCCGGAAAGGCGCTGCGGAAGAGCTTGTAATGCGCTTTTTTGGCATCCAGGATTTCCGGGATAGCTTCCAGAAGGAACCTCGGCTTAAGGCCCTTGAGTTGCTGCGGCAGACACAGCCCGTTATAGCTCATGCGGATTATATTCTCCATGATCCTGGCGGCCCCCTCCCGGCCGAAGGTTTTTGCCAGCCCCGGATAATGCCTGCCCATCCCGTCGCTCGCGCCGGGAAAATCAAGGGCTAAGATAGGCACTCCGAACGGCTCCAGCCTGGAACCCAGCTGCATCGCTTTACCGGCGCCCACAATGCCGTTGGCCCCGGAAATAACTAATGCCCCCCGGTCTCCGACTTTTCCGAAGACTTCATCCACCAGGTCCCTCGCGCTTGCGGGGAGCCGTCCATTGCGGAAAATTTCCAGCGCCGTCCCCAACCCCAGGGTTTGCAGGGTGGACTGTCTCATCGCCGAAATCGCCGAGATTGTCGAGATTGTCATATTGTTTCCTTCCTTGAATTTTTATTTGCCCTATTCAACTAACCCGAAAATTGCTGCAATTTTCGGGTGTCCTTAAAAGCATATTAGCCATTATTATCATGTTTATTATCACGTTTGTGGCCTATTATCGCGTTTTCTGCCACATCGCCCCTCGCCCCGTTCCCAGCACCTTGAGTTTCCCTTCCTCCCGCATAGCCTCCAGGATGACGCGAATCATTGGACGGCTGACGCCAGGGCATACACGAATCAACTCGCGAATAGAGAACTTGTCCGGTAGACGCGTGATGGCTTGCCTCACAGTTTCGCCTTTGGCTCCGCGGGCGCTGAGCAAGGCGCCCGCTCTTTCCTCGAACTCCTTGCAGGCGGCAATGAGCGCATCAGTCGTCCTTGCCTTCCGGCTTGTTCGGTTCCTGCATCAAGGCCAGGGCGTGGTCGCGAGCCAGCTTGTAGTATTGCGTCAGCGTCGATTCAAAACCGAGCTCTCCGCGCCAGAAAGGCGGCGTTCCCATTTCGCGAATCTTGCCGCCCGGTTTGGGCAGGCGCTCGACCAGCTCCGCCGCCGGCCCCCAGCCCGCGGGAAGCTCCTTGGAGAGCTGAAAGAAGTTTTCCAGTCTCTTCGAAAAGTCAGGGGTCTGGGGAGCCTCGCGCGCCCGGGCTACTGGGCTTAAATGAGCGTCATTATTTGCAGGAACCGTTAATTTGCATGAAATTCGCATGTGTCATCCCACCCGCAGCAGCGCGGCTATGCCTACGTCGCCGGCGGCGCAGCCCATCAACAGGACGTAGCCGCCGCCCATGTCCGCTGATTCTTCCAGGCCTTCTATCAGAAGGCGCGTAAGCGTTGGTCCCTGAGGGTGTCCCCAGACCAGCGAGCAGCCGGTTCTGTTCATCTTGTGCCAGTCATATTTTAGCTCTTTGGCAAACACGGCGTCATTTATGGCGAACGGGTTATGGGATTTCACCACGGAGATATCCTTGATCGCAAGCCCTGTCCTGCGGAGCAGTTCTTTTACCGCTATCGCCGGGGCCTCCGGCATGAGACTGGGATGCGTCCTTGCTTCGGTTTCAGCCACAAACTGGATGTCAATTTCGGGCCGGCGGCTGAGCTCCCTGGCTTTTTCGCTGGTGGCAACCAGCAGACACGCCATGCCGTCCGAGGGATGGGTCTGGGTCCCGCCGGTTACGCAGGTGTCAATCTCTCTCAAAGCCCTGAGCCCCCGCAAAGTCGGACGGGCCGCCCCGATGTCCGAGTCAATGACTCCCATTACGCGGCCCTGGACGTCCAGGACTTCAAACGGCACAAGAACCTTTTTCAGGAATCCCGCTGCCTGGGCCTTATAGTACTGCTCATGACGGTGCAGGGACAATTCATCCACTTCTTTGCGCTCCAGTTTATATTTCCGGGCGGCATTGCCGGCGCAGGCGATCATAGCTTTGCCGGTGGCCGGATCAAATCCGAAGTTGTCCCAGACATCGCTTAAGGCTTCTGTCCTGCGGTAGGCCCGCCGCTCAGGGAAAACGCCCGCCGGCGAATCGCTCGTCCTGTCAAAGGTTAATACCCCGACCACGTCCTTGGAGCCGCTCTCCACCTCGGCGGCGGCGAGGGTCACGGCCTTCAAGCCCGTGGCGCAGGCCTGTTCCAGATGGCAGCCGGGGACCCGGCGGCCCAGGCAGCTTGCGAGCATCGGTGAATTCCAGAATTTCCAATGCCAGGGTATGGTGGAACCGGTAATAAGGTAGTCAAGCTCCGTTTTGGGAACTTTTCTTATACCCAGGACCTTGTTCATCGCCTCGGCGGCAAACTGGCCGATATTGACTTCGGCCAGAGGCGACGCCTGCCAGGCGGGAAAATAGCTGCTCCCCCAGGTCCCGTAAGGAATTCTGGCTCTCGGAAACATGATTTTCTGGATTGGCATGATTGACTCCTTATGTAGTTCCTGCTCAAAAAGTCGCAGGAACTATGATTACAACGATTTTTTACTGCGATGACAGCGATAACTTCATTGGATATTATCGCCGTAATCGTCCTGTTAATCGCTGTAATCAAGTATCTGCGAGGACTTTCCGAGCAGATACTATGTATTCCCTACACGACACGCTCCATTCAACACGGTTAGAAGTTTTCTTTAATGAGCAGATCCCTCAATGTCTGCGCATTCTTCATGGCATTGTAAAAGGTTTTATTGCAGAAATACACAAAGACGTCTCGGCTTTTGTTGATCTGGGTTCGGATCCACCGGGCATCTTAAATTAGGCCCCCTTCGGGGGCAACTTTCCTTTTGAGTTTTTTTTAACTATACTGTTCACATGGAATATGTTGGCGGTATCAAGCTGAGAACCATTCTCCTTCATAATGGCAACTGGTGGAAGTTCTTTCTTAAATACC